>DXMY01000025.1 GCA_019413925.1 Collinsella sp.
GCGGGGTGGTTCCCCGCGTACGTGCCATCTGAGTAACCGAGGGGAGGGCGCACATGGGAATGACTGGTGCATACGAGCGCAATCTCGATGCAAAAGGTCGTCTGTCCCTGCCTGCACCCCTTCGCGAGGAGCTTGGAGAGCACGTTCGCGTGTTCAAAGCCCTGGATGTCGATGCTCTGTACGTGTTCTCTGCCGAGGCCTTCGATAAGTGGGTCGAAGGACTCTTCGCGGGTCGTGAGGGCCACGAGGGTTTTAACCCGCGTGACATTAACGACCAGAAGCTCATGAGGGCGATCAACAAGCGCACCACGTCGATGGATGTGGACAGCGCCGGTCGTATCGGTCTTTCCGAGTCTCTCCGCAAGCAGGCGAACCTCGACCGCGAGGTCACGGTTGTGGGCAACTACGACCACCTTGAGGTTTGGGATCGCGCCGCGGCCGATGAGGACGATGACGATGAGGCCCTGCTGGACCTCTTCTTCTCGTAAGGGCAAGGCACGGGTAACGGATGGAGCGTGGGATCTTGACACAAGAATATCGGCATGAACCTGTCATGCTCGGCGAAGTGCTTGAGTCGCTGCAGCTAAAGAGCGGCTCCGTTGTCTGCGATTGCACCCTTGGCGGTGCCGGCCATTCGGTAAAGATGGCCGCGCAGGTGGGGGAGACGGGCCTTTTGCTCGGCGTCGATCAGGACGACATGGCCCTCGAGGCCGCTGGCGCCCGTTTGGACCGCGAGGTTCCCGGCGTTCCGCACCAGCTGCTGAAGGGCAACTTCGGCGACTTGGACGAGCTGCTTTGCTCGGCCGAGGTGCCCGGGGTCGATGGCTTCCTGTTCGATTTGGGCGTTTCGTCACCGCAACTCGATATCCCTGGCAGGGGCTTTTCGTATAACGAGGACGCCCCATTGGACATGCGGATGGATCCGGGTAATAACACCTTAAACGCAGCTGAGGTCATCAACACCTATAACGAACACGACCTCGCCCGGATTCTACGCGTCTACGGCGAAGAGAAGTTCGCCTCGCAGATCGCGCGCGAGATCGTGCGTCGCCGCGAGCAAGAACCGATCGAAACCACCGGCCAATTTGTCGAGATCATCAAGGCGGGTATCCCGGCTGCCGCTCGTCGGCATGGCGGACACCCGGCCAAGAAAAGTTTCCAGGCCATTCGCATCGAGGTCAATCACGAACTCGATGTGCTCGAGCGAGGGCTTGATGCCGCCACCAGGTGGCTCAACCCGGGCGGGCGTATCTGCGTCATCTCGTATCACTCGCTCGAGGACCGTATCGTAAAGAACCACTTTAAGGAGATGAGCCAGGGGTGCACGTGTCCGCCGGAGATTCCGGTATGCGTGTGCGGCAACGTGCCGATACTCAAGGTCATCACCCGCAAACCCCTGGTTGCCCAGCCTGATGAGGTTGAGCGCAACCCTCGGGCGAGATCAGCCAAAATCCGCGTGGCGCAGCGTCTGTAGGCGCGACCGCGCGATATTGGACCTCCCGCTCGCACCATAAACGAAGCTTAAACACACTACCAACGTACTCGGGATGGGAGGCGGCATATCATGGGCTACAACACCTCAAACGCAGCACTCGCCTATGATATGAACGCCATGCCCGCCTATCGTGAGACGCCGCAGGCTCCCGTTGCTCCCCGCGAGCAGCGCACGCCGCGCTTTGATGTCTACACGGGCGCGGGCCGTCAGGCAAACCAGGCAGTAAGCCCGGTTTTCATGAGCGTTCTTAAAACGTTTTGCATCATTGCGGCCATCTTCATGACGATCGGTGTCGCCCGCGTGGCGCTCGCCGGCGTTACGGCCCAGGTGCTCAACAGCAACGCCGCGCTTACCAACACGCTCGAAAAGGCGACCGATGAGAGCTCCGACCTGGAGGTCATGCACTCGGTCTATGGCGCCGACACGCGCATTCGCGACCTTGCGGGTGCTTATGGCATGGTGGAGCCCAGCGAGAGCGTTACACTTGACTTTTCGCAGGATGCAGCCGCGGGCGCCAACGCGACCGCGACCGCTCAGTAGCAAGACGGTAGCTGAGTATGACAAATGACTATCGCCGCGGTTCCGATGGTGGCCGCGGTTCTGGACGTCCCTCGTCGCGGGGACGTTCTGGTTATCAAGGAACGGGTCGGCAATCTTACAACGCCGGGCGGTCCCGTGGCAACGACCCGGCGTCGCGACTTCGCGGCTCGGGCGGCCCTCAAGTGCATAACACCAGGTCGCGCAAGAGCTCGTCGACCGAATGGCTCACAGGCACGCCGCTGCCTCGCCGCAAAGCCGTTATGGGATTCATTGGGCTTGGCTTGGGCTTGGGCGTCTTTCGCCTTGCTGACTATCAAATTGTCGAAGCCGATAAACTGCGCGAGCGTGCCGATGCGCGTCGCCTGCTTGCGCAGACCCTCTATGCCAAACGTGGCACCATCTACGACCGCAACGGTAACGTGCTGGCGTCGTCGGTCGAATGTCGCAACATCGCCGTGAACCCGCAACTTGTCGAGGACGTTGACAAGACGGTGTCGGCGCTGGTCAAGGCAACTGGAATCGATAAAAAGACCTGCCGCAAGCTCGTCGAGTCCGATGGAACCTGGGTGTATATCAAGCGCCAGGTGGACGAAGACGATGCTGTGGTGCTGGAGAAGAAGAACCTGCCCGGCGTGCTTTTTGAGCAGGCCATGAAGCGCGTATATCCATACGGCAATCTGGCATCGCAGGTGCTGGGTGTAGTGAATGTAGACAACGACGGCTTGACTGGTCTCGAAAAGCAATACAACAAGCTTCTGACTGGCACGAACGGTTCTCTCGTACGCGAGCGCGCGAGGGACGGCAGCTATATCGCGGGCGGTGCCTATAAAAAGGTGGCTGCGGTCGACGGCGTTGATATCGTGACGACGCTCGATGTCAATATCCAGCGTGCGGCTGAGGACGCTCTGGCAGAGGCTGTCGAGAAGACAAAGGCCAAGAACGGCTCGGCTTTGGTCACCGACCCCACGACCGGTGAAATTCTCGCCGCCTGCTCGTATCCGACCTACGACCAGACCGATTTGGAAAACGCCAAGACCGAGGATATGAACCTGCGACTGGTCACCGACGCCTACGAGCCCGGCTCGGTCTTTAAGACGCTCGTGGCGGGCGCCGGCTTCGACTTGGGTGTCGTGCGGTCGAGTACGTCGTTTGAGGTGCCGGCGAGCATCAAGGTGGGCGACGATACCGTCACCGATGCCGACAAGCGCGACTACGCCATGACCATGGATGTGCGCGAGATGATGCGCCGTTCGTCCAACGTGGGATTTGTCCTGGTGGGGCGCAAGATCGGTGCCGACGACTTTGCCGCCTATGTGGACAAGTGGGGCATCGGTCACAGCTCTGGTGTCGATTTTCCGGGCGAGAGCCTGGGCATCGTCAAGGAGCGTGACCAGTATGACGGCGCCACGCTGGGCTCGATGAGCTTTGGACAGGCGCTGTCTGTCTCGCCGATTGAGATCGCACGTGCCGTGGGCGGCATCGCCAACGGCGGCGTGATGATGACCCCGCACTTCTATAAGTCCAGCAAAGGCGACGAGAAGGACTGGGGCGAAGGCGAGCGCGCGATTTCGGAGGACGCCGCATCCCAGGTGACATCGTGCATGCAGACGGTCGTGTCGGAGGGAACGGGCGTTGGCGGCGCGGTTGACGGCTATGACGTGGCGGGTAAGACCGGTACGGCCGAACGTGCCGACGAGAACGGCGGCTACCTCAAGGAGAACTACATGTCGTCCTTTATGGGCTTTGCACCGGCACAATCGCCCAAGGTGCTGTGCTATATCACGCTCGACGGAACGCCGAGCGGCTCAGATGCCGCTGCGGTGCCGTTCCAGTCCATTATGGCCAACGCGCTCGACGTGCTGGGTATCCCACACACGAAGTAGGGGGTTACAATCTTTGGGGCGTGGTTTGTTGTCCCATATGAGGGGTGTTCACATGCCCTGCACCACGCATGCGCGGCGCTGGGATACAATACGCCGATAGCATTATTTAGGTTTACAGGGGAGCTGCAATGATAGAGATCGCCGTCAACAACCTCGCGGCCGCAACAGGGGCCCGAACCGTGACGGGAGAAGTCGATCGGGTATGCCGCGGGTGCGTTATCGACTCGCGCCAGGTCGAGGAAGGGACGATTTTCGTCGCCTTTCCCGGTGAAAACGTCGACGGCAATGATTTTGCTTCCCGTGCCGTCCAGTCGGGTGCCGGCGCCGTCGTGATGACGCGTGAGCCCGAGGCTGAGCTGGTCTCGCTGGCGCAGGACAAGGGCTGTGCCATCTTGCTGACCGATGATCCCGAGGAGTTTCTGCTGCGTTTGGCGCACGCGTACCGTCTGGAGCTTGGCTGCCTGGTCGTTGGCATTACCGGTTCCATCGGCAAGACGACGACCAAGGACGTGCTCGCCGCTGTGCTCGCCAAGCGCTATCGTGTCTGGGCCACCAAGGGCAATTTCAATAACCTGATCGGCATGCCGCTCACGGTGCTTTCCGCTCCGGCCGATACCGAGGTCCTGGTGCTCGAGATGGGCATGAACCATTTCCACGAGATTGAGCGCCTGTCCCAGTCCGCCAATCCCAACCTTGCCATCGTGAGCAAGATCGGTACCTCTCACATCGGCATTTTGGGCAGCCGCGAGAACATCGCCCGCGCTAAGGCCGAGATTGTCCAGGGTATGTGCGCCGCCGGCGACTATTTGCCGCTACTGGTTTTGGGCGGCGAGGACGACTTTACGCCGTTCATTCGCGATACGTTCGCCCAGCCTGCTGGTATCGATGTGATGCTGGCCGGCGTCTCGGACGATGATGAGGTCCGCGCCCGCGAAGTTCGTGTTGATGACGAGGGCCGTCCGGTCTTTACGCTCGATTTTGGTCAGGGCGAGACAATCGATACCATGCTTGCTATCCCCGGCGTGCAGTCCGTTCCAAATGCCGTTAAGGCCGCCGCGGTTGCCTATCGCCTGGGCGTGACGCCCGAGCAGATCGATGCTGCCTTTAGGGGCCTCACGATTACCGGTCACCGCCAGGAGATCAAGCGCGCCAAGAGCGGTGCCCGCGTCATTGACGATTCCTATAACGCCAGCGCCGAATCCATGGCTGCTGGTCTCGATCTACTGTGCTCGCTTTCGTGCACGGGGTCTCGCATGGCGATCCTGGGCGAGATGGGCGAGATGGGCGATGAGGCTCCTCGCATGCATGAGCTCGTGGGCGCCTATGCCGCCGCCAAGAAGCTCGACATGCTGGCGTGCGTGGGTGGTGAGCTGGCCCAGCTTATGGCCGATGCCGCGCGCATGATGGGTATGGACGAGGACCGCATCCAGGTGTTCTCCGATTATCAGCAGGTGCTCGACCGCATGGGCGGCGCGCTTGAAAAACATGATGTTGTACTGGTCAAGGGTTCCCGCTTTGTTGAGCTCGACCGCTTTGTGGAAGGTGTGTGCTAGCCCATGTTCGGCAATCCCTCGTATCCAACGTATCAGGCTTTTTTGGGGCTTGGCATCGCCGCCGCCATTGCGCTGCTGCTCATGCCGTGGTGGATCAAGCTACTCAAGGTCGAGGGTATCGGCCAGCAGGTTCGTGCCGACGGCCCCAAGCGTCATTTGGTTAAGCAGGGAACGCCCACCATGGGTGGCGTTGTCATCCTCGTCGCGATCTCGCTGACCTGCCTGCTGATGGGCAAGCTCACCACCGAGCTCGTGCTCGTGCTGCTCGCCACGCTGGCGACCGGCGTTCTGGGCCTGATTGACGACCTGACCTCCGTTACGCATGGGCGCTCGCTCGGTCTGACGCCTCATGCCAAGATGATCGGCCTAACCATTATCTGTGTCACCTTTACGGTGCTTGCCGTCAACTGGTGCGGCGTCGCCCCCGAGATTCGTTTCCCCGGTGGGTTGACGATTGACCTTGGCGTGCTTTCGACTACCATCTGCGGCTATTCGTTCCCGTGGCTCTATATTGTCTTTTGCTGGCTGATGATTGCCGGTCTTTCTAATGCCGTGAACTTGACCGATGGCCTTGACGGTCTTGCTGGCGGCACCTCCATGATCGCCATGCTCGCCATGGCTGCCATGGCGTTTTTGCACGGAGACGTGAACCTGTCCATCTTCTGCACCGCGTGTGCCGGTGCCTGCCTGGGCTTTCTGTGGTTCAACTGCTATCCGGCGAGCATCTTTATGGGTGATACCGGCTCGCTTGCTCTGGGTGCCGCGTTTGCCTGTACGTCCATCATGACTAACACCGAGGTCGTCTCCCTCATCATCGGTGGCCTGTTTATCGTTGAGACCCTGTCGGTCATGATTCAGGTTGTCTACTTCCACTTTACGCACAAGCGCGTCTTCCTTATGGCGCCCATCCATCATCATTTCGAAAAGAAGGGTTGGGCCGAGACCAAGGTCGTCATCCGTTTTTGGATTATCGCTGCGGCATTTGGTGCCGTTGGCCTTGCCCTGTTCTTCCAGTTGGGATAGTGGTCTTTCATGCCTCTTGCTGATGTCTTTAGCCTGCTCGTTTTGGGTCAGGGCAAATCCGGTCTCGATGTCGCCCGCTGGGCGCTGGCACATCCAGAGCGCGTAAGCGCCGTTACCGTGTATGGCGGCGGCACCTCTGAGCCCAATGACGCCACGCGTGCGCTCGAGGCTGCCGGTGCGTCGTTTGTCTATGGGACCGAACAGGTCGAGGGCGCCTATGACGTATGCGTGACGTGCCCAGGCATCTCGGAGTTCTCGGGCTTCTTTAAGGCCGGGCGCGAGCATGCCGCCCAGATTATGGGTGAGCCCGAGTTTGCCTATCGCCTGTCGCCCGATAACTGGATTGCCATCACGGGCACCAACGGCAAGACGACCACCACGTCGCTGACCGATTATCTGCTCAAGGCTTCCGGTGAGGCCAGTGTAGCTGTCGGCAACATCGGCGAGCCGCCTATCAACGAGATTGACGGCCGAGCCCACAACGAGTGGTTTGTGGCTGAGCTCTCGAGCTATCAGATTGCTACGACCACCGAGCTCCACCCTCGCGTGGCGGTGCTGCTCAACATCACTCCCGACCACTTGGGCTGGCATAAGAGCCATAAGAACTATGCGCTTGCCAAGATCAAACTGTTTGACAATATGGTCGATGACGATCTGATGGTCGTCGACGTCGAAGACGCCGGCATTCACGAGTTCGATGAGTACATCTACACGCCGGGTCGTCGCATCTGCAAGGTCGCTTTTGACGAGCCCGAGGGTGCAGACGCCGCCTTTGTGCGCGATGGCAAGATGATCGTGCGCCTGAAGGGCGTCGAGACCCCGCTCATCGCTACATCCGAGCTCAAGATCTCGGGCCATCACAATGTTATCAATGCCCTGTGCGCTGCCACGGCTGTCCTGGCCGTCGGTGCCAATCCCGAGGGCATTTGCCGCGGTCTGGCCTCGTTCCAGCCGCTCGAGCACCGCGTGGAGCCGTGCGGCGAGATTGACGGAGTGCGCTACGTCAACGATTCCAAGGCGACCAACACCGACGCGGTCGAGAAGGCACTGACGGCATTTCCCGATGACAACGTGATCTTGCTGCTCGGCGGCCACGATAAGGGCACGCCGCTCACGGACTTCGCGCGCGTCGTTATGGATAACGTGCGCTCGGTCGTCTGCTTTGGCGATGCGCGCGAGCGCTTTACCGCCGCTATGGACGAGGCCGATGTCGATGGCGATGTGGATATCGCCCAAGCGGATGACCTACGCGATGCCGTGGACGTTGCCCGTTCGCTGTCGAGCCGTGGCGACGTGATCTTACTTTCTCCTGCCTGCTCTTCGTTCGATGAGTTCTCGGGCTATGAGGAGCGCGGCCGCGTGTTTAAGGACTACGTGGCTCAGCTTGCCGCTGCAGCGAAATCGCAAATGGAATAGGGGTTGCCGGTGAGAGAGGAGAGCCCCCGACAAGGTATGAGGAGGCCCGACTCGGACCGTGCTTCCTCGCGGCGTAGCGCGCCGCGTTCCGGTCGCGGCGGGCAGTCGTTTAGCGAACGCTATATTGCCGGCGTTCCCGCCCGCATCATGCGCCCCCGTCTGATATTTATGGCCTGCCTGTTTACTTTGGTGTGCTTTGGTCTGCTGATGGTGTACTCGGCGTCTTCGGTCGAGGCGCTGCACGAGAATGGCTCGGCGACGTTTTTCCTGGGTCGACAGGCCTCGTTTGCCGTGGTTGGTGTTCTGGCGCTGATTGCCATCGTGCGCGTTTTGCCGGACAGCTGGTTTGGGGAGGATGTGCTTAGGATCTTCCTTATCGGCATGATAGGGCTACTGTTTCTGGTGTTCTTGGTGGGCAGCGGCAGCCGTGGCGCCACGCGCTGGCTCAACATCGCCGGTATTCAGTTCCAGCCTTCCGAGTTTTTAAAGCCATTTGCCATTGCGTATTCGGCCATCATGCTTGATCGCTTCTTTTCGCCCGGTGGCAACATCAACGAATTCCTTCGCAAGATGGGCATCTACCTGGGTATTTCGCTCTTTCTGATCTTTATCCAGCCCGATTTCGGTACTGTCCTGATCATCCTGTTGACCCTCATGTGCATGGCGTTGTTTGCGGGTCTCGACCCCAGATTTATCATCGGCGTGCTAATCTTCGGCATTCTCGTGATCGTGATTGCACTTGTCGCAGAGCCGTACCGTATGGTGCGTATTCAGGTTGCCTTGAACCCTTGGGCTGACGAGTATGGTGACGGCTATCAGGCCACGCTTGCCATCATGGCCTTTGCCTCGGGCGGTCTGTTCGGCCGTGGCATCGGCAACTCAACCATGAAGTACTCGTATCTGCCCGAGGCGCATAATGACTACATCCTGGCCATCATTGGCGAGGAAGTCGGCTTTGTCGGAACCGTGCTGTTCTTCTTGGTGTTTGCGATGCTGATCTACTCGGCGTTTCGCATTGCCGAGCAGGCGACCGATCGTCGGGGCGCGCTTATGGCGTCTGGCTCCGCGGTCATTCTCGCGGTGCAGTTTTTGATTAACGCGCTGGGCATCCTCAACGTGTTTCCCATGACGGGCAAACCGTTGCCGTTTATTAGCTACGGCGGTTCATCGATTATTGTGTCGCTTATGCTTGCCGGTCTGATCCTGCGCGTTTCGTACGAGAGCGCCCGTCGCGATGAGTACGACCGTCGCCGCGAGAGCTTTGCCGTTATGGAGGAGAGTGCCGCCGGCGTAGCCCATGTGCGCGGTGAACGACCTTCGCGTAGCGGCTTTACCGTTCTGGATGGTTCTACATCCGAGCCGGCAGCCCGTCCGCGTCAGCGAACGGCGCCGCAAGGTCGTCCGCAGCGCCCAACTCCTCGCAACGCGGGCGGCGGATATAATCGAATCGATTTGAACTCGGACCCGTCGGCGCGTCTGCGCACCGACGACCAGGGACCGCGTGTACGAAGGGACTACCATGACCGATAAAATGACCGTTGCTATTGCAGCCGGCGGCACGGCAGGACACATCAACCCCGCGCTCGCCTTGGCCGAAGAACTGCGTGACCGTGGCCACCACGTTGTGTTCGTGGGCCAGTCGCGCAAGCTCGAGGGTCGTTTGGTCCCCGAGGCTGGGTTTGATTTTGTGCCCATTACGGTCACGGGCTTCGACCGCTCCCGTCCTTGGACGGCGCTGACCTCGCTGTGGCGTGTCAATAAGGCCAAGCGTGCGCTCGCCCGTCATTTCTCAAAGGTCGGCAAGCCCGATGCCGCCATCGGTTTTGGTGCCTATGTCGAGGTTCCGCTGCTGGGGTGGTGCAAGGGCGCAGGCGTTCCGTATCTGCTGCATGAGCAGAACTCTGTTCCGGGCCTGGCCAACAAGATGATGAACTCCCACGCCGCCCGCGTGTGCATCTCGGTGCCGGCAGCGCGTTCGGTCTTTGAGCGCGAAGGTGACCCTGACCACGTGCTCATGACCGGCAACCCCGTACGTCGCTCGGTGATCGAGGGCGATCGTGCTCGCGGCCGCAAGGCACTTGGCGTTCCCGAGGACGCTACGCTGCTGCTCGTCTTTGGCGGTTCACTTGGCGCCCAGCACCTCAACGAGCGCGTGACTTCGCTCAAAAACGAGCTGCTTTCGCGCAAGAACCTCTATGTGTTGCATTCGACGGGTGCCGACGGCTTTGAGGAGACCGAGCGCGCTTTGGCGCTGACGCCCGAGGAGGCGAAGCGTTACCGCGTCCAGCCTTACATCGACAACATGGGCGATATGCTGGCTGCTGCCGATTTGGTGCTCTCGCGTTCGGGTGCATCGAGCGTGGCCGAGATCGCTGCGCTCGCCGTGCCCTCGGTGCTCGTGCCGTATCCGCATGCGACGGCCGACCACCAAACCACCAATGCTCGTTATCTGGTCGACGCCGGGGCCGGCGTGCTCTGCGCCGATGCCGATATCGACGGTTCTGCCTTTGCCGATGAGCTGCTGCACCTGGTCGATGACGCGGCGGCGCGCGACGCCATGCGTCAGGCGGCGCGTGGTCTGGCTCAGGATAGAGCCGCCGCTCTTCTGGCGGATGCGGTAGAGGGTTTGCGTTAGTTAGACGGGATATCTTCGGTCGCCCTCGCGCTGATGCGGTAGGTGCGGTACAGTTAACGGGTTACAGGCAGTGTTTACGCAAGGAGTACACGAGCACATGGCTGATTCCCAGACTGCAACCTCCGCGCCCGAGTTTAAGAGCGCCCACTTTATCGGTATCGGCGGCGCCGGCATGAGCGGCATCGCCCTCGTTCTGCACGAGCGCGGTTATGCCGTTACCGGCTCCGACCTTAAGACGTCACGTTATATCCGCCAGCTTACCCGCGCTGGTGTGAAGGTGCATGTGGGCCATGAGGCCGCCACGATCGACGAGGTCAAGCCCGACGTGGTTGTTGTCTCCACCGCTATTCCGGAGTCCAACCCTGAACTCGTGCGCGCTCGCGAGCTTGGTATTCCCGTGTGGCCCCGTGCCAAGATGCTCTCTGCTTTGGGTCACGGCTACACCACCGTCGCTGTTGCCGGCACGCATGGCAAGACAACCACGTCTTCGATGTGCGCCACCATGCTCGACCGCATGGGTCTGGATCCGAGCTTCCTGATCGGTGGCATCGTCGAGGGCTATGACACGAACGGCAAGAACGGCTCGGGCGACTACTTTGTCGCCGAGGCCGACGAGTCCGACAGCTCCTTCCTGTTCCTGAACCCCAACGTAGTCATTGTGACCAACGTCGAGGCCGACCACCTCGATCACTACTCTGGTATCGAGGAGATCGAGGCAACTTTCGCCAAATTCATGAGCCTGGTGGGCGAGGACGGCACCGTCATCGTCTGCGGTGAGGACCCGCATCTGGTCGAGCTCGCCAAGTCGACGGGCCGTCACGTGCTTTCCTACGGCTTTGCCGAGAGCAACGACATCGTCTGCATGCACCCGGATGTCAAGGGCATCCAGAGTGACTTTATCGTTCGCTTTGAGGACGGCACTGAGCGCGCTGTGGAGATCAAGAGCAATCCCGGTCGCCACAACATGCTCAACGCCACGGCGGTGCTCACCGTCGCCCATGTCCTGGGCCTTGACATCGACGCCGCCGCCAAGGCGCTCTCGAGCTTTGAGGGCGTCCGCCGTCGCTTTACCCACGTGGGCGATATCGATGGCATCACCGTGGTCGATGATTACGGCCATCACCCCACCGAGATCAAGGCGACGCTTGCTGCCGCTTCGTCGCTGGGTTACAAGCACGTCGACGTCGTGTTCCAGCCGCACCGCTATTCGCGCCTGCAGGCCCTGTGCGACGACTTTGCCGATGCATTTGCCAATGCCGATAAACTGCTGCTGATTGATGTGTTCTCGGCTGGCGAGATGCCCATTCCGGGTGTCACCTCTAAGATGCTCGCCGATACCGTGCGCGCCAAGCATCCTGGCAAGGAGGTCGTGTACTGCTCCAGCCGTCTTGAGCTCAATCAGGAGCTCGAGCAGATGGTGGGCGAGGGCGACCTGCTGCTCACCATGGGTGCCGGCGACGTTACGACCGTCGGTCCCGAGTTCATTGAGTATCTGACTGCCAAGAAAGACGCTTAAGTCTAATGGGTCTGTTTAACGCCGTCATGGCGCTCTCGGGCATGATCGACACGGATGTGATCGAGGACGAGCGCCTTGCGCGTCATACGAGCTATCGTATCGGCGGCAAGGCCGACCTCTTTGTGACGTGCCATAGCTATCATGCCCTCCGCCGCGCCGTGGCGGTGCTCGATCGCGAGCAGGTGCCGTGGGTCATCATCGGCAAGGGTTCCAATCTGCTGGTTGCCGATGGCGGTTATCGCGGTGCCGTCATTTCGCTCGGACGTGAGTTCCAGCGCACGGTTGTTGCCGATGACGGTTGTACGCTGACGGTCGGTGCGGGCGTGATGTTTGCGCGCCTGGTCAACGATGCCCTGTCGCGTAGCCTCTCGGGCCTTGAGTTTGCCGTTGGCATTCCCGGTTCGGTCGGCGGTGCGATATCTATGAATGCCGGCACGCGGACCGAGTGGATTGGCTCGCTGGTTGAGGATGTCGTAACGTTTGACCCGGCATCCGGTATCAAGCATTATGCGGGGTCCGAGATCTCTTGGGGCTACCGCGAATGTAGCCTTCCCCGCAATGAGATCATCCTCGAGTGCGTGCTCAAGCTTAAACCGGCGCCCAAGGCCGACATTCGCGAGCGCATGGAGCGGTACCTTACAAGGCGCAAGCGTACGCAGCCCATGGGTCGCGCATCCTGCGGGTCGGTCTTTCGCAACCCGCCCGATGCGAGTGTGGGCAAGCTTATCGAGGATTGTGGATTAAAGGGTTTTTCAATTGGCGGCGCGGAAGTTTCGCCCGTTCACGCTAATTTTATCGTTAATAACGGAACTGCCTCGGCCGATGACGTTGCCGCGGTTATCAGACATGTGCACGGAAAGGTGAGGGAGGCGTATGGCATCGAGCTCAGACCGGAAGTTAAATTCCTCGGCTTCTAGAGCATCGAAACCCACCTTCCGCCGCGCCGGAGGGCGTTCCGGCGCGCCTGCCAAACCTCAACGCAATACCGTCGCGCACTCTAAGTCTGTCGGGCATGCTCGACAGGCCAGTCGTCCGGTCGTCGGCTCGCAGCTCGGTAATCGTCTGGCCGCAAAAAAGTCCTCGCGTCCCTCGGTGACGTCAAAGCCTGTTATGGGCGCCAAGCCTGCCCGTCCCATGGCAACTCCCAAGCCCTCGACGGGAACTAAAGCGGCGCGTCCAGGCCGCACGCTGGGCGCATCGAAACCGCGCTCGCTGACATCGGTGCCGGCTACCGCCAAGAAGCCTTCGAGTAAAAAAGGCTTCAACCCGTTATCTTCACTTGGAGCGATGGCAAATAAAACATCAGACGCCGCTTCTGTCGTTACAGGCAAAGGCAAAATCGTGGGCGGCGTTTTGGCCGTCTTGGCCGTGCTCGTCGTCGTTGTCATCGTGGTGATCAACTCTGGATTGTTTACTGCCACTGATATTCAGATTCAAGGCAGCGAGCATGTGACGAAGCACGATGCTATCCAGCTGATCGACTTGCCCGAGGGAACGTCGCTTTTTAACGTCGATCCCGACCAGATTACCGAGGATCTCAAGCAAAACCCGTGGGTCTCGGGCGTAGATGTCCAGCGCCAGTTTCCCCATACGCTTATCATCACGCCGACGGAGCGTAAAGTTATCGCCATTGCATATATCAGCTCCGACGACCTTGCCTGGGCTATCGGAGACGATGACACCTGGATCGCCCCGCTGTCGACGTCGGTCGAAGTGGACGACCAGGGCAACGTCATCACGACAGGGCAGGGCTCAAATACCTTGACCGGAATCGATGCCGCGCTGGCGCTCGCCAAGCATTATGGCGCGGTGTTGTTGACTGATGTCTCGGCGGATGTCGCTCCGGTTTCCGGCCAGGCGGTGAACTCCAAAGCCGTTAAGGCCGGCCTGGATTATGTGCGTGGTTTTTCGAGCGAGTTCTTGGGACAAGTCAAGGATATTTCCACGCCTTCGGTCGAAGCCATCTCGGCAAACCTCAATAACGGCATTGAGGTGTCGCTGGGCGATTCGGACGATATCGCCAAGAAGGAACGCGTAGTCACCAAGTTGCTTTCGCAGGTAGAGGGCGTAACGTATATCAATGTGCGCTCTCCGGGCAACTACACATTTAGAAATGCTCCGACCTCGTAGCGCTGGTTGATGCTTTGTTGAGGGGCCATACCACGCCGTTTATCTGGTTTGTTTGGTTTTCACGGTCAATTATTTGACTGATACGTTCATAATGTGCAAACATAATACGGTTTACCTTTGCATTTACTTTCAACCTGAAGGTTAATGTGCGCAGGGGTCGACCCATGCTATGGCTATAACCTTTGTTCGGAGGACCGACATGCACGAGACAGAGATCAACAACTACCTTGCCGTCATTAAGGTGGTCGGCGTCGGCGGCGGCGGTACCAACGCGGTTAATCGAATGATCGAAGAGGGCATCCGCGGCGTCGAGTTTGTTGCCATCAACACCGATGCTCAGGCACTCGCGATCTCTGATGCCGATATCAAGGTGCACATCGGCACCGACCTTACCCGCGGCCTGGGTGCCGGCGCCAATCCCGAGGTTGGCCGCAAGGCTGCCGATGAGTCCCGCGACGACATCGCCGAGGCGCTCGCTGGCGCCGACATGGTGTTTATCACCTGCGGCGAGGGCGGCGGCACCGGTACCGGCGCTGCTCCCATCGTTGCCGATATCGCGATGAACGAGGTCGGCGCACTGACCGTCGCCGTCGTGACCAAGCCCTTCACCTTCGAGGGCCGCAAACGTAAGAAGAGCGCCGAGGAGGGCATCAAGACCCTCTCCGATTGCGTCGACACCATGATCGTCATTCCTAACGATAAGCTGCTCGACATCGCCGAGAAGAAGACCACCATGCTCGAGGCCTTCGCGATTGCCGATGGCGTCCTTTCCCAGGGCACCCAGGGCATCACCGACCTCATCACCGTCCCCGGTATCATCAACCTGGACTTCGCCGAT
Organism: Collinsella sp.; assembly: GCA_019413925.1. Classification (GTDB taxonomy): domain Bacteria; phylum Actinomycetota; class Coriobacteriia; order Coriobacteriales; family Coriobacteriaceae; genus Collinsella. The sequence goes on from DXMY01000025.1 coordinate 15,030, forward strand.
GTTAAGACCATCATGAAGCAGGCCGGTACCGCCATGATGGGTATCGGTACCTCTTCTGGGGATACTCGTGCCGTCGACGCTGCCCAGCAGGCCATCTCCAGCCCGCTGCTCGAGAGCTCCATCGATGGTGCCACGCGCGTGCTGCTCTCCATCGCCGGTTCCAAGGACCTGGGCATCCAGGAGATCAGCGACGCCGCCGACGTTGTCGCCAACGCCGTCGACCCCGAGGCCAACATCATCTTCGGTACCGTTGTCGACGAGTCCCTGGGCGATCAGGTGCGTATCACCGTCATCGCTACGGGCTTCTCCGACTCCAACGTCAACCGTCAGGATGAGCTCTTTGCTGCTCAGCAGTCTCAGAGCAAGGCCGCTGCCTCCGCTGAGCCGCAGCGCACCGCTCCGGCTGCCAGCTCGGCTCAGGCCGCTCCGACCCGCAACGTCGGTGGTACCGAGCTGCCCAACTTTGGCAACGACCAGTTCGAGCTTCCCGACTTCCTGAAGCGCGGTAGCTTCTAGTTCGTTTTTCTCAACGACCTGCACGGGGTGTGTCCATTTGGATGCACCCCGTTTTGTTTCTCGTTTGTAAACGAAAGCCTCCAATCTCCTTACGTTCCCTTTACGTTTGGTCCCTACCGCTGCGGGTATCCTTTTAAGGAAGTATGACAGCCGTATAAACGCGGACTGCGCGGCGACGCCGCGGTACTTGTGTTATTAGGAGGCTTTAGTATGGCAGCACGTGCGGACAACGTTTCGCGTGTCGACCATGATGGAGTTACGTTGGTGGAGGGCGCGACATCCGATGTCCGTTTTGCCTTTACCGAGCGCACCGGTGGCGTTTCTGAAGATGCGTACTCCTCGCTCAACCTGGGCTCGCATGTAGGCGATGACCCCTTTGCTGTTCAAGAAAATCGTCGTCGAGCGCTCGAAGCTATGGGTGCCACTGAGTGCGAGCATAATCTGCTCGTGCCCAATCAGGTACATGGTGACCATATCGTTACGGTGACTTCGAACGGCGCCGACGATCTTGAGGCTGTTCGCGAGCAGATTGCTGAGGGCTGCGATGCCATCGTCTGTACGGCCCATGACGTGCCCGTGCTGCTCTGCTTTGCCGACTGCGTTCCCGTGGTGCTGGTGGCCCCCGGCGGGTTTGCCGTGGTGCACTCCGGTTGGAAGGGCACGATTGCACGTATTTCTGCCAAGGCGTGCCAGGCGCTTTGCGATGCTGCCGGCTGCGATGCGAGCGACGTTTCCGCCTATATCGGCCCCCATATCTTGGCTGACGAATATGAGGTATCCCAGGAACTCATGGACCGCTTTGCCGCCGAGTTTTCGTGCATCGATGCGGGCGCTTCTCGCATGCTCGATCTATCTGCCGCCATTCGTGAGGCGTTGGTAGATATCGGTGTGGACGCGGATAATATCGTGGATACCCAGCTTTCGACTGTGCGTCAGAACGACCGCTTTTATTCCTACCGTAACGAGGACGGCACCTGTGGGCGCCATGCCGCGATTGGCGTGATGCTATGAGAAAGATCGTATCGGTCCTGAGCGCCGCTGTGCTTACGCTTACGCTGTGCGCCTGTTCTTCGGGATCTTCTACCTCTTCCATTACCGTGGCCGGCTCCACGACCTGCCTTCCTATCGCCGAGATTGCGGCAGAGGGCTTTAAGGAGGAGACCGGCATCGACGTGCTCGTTTCCGGTTTGGGCTCTTCCGCTGGCATCGAAGCCGTCAGCGCTGGCACGGCCGATATCGCCAGCTCCTCCCGTGGACTCAATGCCGACGAACAGGATCTGGGCCTGACTCCCATCGTCATTGCCCACGACGGTATCGCGGTCATCGTGAACGACGATAACCCGGTCGATAACCTCTCGACCGAGCAGCTCCGCGATATCTATGCCGGCAAGATTACTAATTGGAAAGAGGTCGGTGGCGAGGACCTGAAGATTCAGGTCATCAACCGAGACGAGGCATCCGGCACGCGTGAAGCATTCCGCACCATCGTGATGGACGGCACCCCGTTCGATCGCCGCTCGGCCGTTCTTTCGGGCACGGGCCAGGTGCGCGACGTGGTATCTCGTTCGCACGGTGCCATTGGCTACATTTCGCTGGGCTTCGTCGATAGCCTCAACGCCAAGACCTCGGTCAAGGCCGTCTCGGTCAATCATGTTGAGGCGTCCGAGAAGACGGTCGCGAGCGGCGGCTATCCCATCTCACGCGACCTTTACTTCTTTGTGAAGGGTGCGCCTTCGCAGCAGGCGCAGGATTACATCGACTATGTGACGTCCGAAAAGATGGACAAGCAGATTCGCGAGGCGGGCTTTATCCCCGTCACCAACGACGAGAAGGGGAGTGAGTAGCATGGAAGCACAGGAAAACTCCCAGACTGAGCAGAATGGTCAGGCGCCCAAGAAGCGCGAGCTGGCGCTCGTATCGCGCAGCACCTATATCAAGGAGAAGGCGCTGCAGTGGATCTTCTTTGCCTGCGCGTTCTTGGCGGTTGTTACCGTCATCCTGATTTTTGTCTTTACCACGTACTCGGCGCTGCCCGTCTTTACCGACATCGGTCTGGCGGACTTCTTTAGCTTTACGTGGGCGCCCTCTGAGGGTCACTACGGCATCGTGTCGCTGCTTGCCGGCTCGGGTCTGGTGACCGTCGGCGCGCTCGCCATGGGTGTGCCCCTAGGCGTGGGCACGGCCGTGTATCTGGTCGAGATCGCCAGCAAGCGCGTGCGCAAGCTCATCAGCCCTGCCGTTGACCTGTTGGCCGGCATCCCTTCTATCATCTATGGCTTCTTTGGCATGATCATCATCCGCCCGTTTATCGCACAACTGACCGGCGGTCTTGGTTTTGGCGCGCTGACGGCGTGGTTCGTGCTCGCCATTATGATCGTGCCCACCATCACGACGCTTACCATCGATGCTCTCAATTCCATTCCCATGGGCATTCGCGAGGCATCGTATGCCATGGGCGCCACCAAGTGGCAGACTATCTATAAGGTCGTGTTACCTGCCGCCAAGCTGGGTATCGTGGATGCCATCGTGCTGGGTATGGGCCGTGCCATCGGCGAGACCATGGCCGTGCTCATGGTCGTGGGTAACGCCCCGGTTATTCCCGACAGCATTGCGAGCCCCATCTCGACGCTCACGAGCCAGATTGCGCTCGACATGAGCTATTCCTCGGGTCTGCATCGCTCGGCGCTGTTCGGCATGGGCGTGGTCCTGTTTATCATTTCCGCCACGCTGGTGGGCATCGTCCGCCTGGTTTCCAAGAAGAAGAGGGGGTAGGCTATGTCCGATTCCGTTGACACGACGGTCGATACGACCTCGTCGCGCGAGCGCATCAAGCGTGCCCTTTCCCACGGCAAGAAGGGCCGCATCAACAAGGACCTGTCCAACAAGATCATGCTTGGCGTGTTCCGTGCCGCGGCATACATCACCACGCTGGTGCTGGTCGCTATCATCGCCTACGTGGTCATCAACGGCCTGCCACACATCTCGCTCGACTTTATCTTCGGTTGGCCCCAGGGCGTCAACGCCGAGGGCGGAATTTGGCCCACGATCGTCTCGACCGTCTATGTGACGGCGCTCGCCATGCTTATCTGCACGCCGATTGCTGTGCTGGCAGCCGTCTATCTGGCCGAGTACGCCAAGCAGGGCAAGGTCGTCGAGCTCATTCGCTACGCTGCTGACGCTTTGGCCTCGGTGCCCTCCATCGTTATGGGCCTGTTTGGCTACGCCTTGTTTGTCGAGGCCATGGGCCTGGGCCTTTCGATGGTCTCGGCCGCTCTGGCGCTCGCGCTCTTGATGCTTCCCATCGTCATGCGCACCACCGAAGAGGCCATTCGCGCCGTCCCGCGCTATATCCGTTGGGGCGCGTACGGCCTGGGCGCCACCAAGTGGCAGGTTGTCTCCAAGATTGTGCTTCCTTCTGCCTTTGGCCGTATTGCCACGGGCATCGTCCTCGCCATCGGCCGCGCCATTGGCGAGACCGCGGTGGTGCTCTACACCATGGGCCAAGCCATCAATCTACCTATTTCGCCGCTCGATTCCGGCCGCCCCATGACGGTTCACCTGTACCTGCTTGCCAACGACGGCATCAACATGAACGCAGCCTACGGCACCGCGCTCTTGCTGATGGTGATCATTCTGGCCTTCAACCTGTTTGCGCGCTTCCTGTCGCGCAAGCGTCGCTAGTTAAGGAGTCCCATGTCCGTTTATCAGTCCGCTCCCACGCTGGAGCAAGCGGCCATTACGGCCAAGGATTTCAACTTTTGGTACGGTGACTTTCATGCGCTGACGGGGCTTGACCTCAACATCGCCAAAAACGCCATCACCGCCTTCATTGGCCCTTCGGGCTGCGGCAAGTCGACGTTTTTGCGCTGCATCAACCGCATGAATGATCTGATCGAGGGTACGCGCGTCGAGGGCACCATGACGCTCGACGGCAATGATATCTATGCCGAGGGCGTCGACCCGGTCGACCTCCGTCGTCGCGTGGGCATGATCTTTCAGCAGCCCAACCCGTTTCCCAAATCCATCTACGAGAATGTCGCCTTTGGCCCTCGTCTACAGGGCGTGACTAGCAAAAGCGACCTCGATGACATCGTGGAAGAATCGCTCAAGCGCGCCAACCTCTGGAAAGAGGTATCCAATCAGCTCAACAAGGATGGTTTGGCGCTCTCGGGCGGTCAGCAGCAGCGTCTGTGCATCGCGCGCGTGCTTGCGGTGCAACCCGATGTTCTCCTGATGGACGAGCCCTGCTCCGCCATCGACCCCACGTCCGTCTCTAAGGTCGAGGATCTGATGGCCGAGCTGGCGCCCGAGATGACGATCATCATCGTCACGCATTCAATGCAGCAGGCAGCTCGTATCAGCGACTACACCGCATTCTTCTTGCAGGAAGTTGCCGGCGAGCCCGCCACGCTCATCGAGTATGGTCAAACCGACGCGATCTTCACCAGCCCGGTGGACTCGCGGACGGAAGACTATATCACCGGCCGCTTTGGCTGATCGGTGCGACTAGTCCCAAGCCGATCGGACCTAGTCCGGTGCGTATTCACTGTGCGGGCGGCATGACCGCACCCAACTGATTGGAGTGAACCATGCGCAAACTGTTTTCCCGTCAGCTCGTCGAGGCCCGTCACGAGATGCTGAGCATCTATGAGGCCGTCGATCTGGCCCTCCACGATGCCGTGAAGGCCTATGTGACCGACGACCGCAAGCTCGCCACCAAGACCAAGAAGCGCACGCTTTCGATTGACGCGCGCTGCGCCAACCTGGAGGCCGTCTGCTACAACCTGATCGCCACGCAGTCACCGGTTGCTTCCGACTTCCGCCTGCTTCAGACGATCATCTACGTCGACTTTAACCTGCAGCGCATGACCGATAAGGTCCGTCAGATCTGCCGTGCCACGCGTCATATGATCAAGGCCGACATCTCGCTGCCCCAGGAGCTTGTCGGCACGGTCGAGGCCGAGGCTGAGGCCGTGTACCAGGTGCTAGGCTCGTCGCTTTCTGCGCTCGTCACCAACGACATGTCCATCATTTGCAACCTGGCCGTCGAGGACGAGCCGGTGCATGCGGCATACGAGAAGTTCTTCCGCACCTTTAACCGTATGGATACGGGCGACTTTATGGACGATGACAGCAACTACGACGACCTGCGCCGCGCCATCATGGTTTCGCGCTACTTGGATCGCATTGCCTCGATCTCTATCGATGCCGCCTGCCGTCTGACCTTCCTTTTGACCGGACAGCGCATGACTGCCGGCGATATCGCCCGTGTGGACGAGGATGAGCTCGAGAGCATGCGCGTGCCTTCGGGCGAGGGTGTTATCATGAGGCCCGCCGTCGACGCGCGCTACGTTGCCAAGGTGCCCGCCAACGAGGTCAGCGAGGGTCTTCGCTACCTGCTCGATCATCTTGAGGACGAGGACGATGGCGAGGACGACGAGGAGTAAGTGACCCCGTTCGTCGAAAGATTGTAAATACCTAAGTGAGCGCGGCCTTGCACATGCGGGACCGCGCTCTTGCGTTAGCATGGGACTACTTGTTTGGCTGTCAGCGGAGGCGATTAGCAATGGATAACTATTTGGACTTGATGCGCGCTCGCCGCGAGCAGATTCTGGAACGTTTTTATGCGGCGCTCGATCGCGCGGGCCGCCCCCACGACGCCGCGCGCCTCATTGCCGTGTCCAAGACCGTTGGTGTCGATGAGACCGTTGCCGCCATCCAGGCGGGGTATCGCCATTTTGCCGAGAACCGCCCGCAGGAGCTGGTTCGCAAGCTCACGGGTCTGGCGGAGCATCCGGAGCTGCCCGAGGTGCGCTTCGATATGATCGGCAACCTGCAGACCAATAAGATCAATGCGGTGCTGGGCTCAGCCGAGCTGATTCACTCGGTGGGTTCGCTGCATCTGGCACAGGCGATCTCGAGCCGTGCTGTCCGCAAGATTGAGGCAGGCGAGCTCGCCGTCCTCCAGCGTGTGCTCATTGAGGTCAATGTGAGTGGTGAGGAGTCGAAGGGAGGCTTTTCGCCCGATGAGATTCGCGCCGCCGCGGGTGAGCTTGCGGAGCTTGAGGGAATTTGCGTGCAGGGGCTTATGACTATGGCGCCCCGGGGGAATAAGGATGTGGCACGCCGCACCTTTGCGGGGCTTCGTGAGCTGAGGGATGAGCTGGAGGCGGCGCATCCCGATTTGAACCTGCCTGAGCTTTCCTGCGGCATGAGCGAGGACTTTGAGCCTGCCCTTGAGGAGGGCTCTACGCTCGTTCGCCTGGGCAGGGTAGTATTTAGCCCGGAGTTTGCAGTAAAATAAGGCTCTGAAGTGCGCACTGATTATCGGGGCGCCTGCACTAAACCGCGAGAGGACACAACCATGGGCTTCCTTGACGAGATTAAAAATAAGATGCACCTGGGCGGCCAGCAGGGTTACGACCAGGGTTATGGCCAGGACGACGACTACGGCTACGATGACGGCTATGACGATGGTTATCAGGGCAACGGCTACAGCGGTGCTTCGGGCGAGGGCTTCTACACCCAAGACGAGCCGAGCAACGGCCTGCTTGGTCAGACGCGCCGTGGTGAAGCTGAGTCGGTTGCCGTGTATACGCGCTCCGGTCAGCTGGTCGGCGATGACTCCCGCCATGCCACGACGTATAACCCGCCTTCGCGCTCGCAGGACAGCGTTGCGAGCGGTTATCGTCCTGGTGCCTATGACACGCCGTCGAGCTACGCCGAGAACACCCGCGCCCGTGCCGCCGCTGCGCCCGCGCCTGCGCCGAGCGATGCCTCGGCCTATGCGAGCAATATCATCAACGCCACGCCGCAGCTGCCGGCCTATGTCCTGCGCCCCGAGAGCTATGACGACGTAGAGACCGTGGTACGCCGCGTTCGCACCAAGCAGCCTGTCGCACTGATTTTTGTGGGCGTACGCACCGAAGTTGCCAAGCGCGTCTTGGACTTCTCTTACGGCTTTGCCTGCGGTCTGGGCGCCACGGTCAAGGAGGTAGGCGACCGCGTGTTCATGGTGCTGCCCGCCGGTTGCGAGGTCAAAGATTCCGATCTCAAGAAGCTTCGTGCCGACGGCTACCTTAAGTAAAGACAAGACGAGGAGATTCCCATCAACATCTACACTATCGTCCAGCTGGTCAACACGCTGTTCAACTTCTATTCCACGCTCATTGTCGTCTACTGCTTTATGACGTGGATTCCCATGAAGCAGGGTGGTTTGCTTCAGGATATTGCCGCGGTGCTTGATAGCGTGTGCGGTCCGTGGCTCAACCTGTTCCGTCGTTTCATCCCGCCGATGGGCGGTATCGATTTTTCGCCGGTCGTTGCGATTATTGCGTTACAGTTGGTGCAGAGGCTGGTTCTGCAGCTTCTTATAGGTATACTCGTGTAGAACTGACTTAGTAACTTACGTCGGGCGTGTAGCGCCGAGGCGATGAAAAGGAGACTTGTTATGGCTATTACCCCTGCAGACATCCAGGCTCAGACTTTCTCTGAGGCCAAGCGTGGCTACGATCCTGCCGAGGTCGACGTCTTCTTGGAGACACTGTCCTCCGAGGTTGACGCTATGCTCGCTAAGATCGTCGACCTTAAGGGTCGTCTGACTGCTACCGAGCAGCAGCTTGCCGATGCGCAGGCTCAGCTTGCCCAGGCTCAGGATGCCACCGCCCAAGCCGTTCCTGCCGCCCCCGTGGCTGCTCCCGCCCCTGACTTCTCCGCTCAGGAGCGCCAGATTTCCGCTGCCCTGATCGCTGCCCAGCAGACCGCTGAGACCATCGTCAACGATGCCAACGAGAATGCTGAGCGTATCCGCAACGAGGCTGACGCCAAGGCCCGCGAGGTTATCCGCCAGGCTCTGACCGAAAAGCAGGCCGAGCTCGAGGAGATCGATCGTCTCAAGGCTTCCCGTGAGGAGTTCAAGGCCGAGTATCTCAAGCTCATCCAGCACTTCATGGACGATGCCCAGAACTCCTTCCCGGGCGACCTCATGGCCTCCACGCCGGTCGGTTCTGCCGCTTCTCCTGCGGTGACTGTTCCCGCCGAGCCGCTGCCCGTCGCTGACCCGGTTGTCCCCGTGGCCGATCCCTTTGCCCCGATCGACAACTTTGCTGCCGACGACCTGGACTAGCATCAGAGCTACAATCTAGTGTCCTTAAGAGGAGCTCGCACCTGCGGGCTCCTTTTTTGTGGCTGTATACGGGTTGGGAAACAAAACGCCGAGCTCTGCATGCGATAGGACAGAACTCGGCGAAGGGCGCGTGGTAAAAGGTAGATTTTAAGGTATGTCTAAAAACTACTTGAGGAGGAAGTTGGAGAGGGGAATAGTGCGGGCCTCGCGATGCTCGGGATCGGCGATGTGGTCGGCGGGATAGCCACAGACGAGCATGTGATAGGGATAGACGCCCTTGGGCAGATTGAACTGCTCCTGTGCCACCTCAGGCTTAAAATGGCATACCCAGCACGTTCCCAGGCCCTGCTCGGTGGCCTCCATCATCATCTGGTCGCACACGATGGACGTATCGATTTCACTGGAATTCATCTGGTCATACGGGCGTACCCAAGCATCATCGGTAACGCTGCAAATAAGGAAGACAAGCGGAGCTCCAAAGATAGACCCATCACGAGCAAACCGAGGCTGACAAGCAGCAGCCTTCTCCAACAGCTCAGGCGTATCCAGCACCATCACACGGGCTGGATGATTATTACAAGCAGAAGGAGCAATACGCCCAGCCTCAACAACAGCATCAATCACCGCCCGCTCCACAGCACGATCCTCAAACAAACGACAAGAATACCGAGAACGAGCCAAATCCAAGTAGCTCATAACAAAGCCCTCCAAAGTCAACGAATCAATCCCAAGTCAACCAAAAAGGTACCCAAAGCAACACCCACCCAAACGCTCAGCACAGCCCCAAAGTATTCTTTCGAGCATCAAGGGCCGCATCAGCCAAGACCTCATTACACCCAAACCATCAGCCAAAGTTTCAATGGCGGTACGTAAGGGAGCGGGCCCGGCCACTAATAACCTTTTGAACGACTCTGCTTGCAGCCGGAGTGAAAAAGGTTATTAGTGGCCGGGCCCGCGACCGGTGGGACATGTACCCCCAATTAACTGTTCTTCATGACAATCGAATCCACGACATCGGCCACATTCTCGCAGCAGTCGGCGCAGTACTCCAGGAAGGCGTACACGTCACGCCAAGCGATGACCTCGAGCGGGTCCTTGCCGTTAACGTGCAGGTTACGCATGGCGTTGATATAGAGCTCGTCGGCCTCGGACTCGATGGTGTTGATCTGGATGACGAGCTCGCGCAGCGTCTTGGACTTGCGGTAGTTAGGCAGCTCGACCATCAGGTCCTTCATGGCGCGGCAGGCGTCGGTCACCTTGTGGGCGATGACGATGGCGTCGGGATGGATGCTCTGGATGTTGGTGAAGTAGACGCGCTGCACGACGCCCTCGATACGGTCGAGCACGGTGTCGAGCGAGCAGCTCATCAGATCCAGGTCCTCGCGCTCAAGCGGGGTGATAAAGGCCGTGAGCAGGGCGTCCTCAAGCTCATGGTGCTTCTTGTCGGCCGCATGCTCGATCGCGTGCATCTTGTCGAGCATATCGTGAATCTTCGCGGGATCGAAGTTCTCGAAAATCTTGGTAAGCAGCTCGGCGGCCTGGACGGCAAGGTCGGCGCAGGCGACGTAGTTGTCAAAGTAGAACGAATCGGGTTTCTTTGCCATGAGTGGGTCCTTTCGAGGCGAAGACGGGTGGGCGAAGTTTTGCGGTCCGGATGGACGCTCGTTTTGACTAGATGAACATCATGAACAGCTTGGCCATGACAAAGCTGATGAGTCCGCAGGCGGGGAAGGTGAAGAACCAGGTGAACATCATGTCCTTGACGACGCCGAAGTTGATGGCCGAAAGGCGCTTGACGGCGCCGACGCCCATGATGGCGCAGGTCTTGATGTGCGTGGAGGACACGGGGATGCCGGTAAGGGTGGCAAGCAGCAGGTTCGCGGCGCCCGCCAGGTCGGCGGAGAAGCCCTGGTACTTTTCGAGCTTGACCATGCTCTGGCCAACGGACTTGATGATGCGCTCGCCGCCCACGCTGGTGCCGATGCCCATGGTGGCCGAGCATAGCAGCATAATCCAGATGGGGATGCCGGCATCGCCGACGCTCGTCTGGCCGCTGGCAAAGGCCACGCCTAAAAAGAGCACGCCGATGAACTTCTGTCCATCCTGCGCGCCGTGCATAAAGCTCATGGCCGCAGCGCTCGCGATCTGAGCGTATTTAAAGAAGACATTGGCACGTCGCCTGTTGGCGGCGGCGAAAAGAATCGAGACGAGCTTGCACAGGACCCAGCCCATGACAAAGCCCAGGCCGATGGAGAGCGCCAGGCCGTAGATGACCTTCATCCACTCGTGGACGTTGACGCTGCTCGCACCGCCGAGGGCGATGGCGGCACCGGTCAGGCCGGCGATAAGGCTGTGGCTTTGCGAGGTGGGGATGCCAAAACGCGACGCTGTGGCGCCGTAGACGACGATGGAGAACAGCGCCGCGCACAGGCAGGCGAGCGCCATGGTACTGTTTCCGCCAAAGTCGACAATATGGGAGATGGTGTTGGCGACGCTCGCGTTAAAGTGCGTCATGATGAGCACGCCGAGGAAGTTGAATGCGGCACTCATGAGAATGGCGGCGCGGGCGGGCATGCAACGCGTAGTGACGCAGGTCGCGATGGCGTTGGGTGCGTCGGTCCATCCATTGACGAAGATGGCGCCGAGCGCGAGGATCACGGTGACGGCAAGGACTGGGTTCGACACAAGTTGGCCGAGGAAGGTTGAGAACGTTACGTCCATATATGGGCTTTCTCGAAGTTTGCAGGCACGTTACAGAAACATGATAAATCGTATCACCTCCTGCGGGTTTCTTTACCGAGTTCTGATGGGAGCAGTGAATTTTTTGGCACTAAAATTGAATATTATCCCTGTTGACCGCGGGTGTTCTTTTTGCTAACACGCCATGCGGACACATGCGCGCGCCCCAACACCCCAAAACCACAGTCTGTTCGCTTTACAATATGCAAACATGCGTTCGATAATAGGAGACATGGAATATCGACAGACAGATGGCAAAACTCGGCGCGTGCACAAGCAGTATGTGGACGTCGTGGCTCGCATCCTCGCGGGCGGACAGGTCGTGCCGGTCACCGTCTGCTGGGTCGACGGTCGTTGCTTTACGATTGACGAGATTGTCTCGTCCACCGGTTTTGGCCTGACGGTTCACGGCATTCGTACGGCGACTTATAAGGTTCGTTTTGGCGGACATGCGACCGAACTGTATCTGGAAGAACAGGCACGCGAGCGACCGGATGGCTCGCAGACTCATCTGATGCGTTGGTGGGTGTGGGCGTTCGACCGAACACTCGAGAGCGAGCGCCGCAGGTAAGAACGCGTGGCGTTCGGGTACAATGGCAGGAAACTTGTCAGCTACGGCGCCGTCGCGGTGCTTTTTGAAAGGACGAAATTATGAACGATATCCAGGGCTATCAGAATGGCCCCATCGAGACCGGCGCAAGCCGTGCCAAGGAGATGTCGCCGCGCGCGTACAACCTTGTCATGTCTGCTCTCATCTTTTTGGGCTTTTGCGCCATGGGCGCCGGTGCTTACTTTACGAGCACCATGTCGTTTGCGCGCATGATGATGAGCGGCGCCGCTTTGCCGCTGGTCTTTGGCTCATTTATTTTGACCATCGTCGGCATGGTCATGATGTCGGCTGCTGCCAGCAAACAGTCCGTGGGCCTGTCACTCGTGGGCTACGTGGTCTTTGCGAGCACCTTTGGCCTGACGGCGTCGTTTGGTCTTGCCAACTACGACCTGCCTACCATTAACACCGCCTTTATCGCCACGGCCGCCATCACCTTTGTCTTTGGTGCGCTGGGCGTGACCTTCCCCAAGTTCTTCCAGCGTGTGTATGGCATTGGTTTTGGCATCCTGTTTGCCACGATTCTGGTCGAGATCGTGCTGATGTTCATGGGCGTTTCGCAGTCCATCACCGACCTGATCGTGATCGTGGTGTTCGCCGGCTTCATCGGTTACGACACCTATGTTGCCACGACGGTGCCGCCCACGCTGCCCAACGCCGTGCTCATGGCATCCAACCTGTTCGTGGACATCATCAACGTGTTCTTGCGCATTCTGAACATCCTCGGCCGTCGCGATTAAAGCGCGGCATTGCGATGCTTCCTGCCGGACACGGTAAAACGATGCGAAAGGCGGTCCTTCGGGGCCGTCTTTTTTGTGCGCGGCGGGGTATCATGGATGAGAAAAGCCGATAGCGGCAGCGACAGGAAAGGTGACCACTTATGGCAGACGTCGACAACAGGAACCGTAACCACAGGTCCAACCGAGCGGGTCAGCCCAATCCCAAGCGCGAGGCCCGTGCCAAGGCCGCCGAGCGCCATGTGATGACTGTGTCCGAGGCCTGCGCCAAGGATATCGAGCGTTCGCTTGCCGGTGTTCGCGAGTTTGACGGCATGCCCACCGGCTTTGTCGCGGCGATGAAGGCCAAGGTTCAGACTGCTGTGGCCCCCGAAGAGCAGGTCGCCGAGGACGTCGAGAACGCGGAGACTGCCGAGGTCGAGGCAGCGCCCGAGACCGAGGCGGCGCCCGAGCCCGTCGAGGAGCCTGCCGAGGAAATCGCCGAAGTTGAGTCCGCGCCTGCTGAGGAGCCCGCTCCGGTCCTGCCCGAGGTCACTGTGCTTGATGCCTCCGCCACGCAGGCAATCCTCGATAACGGTCGCGGCTATGCGCAGTTCTGCGACATGGCCGTGCTCGCCTTTGCCTCGTTTACCAATCCGGGCGGTGGATATATTCAGGGTTATCTGGGCCAGGAGGCCACGCTGTGCGCCGATTCGTATCTGTACAACGTCCTCGATAAGCAGCGTAAATGGTACGGTGAGAACCGTCGCCGCAACATCAACTGTGAGCTGTACCGCAACCGTGCGCTGGTGGTGCCCGCGGCGCGCTTCGAGCGCAAGCATGTGCACGCCTATGCCGACGTGATCGTCGCCGCTGCACCCAACGCCAAGCGTGCTCGCCAGGAGTACCGCGTGAGCGACGATGCCTTGCTTGACGCCCTGCGCGACCGCATTCGCTTTGTGCTTGCTATCTGCGATGAGCTTGGCCGCGAGAAGCTCGTACTGGGTGCTTGGGGCTGCGAGAACAACGGCTTTGACGCAGAGGCCGTGGCCGAGCTCTTCCGCAAGGAGCTCGCATCGGGCGACTTCAAGGTCAAGCAGGTCTTCTTTGCCGTGCCCTCTACGCGCTGGGACGAGGACTTCGCCAAATTCGAGCACGTGCTGGCAAACTTCCCCGAGCAAAACGAGGAGTCCTATGCTCAGGTTGCCGCCCGCGCCGCAGCCGCCCGTGCCGCCGAGCAGGCTCAGACCGCTGCCGAGGATGACGAGGATGACGACGACTGGCGCAAGTACCTGTAAACGGTGCTCGTGATGCGATATACCGAGCCGACGGGAGAGGCTGCTCCTGTCGGCTTTTTATTGAGTGGGGAGCTTACGATGAAAAACGTTCTGTGCTTTGGTGACAGCAACACCTATGGTTACGATCCGGCGGGCATGCGCGACGGTACCGCGGTGCGCTATGCGCAGGATGTGCGCTGGTGTGGCGTGGTCCAACGTGACTTAGGCGAGGGCTGGCATGTAATTGAAGAAGGCCTCAACGGCCGCACGACGGTACGCGACGACATGTGCCATCTGGACACTAACCTCAACGGCATTCGCGCGCTTCCGATGCTGCTCGAGGCTCATAAGCCGCTGGACGCCATTGTGATCATGCTGGGCACCAACGACTGTAAGACGGTCTTTAACGTGACAGCTTCCGATATCGCCCGTGGCGCCATGGCGCTGATTCGCGCCGTCCGCGCGTTTCCGTGGACCGACGCTGCGCCTTGCCCGCGCATCCTGCTGATGGCTCCTATCAAGATCAAGCCGCAGATCGCCGATGTATATATGACCGATTTTGACGAGCGTTCCGTCGAGGCATCTGAACATTTTGGCGAGTACTATGCGCACGTGGCCGAGCAGTTTGGCTGCGACTTTTTGAATGCCGCCGAGTTTGCCGAGCCGGGCGATATCGACTATCTGCATATGATGCCCGAAAGCCACGAGAGCTTGGGACATGCCGTGGCAGCCAAGCTCCAAGAGATGCTCGGTGAGTAGCGCGACCCCAAGCCACCGCAAAGGGGGCAGGCACCTTTGTGGTGGTTTTGCCCGGGTAAACGAACGGATTGGCTGCCATATGGGCATGGACGAGCTCATCGACCTCTTTGCCGAGGGCGATGAGCTCGTCTCCAATACCGCTTTTGAGGATTTGGATCTTGCCTGCGACGTGGCGAACGGCGCGACCTTCGATGGCGTCGTGTTCCGATCTTGCGAGTTCGATAGCGTTGACTGGAGCGGCTCGACGTTTCGCGACGTGGTGTTTCGCGGTTGCCGCTTTATCCGCTGCAACATGGAAGGCTGCTGGCTCAACCGCTGCGACTTCGTTGACTGCTCGGCGCCGGGGCTCAACTTGCTCAGGGCGCGTCTGTCGAGCGTGTCGTTTACATCGTGCGATTTGAGCTATGCGAACCTTTCGGAGGGACGCATTGGCCCCATGGCTGCGCATGACACGCGTTTGACCGAGGCCGCGTTTCAGGGTGCCAAGCTGGGTCAGATACGCCTGGATGGCTGTGACCTGACGCGTATGGATGTGTTTAAGACGTCGCTTTCCGGCGTGGATGTATCGCGTTGTACATTCGCGGCGCCCGTTGTTTCGGGCGATTACCATGAGTTGCGTGGCTTGACGGTCAATGCCGAGCAGGCGCTGGCACTCTCGGGTTTGTTGGGAATTCAACTCGCCGACGAATAGGCGCTCTGGTCCTTTGCTCGACCGCTATCTAAAATCAAACCGTCGCAACATTTAATGATTTTTCGCGTTTGCACGATTTTCATCGAATGTTGCGACGGTTTTTGGTGCAAGGTAGCCTGTCTTTTTTTGGCAGGTTACTGGCTATTTAGTACTGCCACATGTGGTTGACAGGGCCGGAGCCTTTGCCCATGTCAAAGCCGGCGGCGAGAGCGCCCGTTAGGTAGGCCTTGCCGGCGTTGACGGCGTCGGCAAGATCCATGCCCTGCGCCAATGCGCAGGCGATGGCGGATGAAAGCGTGCAGCCGGTGCCATGCGTGTTGCCGGTCTCGATGCGCTTGTGGCGGAACCACGTGGTGAGCGGATCGCCCATATGGTTGCCTTCGTTATCGAGTGGCGCGGGTTCGGCCAATACATCGTTGGCCTCGTTGACAAGATGCCCACCCTTAACGAGGGATGCGCAACCAAAGCGGCGGGTGAGGAGCATGGCGGCGTTTTGCTGCGTGCGCTCGGAATCGACCTCGTAGTCGAGCAGCGCCATGGCCTCGGGAATATTGGGCGTGATAACGGTCGCCAACGGGAACAGGCAGTGGGTGAGCGCCTCGGCAGCATCCTCGGCGATGAGGCGAGCGCCCGAGGTGGCAACCATGACGGGGTCGACGACGATATTCTGCGCATCCCAGGCGCTCAAGCGCTCGGCGATAACCTCGATAATCTCGGCAGAGGAGACCATGCCGATTTTGACGGCGTTGGGGCGGATATCGTCAAAGACGGCATCGATCTGCGCCGCGACAATATCGGGGGAGATGTCCTGCACGGCGGTGACGCCCAGGGTGTTCTGTGCGGTGATGGCCGTGATGGCCGTCTCGGCATACAGACGGTGCGCCGTGATAGTCTTGATATCGGCCTGAATGCCGGCGCCGCCGCTGGAATCGGATCCTGCGATGGACAGGACGGCAGGTACCTTGCTGCGATCCATGTTCGCTCCCTTGTTCGGTCGGATTCAAATGGGTCTTCAATCCGCATTATAAAGATGCCCGGGCCGGCTGTATGCCGATCCCGGGCGGGCGGTGCAATCTTTACGTAAATATAAGCAAATGTTCACACGTCAACAATTGACGAGCACCTTGTGTTCGATTGCGGCTCCGATGACGCGTTAGTCCTCCATGCCGAGGTCGATTGTCGTGCCTTCGAACACCTTGTTGACGGTGCGAACGGCGCACATCTTGCCGCACATGGTGCAGGTGCCCTCGGTGGCGGCGGGGGATTCCTCGTAGCGCTTGCGGCTCGTGACCGGGTCGAGGGCGCACTTCCACATGGCGTCCCAGTCGAGTTTGCGGCGTGCCTGGCCCATCTTGTCGTCCATGTCACGGGCGTGCGGTACCTTCTTGGCGATGTCGGCGGCGTGCGCGGCGATCTTGGTGGCCATGAGGCCATCGAGCACGTCCTGCGCGTTGGGCAGGCACAGGTGCTCGGCCGGCGTTACGTAGCACAGGAAGTCGGCTCCAGAGCTGGCAGAGATAGCGCCACCGATCGCGGCGGTGATGTGGTCGTAGCCCACGCCGATATCGGTCACCAGGGGCCCGAGCACATAGAACGGGGCGTTGTGGCACAGGCGCTTCTGCAGCTTCATATTGGCGGCAATCTCATCGAGCGCCATGTGACCCGGGCCCTCGACCATGACCTGGACGCCGGCGGCCCAAGCGCGCTTGCACAGCTTGCCCAGCTCGATCATCTCGGCGGTCTCGGTGGCGTCGTTGGAGTCGTAGAGGCAGCCCGGGCGGCAGGAGTCGCCGAGCGAGATCGTCACGTCGTACTCGTGGCAGATTTCGAGCACCTCGTCGTAGAACTCGTAGAAGGGGTTCTCGTTGCCGGTGACCTCCATCCAGCCAAACAGCAGCGAGCCGCCGCGGCTGACGATGTTCATGAGGCGGCCGGTCTCCTTAAAGGTCTTGATGACCGACTTGTTGATGCCGCAGTGGATGGTCATAAAGTCCACGCCGTCCTCGGCGTGTGCGCGCACGACCTCGAGCAGGTCGTCCTTGGTGAGCTTGACCAGCGGCTTTTCCATATAGCCGATGGCGTCGTACATTGGCACCGTGCCCACCATGAGCGGCGTCTCGTCGATGAGCTGCTGGCGGAACTGGCGCGTCTTGCCCGAGTTGGAAAGGTCCATGATAGCGTCGGCCCCGTAGTCCTCGGCGATCTTGACTTTCTTCCATTCCTCAACGGCATCGGCCTTATCGCCCGAAATGCCCAGGTTCACGTTGACCTTGGTGGACAGGCCCTCGCCGACGCCAAAGGCGCGCATGCCCTTTTTGATGTGCACGATGTTGGCGGGAATGGCGATGCGGCCGTCGGCCACACGCTCGCGGATATACTCGGGGTCGCGATGCTCGCGCTCGGCGACCTCTTTCATCTGCGGCGTGATCTGCCCGGCGCGAGCGAAGTCGATTTGCGTGACGAGCTTGGGCTCGGTCTGTGTGCTCATTGGCACGGCTCCCTTCGTTGGCATTACCCATATCAGGTTCGCGGGTCAGGGCGGGCGCGCCCAGTCTCAGCCTGCCGTCCTGTCCTGCAAGCTCCCCGTTATGTCATGGGCTCAAGTATAGCCTGAATGGGTACGATTGGGCCAACGAGCGTGCCTGCGGGGAGGCGAACATGGAAGACAAGCATCTATATCGAGAGACGCAATGGGATGTATCGGCCGAGGAAAGCCGTGCGCACCATGGCCTTGTCGCGATTGGTTTTGCGGTGCTTGCCGTGCTGGTGATTGCCTTTTGTATTTGGACGTTTGGCGGTCGCGGCGGCGCTTCTTGGGAGTTTGAGGCTGATGATAGCCTACCGGTTATGACGGTGAGGAGTACTGGCGGTAATGCCAATACGCTCGCCGTTCCGGGCGATTATTGGTACCCGCGCGATGAGTTTGTGCAGTTGCAGCTGAGTGGTGGGTCCATTCCAGGTGAAGAAATCGAACGCGTGACGTTTGACGCGGCGCTCAAAACGCTCACGGTGAAGCTCAAAGATCAAGGAGATGTGCCCACGACCATGGATATCGCCCTGACGGAATGGCGTCTGGAGTCTCCGACGGGTGTTGCGGTGTCCGAGGTTGAGCACGTCAAGATTGTCTATCAGGACGGTTCGACAAATGAAATTGCCAGAGCCGACGGCTTGGCGGGATAGACGCCGTGCCTAGGCGGCACATTCAAAAGTGGCGGTGGTCCTACAAGGCCTGTTCGTTCAGGAAGACCAAAGTGTTTTTATTTGAAAGCTCGGGAAAGTGACGATAACCAACGTCAAACGCGGTGAGCCCGCTTGCATCCTCGAGCTTGTTTTCTGCCATCCACCGCACCATGGAGCCGCGCGCCTTTTTGCTGGCGGTCGACCGTTGGATGGGCTTCCCGTTGCGGATACCCTCGCCAAAGAGGCATGTGACGGCCGTGGCGTCGCCCGCGAGGTGGGGCAGAACGGTTTTGGCATACTCTACGCTGGCGAGGTTGACGATCGTAGCGTTGGAGCCCGCCGGAGCGATGGCCCGCGCGAGCTTGTCGTTCCAAAACGCGTAGAGGTCTCGGGCATCGTCAACGGCGAGCTTCGCGCCCATCTCCAGCCGATACGGTTCGACGGCATGAAAGGGACGAACGCACCCGTAGAGGCCGGAGAGGATCCACAGATGGTCTTGCAGCCAGGCGAGCTGCGCGGAATCCATCACCTCGGGTGCCATGCTCTGGTATTGAATCCCGTGATAGGACATGACGGCAGGGGAGAGGTGACGGGCGAGTACGGGATTGTCGAGATCGCCGCTTTTCAGGATGGGCCCGAACTCATGCAGGGTGTTGAGGCAAGGTCCCAGCAGTTTGTCACTCACGTTCCACAGCGCCTGCAGGCCGCCGCTGCCTTCATTCCGCTCGATATCTAGCAGTGCGCGGTGGAGGCGAGCCGTCTCGCGCACAAAGGGTGGGATGCCCAGGACTTCAAAAGCATCTTGGGCCGCGCGCATCTGCTTGGCGGGCGAAATGATGACCTGCAGCATGGACTCTCCTCTGCCAAAAAGGAAGTTGCGGTGGAATACGGTCTGTTTTGGCCGTTTATGGGCCAGTTTAGTCCGTATTTCACCGCAACTGACGAAGGGTTGGTTAGGCGCGCTCGATGAAGGCCTTGTAGCCGCGATAGGCCTCGTAGATGTCGGCCTTGTTGGCGACCTCCCACAGGGCGTGCATGGACAGGACGGCAACACCGGAGTCGATGACGTTCATGCCGTACTTGGCCATGATGTAGGCGATGGTGCCGCCGCCGCCCGCGTTGACGCGGCCGAGCTCACAGGTCTGGAAGTCCACGCCGGCCTCGTCCATGATGTCGCGGATGAGGGCCACATACTCGGCGTCGGCGTCGTTAGAGCCGCCCTTGCCGCGGCTGCCCGTGTACTTGTTAAAGCACAGGCCGCGACCCATAAAGGCTGCGTTCTTGGTTTCGAACTTGCCGGCGTAGCCCGGGTCGAAGCCGGCGGACACGTCAGAGGAGAGCATACGGCTGCGGGCGAGCGCGCGGCGCAGGGCCAGCGGGCTATCCTCGCCGGCGAGCGTCATGATCTCGGCGACGGTGTTCTCGAAGAAGCGGCTCGTCATGCCGGTGGCACCCACGGAACCGATCTCCTCCTTGTCTACGATGAGTGTGATGCTCGTGCGCTCCACGTTGGCGACGTTGATCTGGGCGAGCATGGACGGATAGGCGCAGACACGGTCGTCGTGGCCATAGCCCAGAATCATGGAGCGGTCGAGGCCCATGTCACGGGCGGGGCCGGCGGGCACGACCTCGATCTCGGCGGAGAGGAAGTCCTCCTCCTCGACGTCGTACTGCTCCTTGAGGATATCCAGGAACATCTGCTTGACGGGCTCCTTGGGAGCGTCCTTGTCGTCCTCGTCAAACTTGACGGGGCGGCCGCCCACGATCACGTCGAGGATCTCGGCGTCGACGGCGTCCTTGGCGGGCTTGGCCATCTGCTCGCTCGAGAGGTGGATCAGCAGGTCGGAGATGGTAAAGACCGGGTCGTCGGCCTTGTCACCGATGTTGATGTCGACGGTGGTGCCGTCCTTTTTGCAGATGACGCCCACAAGCGCGAGCGGGGAGGCCACCCAGTGGTAGCTCTTGACGCCGCCATAGTAGTGCGTGTCGAGATAAGCCATGTCGCCGGCCTCGAAGGCGGGGTTCTGCTTGAGGTCCAGGCGCGGCGAGTCCACGTGGGCGCCCAGGATGTTAAAGCCCTGCTCGAGCGGGACGGTGCCCAGGTTGACGAGCATAAGGTCCTTGCCGTGGTTGGCGGCGTACACCTTGTCGCCGGCCTTGAGCGCGCGGCCCTCGGCGATCACGGTCTCCAGATTGACGTAGCCCGCCTCCTCGGCCATCTTGATACCGGCCTTGACGCACAGGCGCTCGGTCTTGTTCTCACTCAAAAACTGCTTATAGCCGCGGCAAAGCTCCTCGAGCTCCTCGATCTGCTGTGGCGTGTACTTTTTCCATGCGCTGGGACGCTCCATGACGCAGGCTCCTTTCGGATCGATCGTGCTGGTTGATGTACCGTGAGCCATCGTATCACGCGCGGGCCCGCGGCGGCAGGGAAGCCTGATGTGCGGTGGCCGCGGGGCGGGGAGCGTGTAAACTGGTGTGAGCAAACCGTGCCCAGCCCAAAGCGAGGTATTCAATATGTCTGAAAAGCGCCGTACCTTTGCCGTCATCGACGGCAACTCGCTCATGCATCGCGCCTTCCACGCCGTGCCGCCGACCATGAACGCGCCGGACGGTCGCCCCACCAACGCGATCTTTGGTTTTCTGAACATGTTCCTCAAGATGATCGATGCCTTTAATCCCGACGGCGTTGTCGTGGCGTTTGACAAGGGCAAGCCGCGCGTGCGTATGGAGATGCTGCCGCAGTACAAGGCGCAGCGCCCGCCCATGGACCCCGACCTGCACGCGCAGTTCCCCATGATCAAGGAGCTGCTCGCCGCGCTCAACGTGCCCATTTTGCAGTCCGAGGGCTGGGAAGGCGACGATATCCTGGGAACCATGGCGCGCCTGGGCGAGGAGGCCGGCTGCGACATGCTGCTGGTGACCGGCGACCGCGACATGTATCAGCTCGTGACCGAGCACGTCAACGTGGTCTCGACTCGCAAGGGCCTGTCCGACGTGGCGATCATGACGCCCGAGAGCGTGGACGACCTGTATCACGGCATCACGCCGGCGCTCGTGCCCGATTTTTACGGTCTGAAGGGCGATACGTCGGACAACATTCCCGGCGTACCGGGCATCGGCCCCAAAAAGGCGAGTGCGCTCATCGCGCAGTACGGCAGCCTTGACGAGGTCATCGCGCATGCTGACGAGGTCAAGGGCAAGATGGGAGAAAACCTGCGCGCACACATCGACGACGCGCTGCTGAGCCGTAAGGTGGCGACCATCCGCACCGATGCACCCGTTGAGCTCGATTTTGAGGCGACGTCCTTCCCGGCGTTTTCCGCCGATGAGGTTTCCGCGGCGCTGGGCACGCTTGGTATCACCGCCATGCAGAACCGTTTCTTGGCGCTGATCGGCGGCGAGGGCGGGGCAGCTGCCAGCACGTTTGAGATTCCCGCCGTTTTGCGCGCAGCCGCCGGCGATGCTGGCGCGCTTGGTGCCGTTGCGGCTGAGGTCTCCCGCGTGATTGATGCCGGCGAGTGGGTCGCCGCCGTGGTGGACGATGACAAGGAAGAGGGCGCGCTCTTTGGGCTGACGCGCACGCTGTGGTTGGCGACGTCCAAGGGCCTGTTTGCGCTCGAGGAGGGCGACAGCGGTGCGGCGGCTGAGGTTGAGGGCTTCAACTTCGCCCACGGCGTGATTGCCGGCGTGCTCGCGCGTCTGTTTATGGAAGGCCGTGTGGCGAGCCCGGATATGAAGGCGCTTCTGCATGAGCTTTCGCCCATCGATTCTTCTGAGCTCGAGCTCATGGATCCGCTGGCAGTCGATTCCACGCGCATCTTCGATACCGTTGTTGCCGCCTACCTGTTGGATTCCGACCGCTCCGAGTTTGACGAGGTGTATCTGGCCGATACGTATCTGCAGATGGCGCTGCCTGCGGCGCGCGGCGCAGAGGGTGCTGGCGAGGACGCTCCTGCGCCCGCCGCTCGCACGGCGGCCTTGACGCTGGCGCTGGTTGCACCGCTGCGTGACCGCATGGCCCGCGAGAACGCCGCCAACGTGTTCGATGGGATCGAGATGCCGCTCGTGCCGGTGCTTGCCAAGATGGAGCGCGCGGGCATGCTCGTGGACCCCGACCGCCTGCACAGTCTGTCCGAGGGCCTGGCGACCCAGATTGCCGAGGTCGAGCGCAGCATTCGCGACCTGGCCGGCGACGAGACCTTTAACATCGGCAGCCCCATGCAACTCTCGCACGTGCTGTTTGATGTTATGGGACTTCCGACCAAGGGCCTCAAAAAGACCAAGCGCGGCTACTATTCGACCAACGCCAAGGTGCTGAGCGACCTTGCCCGCGACCACGAGATCGTGCGCCTGATTTTGGACTGGCGTGAGAAGTCCAAGATTAAGTCGACCTATCTGGACACGCTGGGCCCGCTGCGCCGTGGTGACGGGCGTGTGCACACCACGTACAACCAGACCATCACCGCGACGGGGCGCCTGTCTTCGAGCGACCCCAATCTGCAAAACATTCCGACGCGCTCGGAGCTGGGGCGTACCGTCAAGACGGCGTTCTCGGCGGGCGAGGGCAGCGTCTTTTTGGCGGTGGACTACTCGCAGATTGAGTTGCGTTTGCTGGCGCATCTTTCGGGAGACGAGCACCTGGTGCGCGCCTTTAACGAGGGCGAAGACTTCCATGCCGAGACGGCCGCGCGCGTGTTTGGCGTGCCGGTTTCCGAGGTGACGCCCGACTTGCGCAGCCGCGCTAAGGCCGTGAACTTTGGCATCGTGTACGGTCAGCAGGCCTACGGTCTGTCGCAGTCGTTGCACATCTCGATGGCCGAGGCGCGCGACATGATCGACCGCTACTACGAGGCCTACCCGGGTGTGCGTACGTTCCTCGACAGCGTGGTGGCGCGTGCCAAGCAGACGGGTTACGCCGAGACCATCTACGGCCGTCGTCGCCATATTCCCGAGCTCAAGGCCAAAAACCCGCAACTCCGCGGCTTTGGCGAGCGCACGGCCATGAACCATCCCATGCAGGGCACCGCCGCTGATATCATCAAGATCGCGATGGCCCGCGTAAGCCGCCGCCTGGAAGAAGAAGGCTTTGCCGCCCATATGATCCTGCAGGTACACGACGAACTGGACTTTGAGTGCCCCGTCGATGAAGTCGAGCGCCTCACCGCCATGGTCCGCGACGTCATGGAGCACGTCGTAGACCTCCGCGTACCGTTGATCGCCGAAGCCAGTACCGGCATAACCTGGGCCGACGCGAAATAGGAAAGCACTCGGTAAGGCAAGCTCGCCCAAGACGCAAGCCCCCACATACTTAAGATTTGGGACAAACACTACTGATTAATTTGTCCCACAGTAACCAAAACAGAGGGGAGCCCCTTCCAACAAGGAGCTCCCCTCTGCTCAAATCGTTTCAGCTAAGTATCTAGACACTCAAGACGCCATCTTGGCGGCAGGAAAGTAAACCTAGGGCCTGGCCGGGCGGCACGGGTTAACTTTTCGTAGATTCCGCACGCAAAGAAAGCCACTTAATGTGGCTTTCGTCTTGCGCAGGACCTGACCGAGCGAAAAGATATCCCGTGCCGCCCGGCCAGGCCCGATGGGACGGCTACCGAGCCGCCAGGATGGCGTCGATGAGCGTCAGTACGCCCCCGTCGTTGTTACTCGGAATGCGCCACTTGGCATGTGCGTTCATGTGCTCCTCTGCATTGTCCACGATAAAGCTATGCCCGACGCGCTCGAGCATGGGAATATCGTTGTAGGTGTCGCCCACGGCGGCGGCGTCGGCGATATCGATGCCCAGGTGGTCGCACAGGTGCGCGACGCCCGACCCCTTGTCGACGCCCAGGTTCATAAAGTCGATCCACTCGCGGCCAGCATTGGTGACATAGAGTCGGTCCGAGAATGCCGGGCTGTAGTCCTCGCGAAACGCTGGCTCGGCATCATAGGCGGGGAAGAAGATCGAGATCTTATTGGACTCGATATCGATGCCCTCAAAGCTATCGACGTAGTTGATTGTGTTGTAGTAGACGCTGATCTCGTCGTGGTATTGGTGGTCGCGGGCAAGCACGTAGAACTCGTCGAAGCAGCACAGGACGGGGACAGCGCGAGGATCCTCCGAGGCGCGCTTCAAGACCTGCTGGTACAGCTCCACGTCGATATTGCTCTTATAGATATAGCTGCCGCGATAGATCACGCACGCTCCGTTGTCGGGACAAAAGGCGAGGCGGTTCTTAATGCCCTCGAACATTTCCTCGAGCTTGGGGGCAGGCCGTCCGCTGGCGGGGCAGAATACGATGCCTGCGTCGGCGAGCTTGTCCAGGCGCTCGTCAAGACCCTGCGGCAACACGCGCTCGTCGGTCAGCAGCGTCTTGTCCATGTCGACGGCGAGAATCTTAATGTTTCCGATATGGGTGTCCGATTCGTAAGTTTGCATAAAAGCGCGCCTTTCGTTTCGAAATTGTTTCAGACGTTATAACCATCAACCAGTAACTGAGCGTATTGTCGCAGGAACGGAGCGTATCTGCACCACGCTTCACAAACTAATGAAAAAACTTTTCAGTAATTTGAATTTGCCGCTTGTACAGCAGGCACTTTAGCGTAATATGGCGAGCATCGAAAACGGAGACGGAAAAGACCCGTTTACCGAGGAAAAGGTACCGTTTGCGATATTTGAATTGCGCCCGGCGATATGTGAAAGGAGAGGCAGATGCAGTTCGTAAAGATCATCACCACTGCAGACAATGCCATCCGACGCCAGCGCGCAATTTCCCGACGACGATAACAATCGTCTCTGTCCGCATGGGGCGAATTGCCTCAACAGAGTCATTTTGAGGTCGTTGGGTTTAGCACGACATAGCTACATGTTTCTAGGGCATGTATGTGCTGTTTTTTACTATTTAACCTGATATTGCACGGTATTTGACCTTGAAATGACTTGCAACTGACCGATGTTCTAATTAGCTACCAAGGGCGAAAGGAAACAGCCATGAGCAAGGAAAAAGTCGTTCTCGCATATTCCGGTGGCCTTGATACATCTGTATGTGTCAAGTGGCTCCAGGACGAGAAGAATCTCGATGTCGTTTGTGTCTGCGGCAACGTGGGCCAGGAGGAGACCGGCCTGGATGCCAAGAAGCAGAAGGCGCTCGACTTGGGCGTTCTCGATTGCCAGGTGCTCGACCTGCGCGATGAGTTTTCCGATGAGTTCCTAATCAAGGCCATCGCCGCCAACTCCATGTACGAGAACAAGTACCCGCTGCTCTCCGCCCTGTCTCGTCCGCTGCTCGCCAAGAAGCTCGTCGAGGTCGCCCACGAGTTTGGCGCGACCTACGTCGCCCACGGCTGCACCGGCAAGGGTAACGACCAGGTCCGTTTTGAGGCCGCCGTCAAGGCCCTCGATCCCGAGCTCAAGGTGATCGCTCCGGTTCGTGAGTGGGATCTGAAGTGCCGTCCCGACGAGGTCGCCTACGCCCACGCCCACAACGTGCCGGTTCCCGAGGGTGCCAACGACAACCCCTATTCCATCGACGACAATCTGTGGGGTCGCGCCATTGAGTGCGGCCACCTGGAGGATCCCTGGAACGAGCCGCTCGACGACGCTTGGGCTATGACCAAGAATCCCGAGGACACGCCCGACACCCCGACGTATACCGAGATTGAGTTTGAGGCTGGCAAGCCCGTCGCCGTCGACGGCAAGAAGATGAAGCTCTCCGAGATCGTCATCACCCTCAACAAGATTTCGGGTGACAACGGCTTTGGCCGTCTCGATCTGGTCGAGGATCGTCTGGTGGGCCTCAAGAGCCGTGAGTGCTACGAGGTTCCTGGCGCCCTGACGCTCATCACCGCCCACAAGGCGCTCGAGGACATTTGCGTTGAGGGCGACCTGCTCAAGACCAAGATCAAGCTCGAGCAGGATTGGGCTACCGCGGTGTACAACGGCCAGTGGTACAGCCCGCTCAAAAACGCGCTCGACGCCTTTATGGCCGACACCCAGAAGTTTGTGACCGGCACCGTCCGTCTGAAGTTCTTTAAGGGCAACTGCCATGTTGTCGGCCGCAAGAGCCCCTTTAGCCTCTACGACTACGGTCTAGCCACCTACGACCGCGACACTACGTTTGACGAGAAGGCCAGCGCCGGCTTTATCGAGATTGACACGCTGTCGCTCAAGACGTGGGCTAAGGTCCAGGGTCCTAGCTCTGTTGCAGCCCAGGCCTAAGGCTTCTCTTCCTTGGTATCCGCGCGGCCCATCCGCGTGATACATAACGGGCGCACGGGGTCCCTACCTTTCGTTATGCTTGCTGACACTTCTTAACATCGGTGGCCCCTACGTTCCGCCCGAATATATGACGCCGCGCCTGCGGCTGAGTCCGAGCCCCGCCGGGGTTGTCCGGCGGGGCTCTTTCTATCAATTTGAGGGCTTTACACCTTTATATATCCGAGGAGTATCCATTATGTTCAATGCGGTTGGCGGGAGTCGAAGGGCGCCAAGTGCCAGGTGCGTCACTTCTTTGCAAATTAGCTGCATGTTCCCGTGCACGGTGGGGAATGTGTAAGACTAGCGGTTGATAAATCGCTTTAGCGACAGGGTGCCTTGCTTTGGGCGCTTGTTTTGGAATTAGATGAAAGGAGACGGTTCCATGGCTCTTTGGGGCGGTCGTTTTGAGGCGGGCGTGGCCGAGGTCACGCAGGAGTTTGGCGCGTCGTTGCCGGTCGACAAACATCTCTATAAGCAGGATATCGCCGGTTCTAAGGCGCATGCCAAGATGCTGGCGGCCCAGGGCATCATCAGCGCCGAGGACGAGCAGGCGATTGCCGAGGGCCTGACCGGAATCGAACAGGATATCGATGCCGGCAACTTCACCTTCGACATCAATGACGAGGACATTCATATGTCCATCGAGAGCGAGCTGACGCGCCGTATCGGCGAGGCCGGTAAACGCTTGCATACCGGGCGTTCGCGCAACGACCAGGTTGCGACCGATACGCGCCTGGGCGTCAAGGCGCTCGCCAAGGAGCTCATGGAGGCCAATCTTTCGCTTCGTCATGTGCTGGTGGATGCCGCTAAGAAGTATGACAAGGTGATTCTGCCGGGCTACACGCATATGCAGCACGCTCAGCCGGTTCTGCTGTCGCATCATCTGCTGGCGTATTCCTGGATGTTCGCGCGCGACTTTACGCGCCTGAAGGCCGCCTTCGATGCCGCCGACAACTGCCCGCTGGGTGCTGCCGCGCTTGCCGGCACGAGCTATCCGCTCGATCGCCAGATGACGGCTGCCGAACTTGGCTTTGCGGGTGTGATCCCTAACTCGCTCGACGCTGTTTCCGATCGCGATTTCCTGCTCGATTTGCATTACGCCGGCTCCGTCATGGCCATGCATCTGTCGCGTCTTTCCGAGGAGATCGTGCTGTGGTCGAGCTCCGAATTTGGCTTTATCACGCTTTCCGACTCTTACTCCACCGGCTCGTCCATCATGCCGCAGAAGAAGAACCCCGACTTTGCCGAGCTGATCCGCGGCAAGAGCGGCCGCGTCTACGGCAATCTGGTGCAACTGCTTGTGACCATGAAGGGGCTGCCGCTCGCTTATAACAAGGACCTGCAGGAGGACAAGGAGGGCGCACTCGATACCGCCCATACGCTCATGCAGTGCCTGTCCGTTATGGCTGGCATGATTTCGACCTGGACTGTCAACGAGGATGCCATGGCGCGCGAGTGCGGCGTGGGGCACCTTGCCGCTACCGACGTTGCCGATTACCTGGCCAAGCGTGGTCTTCCGTTCCGTGAGGCGCATGCCGTGGTGGGCCATCTGGTCCTGATGTGCGAGAAGCGCGGCTGCAATCTTGAGGACCTGCCGTTTGAGGTGTTCCAGGAGGCAAGCCCGCTCTTTGAGCGCGATATTACCGAGGCGCTCGACATCCCGTCGATTGTCGCTGCGCGCACGACCGAGGGCGGTACCGCTCCTGCCGCCGTTGCCGTCCAGCTGGAGCGTGCCGAGGTACAGCTCGTGGCCGACGAGGGCGTGTTTGGGTCGCTGACCAAGGTCGTCGAGATGGGCCACGGGGCAAAGTAAGGGTTTGCTTGAGGCTTATTGGCCATTAATTGATAAATCGTTTTTGCCTTTACGGGCGTCTGCTGATGCGGGCGTCCGTATTTTGTTGCTATGGGGGAGGGGCTTGTCGAGAACTTCTGTAGGACCTTTGGGCAGGTTGTGAAGGGGACACGTTCACAGGCGGCAACCGACCGTCCGCTCGGTTCGGTGCGGTTGATGGGCAGTCGGATGGTACTCTAGTCGGGCTTCGAAACAGAAGTGACACATATGGAACGCTTCAATTAATTGCAGCGTTTCAATAAACAGCTTTTTGTTTAACTGCAGCTAAAACTCTGTTACGATGCAGTCCAGGCGAGTGCCGGAATGGGACTTGGGCACGCGCGAACCTACTTGAAAGGCTACCTTATGGCTATCGAGAAGACCTTCATCATGATTAAGCCCGACGCCGTGCGCGATCGCAAGATCGGCGAGATCGTTGCTCGCATTGAGCGCAGCGGCCTTGTCATCGAGCGCATGGAGATGACTACGCTCGAGCGCGCTACCGTCGAGGAGCACTACGCCCATCTGGCCGACAAACCTTTCTTTGGTGGTCTCTGCGACTTTATGACGAGCGGTCCGGTCGTCAAGATGGTCGTTTCCGGTCTTTCCGCTGTCTCCAAGATGCGCACCCTTATGGGCGCTACCAACCCGCTTGATGCTGCCCCCGGCACCATCCGCGGTGACTTCGCTGTCGATGTCAACGCCAACGTGATCCACGGCTCCGACTGCCTGGAGAACGCCGAGATCGAGATCAAGCGTTTCTTTGGCTAAACCAGCTTTGACTCCTTAAAGCTGTTAGCGTGTGGCTTGGGCGTCGCGGAACTCCATCCGCGGCGCTCTTTTTATATCAGTAGATTTTGGTAAACGCCCACAAATCAACTAAAGAGCCCCCGTCCGGATGTTTCTTCCGGACGGGGGCTGGCGTTAGCGTATGGCTTTGTGAATCTTTAGGCTTCGTCGACGATCTTAAGGCCGCGGGTCTGGTCGATCTCGTTGAGGAGGTTAACGCGACGCTCGTGACGGCCGCCCTCAAACTCGGCGTCGAGCCACTCGTCGACGATCATCTTAGCGAGCTCGGAGCCCACGACACGGGCACCAAAGGCGAGCACGTTGGTGTTGTTGTGCATGCGGGAGAGCTTGGCGCTGAAGGGCTCGGAGCACACGACGGCGCGTACGCCCTCGACCTTGTTGGCAGCCAGGCTAATCCCGACACCGGTGCCACAGATGAGGATGCCCAGGTCGACGTCGCCGTTGGCAACGGCCTTACCCACCTTGTAGCCGGCGATGGGGTAGTCAAAGCTCTCGGAGGTGTCGGTGCCAAAGTTCACGACCTCGCAGCCGCGCTCCTTCAGGTGCTCGGAGATGATGTTCTTGAGCTCGACGGCGGCGTGGTCGTTGCCGATACCAATCTTCATGAGTGGTTCCTCTCTGGTCCGTGCGGCGCAAATGCTAAAGGTTTTACCGCGTTCGACTGCATGATAGCGCGACTTTTGCGTAAACGCTCGGGCGTTTTTTGGTCAAACGCTTTAGCATGCAACAAGACCGGCTTCTCATGAATGAATGCTGTCAGTTTGTGCTTGAGCGCCGTCCGCCGGAACCATGGTTGCAGTTTTTGATGCATTGTTATCAAATAAAGGAGCTAACTATAAAGGAGCTAACTATTTTTGAGAGCCAAGCCCGTTATGCAAGCAGGAGATACCTATGCCTACCGATTCCATCCGTGATGCCGCGTTTTGCGATGTTTTGAACCGCGAACTTGTCTGTGCACTCGGCTGCACCGAGCCCATTGCCGTTGCCTATGCAGCGGCGCTGGCGAGCCAGACGCTCGGTTGCGAGCCCGATCATATGGATGTTGCCTGCTCGGGCAACATCATCAAGAACGTCAAGAGCGTGACCGTGCCCAACTCGGGCGGAATGCATGGTATTGAAGCCGCGGCCGTGCTGGGTGCCGTGGGCGGCGACGCCAAGAGCGCGCTCGAGGTGCTCGAGAGCGTCGATGACGCGGACCGCGCCCGCGTGGCCGAGCTGCTTGCCGATGCGGACTACTGCGATGTGTCGCTTGTCGAGGGTGTGCCCAACCTCTACATCAAGGTGACTGCGACGGCCGGGGGCCATACCGCGGTCGTCGAGATTACCGATCACCACACTAATGTCACGTGCCATACGCTCGACGGTATTCCGGTATGCGGTAAGTCGGCGGGGGAGTGCGCCGCCTGCGCCGAGCGCGTGGTGGCCGAGCGTGCGGCAGATAACGCCGACACGCCCATGTCGATCGAGACCATCATCGACTTTATCGAGGACGGTGACATTGAGGACGCCCGCGCTGCCGTTGAGCGTCAGATTGAGCTGAATGGCGCGATCAGTGCTGAGGGCCTCGCGCACGCTTGGGGCGCCGAGGTGGGTCGTACGCTGCTAGGTGCTCGTGCCGATGACGTCGCCTGCCGCGCCCGTGCCCGTGCGGCCGCCGGGTCCGACGCCCGCATGAACGGTTGCGCGCTGCCGGTCGCCATTGTGTGCGGCTCGGGCAATCAGGGCATTACCTGCGCATTGCCCGTCATGGAGTATGCCGAGTACCTGCGTTGCGACCACGAGCGCCTGGTGCGCGCCGTGATACTGTCCGATCTTATCGCCGTGCATATCAAGAGCTATATCGGTGCGCTCTCGGCGTTTTGCGGTGCTATTTGCGCCGCGTGCGGCGCCGGCGCTGCGATTACCTGGCTGTGCGGTGGCACGCGCGAGCAGATTGGCGCGACGGTCTCGA
This sequence comes from Collinsella sp., assembly GCA_019413925.1. Taxonomy (GTDB): domain Bacteria; phylum Actinomycetota; class Coriobacteriia; order Coriobacteriales; family Coriobacteriaceae; genus Collinsella. The sequence goes on from DXMY01000025.1 coordinate 46,483, forward strand.
ATACGCTCGGTAACGTGGGCGGCATCGTGTGCGATGGCGCCAAGGCGAGTTGCGCGGCTAAGATTTCCGCTGCCGTTGATGCTGCGATTCTGGGCCACGATATGGCCATGCAGGGCCGCGGCTTCCGCGCCGGCGAGGGTCTCATTCAGGATACCGTCGAGCAGACGATTGCCAGCATGGGCTACGTGGGCCGCGTGGGCATGAAGGACACCGACATCGAGATCCTCAACATCATGATCGGTAAAACCCAGGTCTGTTAGATATTAAGTTGCGGTGAGATAGTTCCTAAAATTACCCGGGTGAGGGGCAAACAGGAACTATCTCACCGCAACTGCGCTAGATGTTCTGGCGCCTACGATAGTTCGTCGGCTATTTGGTGCTCGTAGAAGGCCTCGATTACGGCGTTAAAGTCGCGGGCGAAGTCTTCCATGGTTCCGCGCCAGGTGGCTCGGCTGGGCTTGCCCTGGCCCACAAAGGCGGTTTGGATGCCGCAATCGGGGGACGGGAAGTCGCGCTTGGGATCGTTGCCCACCATAAGGACCTCGTGCGGCTCGAGCCCCATCACCTGAAGCTGCTCTAGATAGTAGGTGGTATCGGGCTTGCAGCGGGTGGCGTTTCCCATGTGCGTCACGAGTTCAAAGGGGGCGTCGGCCAGGTCGCCCCAGCCCATGCGGCACTCGATGGCCCCCTGGGGAAAGCTGGGGTTGGTAAAGAGCGCGCAACGCAGCCCTGCGTCCTGTACGGCCTGGAGCGCGGCGTGCGCGCCCGGCATGGCGTGGGCGTTAATGACCTCGTCGTTCTTGTACGGAAGAACTTCGCGGTCATAGTAGGTAAACGCTTCGTAGATGAGGGGATCGGAGAGGCAGATCCCGCATCGGCGCTCGACCGCTTCTTGGTAAAACTCAAGATTGGTGTGGTTGTCCGTGCCGCTGCGGCGATTGGCGTTGAGGTCGACCAGGATGGTGCCGAGGCGTGCCATCGTGCCACCGCGGCTGCGGCGCCCGATATCCGCGAGCATCGAAGAGACATCCTTAAAATAGCGAAGGATGAACGCGTTGAGGTTGATGCTAAGAAGCGTTTCGTCCATATCGAAAACGACTGCTTTGAGCACGCGGGCACCTTTCTCGAAAAATCGATCTAGAATCGTTGGCTCCGGATACTTTACCCCAAAGCCGAATGCCTGGCTGGTTATCGTCAAGTTGCGGAGACGTGTGTTCATAAGATTACGAAAAAGTCTCCACACGAGTAAAAAATCGCAGTTCACGCTTGAAATCGAACTCATTTCCCCGTAACCTATACGAACGTGATTGCATAAGCGTCACATTAGTATCTGTCGGCTCCCGAGTGTTCCTAAACGTTGTGTGCTTGTCGCACCCTTCTGTAGGTCCTAGCAATCGGGGCCCCGTAGTTCGAAAGGGGTCCACCTTTGAGTGAGATTCAGAACTCGTCCATTTTCTCTCTTGACGATGTCAATGAGGAGGAGATGAACAACCTCATCGACGGTACGATTACCGACTTTGATGAGGGCGATCTCGTTAACGGCACTGTCGTTAAGATCGAGCATGACGAGGTGCTCGTTGACATCGGATTCAAGTCCGAGGGCGTTATCCCGGTCCGCGAGCTGTCCATCCGCAAGGACGCTAACCCTGCAGACATCGTTGCACTCGGTGATCCCATCGAGGCTCTGGTTCTCCAGAAGGAGGACAAGGACGGTCGTCTGGTTCTGTCCAAGAAGCGTGCCGAGTACGAGCGTGCTTGGAACCGCATCGAGGAGAAGTTCAACTCCGGCGAGAACGTCGAGGGCGAGGTTATCGAGGTTGTCAAGGGCGGCCTGATCCTCGACATCGGCCTGCGTGGCTTCCTGCCTGCTTCCCTCGTCGACCTCCGTCGCGTCAAGGACCTCACCTCCTACATGGGCACCCGCATCGAGGCCCGCGTTATCGAGATGGACCGCAACCGCAACAACGTCGTCCTCTCCCGTCGCGTCGTGCTCGAGGAGTCCCGTAAGGCCGAGCGCTCCGAGATTCTGTCCAAGCTCAAGTCTGGCATGCGTCTCCAGGGCACCGTTTCCTCCATCGTCGACTTCGGCGCCTTCGTCGACCTCGGCGGTATCGACGGCCTCATCCACATCTCCGAGCTCTCCTGGAACCACGTCAACCATCCTTCCGAGGTTGTCAAGGTCGGCCAGGAGGTCGAGGTCGAGGTTCTCGACGTCGATCTCAACCGCGAGCGCATCTCCCTGGGTCTCAAGCAGACCACCGAGGATCCGTGGCGTGCACTGGTCAAGAAGTACCCCGTCGGCGCTATCGTCGAGGGCACTGTGACCAAGCTTGTCCCGTTCGGCGCTTTCGTCGACCTGGGCGAGGGCATCGAGGGCCTGGTGCACATTTCCGAGATGGCCAACAAGCACGTCGATCAGCCTTCTCAGGTCACCCACGTGGGCGACAAGGTTCAGGTCAAGGTCATGGAGATCGACCTCGACCGTCGTCGTATCTCCCTGTCCATGAAGTCCGCTGCTGAGACTCTGGGCGTCGAGATCGAGGTTACCCCGCTTCCTTCCGAGAAGAAGGACGAGGAGACCGACGCCGAGTAAATCGGTTTGACGATTACTTGTTTTAAGGGATCCGTCCGTAATGGACGGGTCCCTTTTTGCTTTTGCTGCCGAGATGTGCGATGCTGCCCGTGCGTAATGCTGCCCGGGCTGTCCATAGGCTATTGGGTTGTCGGTGCGTGAAAAATGCCGACATCCCGCCTCGGGGAGGAGGCGGGAACACACCGAGTAGACGGAGGGGTGCGGAGCGCGGTCGCGTCTCGACTGACGACGTTGCCCATCGACAGGACCATTGTAACGCATGGCGGTTCTTGGTTTATCGTGTCGAGCGTTTGCGTTGTGCCATTGCCTGCGGCAACGGTGTGTTACACTCTTGCACTGCTGAGTGGGCCAGACGGTCGCGCGATGTGCTGCTTGCAGTACGCGTGAGGAAAGTCCGGGCTCCAGAGGGCGGGATGCCGGCTAACGGCCGGGCGGAGTGATCCGACGGAAAGCGCCGCAGAAAAGAAGACTCCCACCTGCGCCGCAAGGCGTAAAGGGAAAAGCTGAAACGGTGGTGTAAGAGACCACCAGCGTCGTGGCAACACGGCGGCTTGGCAAGCCCCATCCGGAGCAAGCGCGAATAGGAACGCTATGGGCCGGCCCGGTCCGCGTTCGGGTAGCGTGCGTGGAACTGCACGGTAACGTGCAGACAAGATAAATGACCGTTCACGACAGAACCCGGCTTATAGGCCCACTCGGCACTTTGTTGACGCTGCGAACCCGTCAGCGCGGCAATCTGCCTTTCAAGCCTTCGGGCATGACCATAAGGTCAATGCCCTTGTCTTTCAAGGCACCTTGCTCGCGCTGACGGGTTCTCGCTGTTGGTGACGGTATCATTGGCGTTTCCGTTCTTGTTGGCGAGGTCAACGGTGCTGTCTTTGCCGTATTATTGAGGCTGTTTGTTGCTGCGCTTTATTTTGTTGAGGGGCTTTGTTGGACAGCTATTTTACTCTGCAATCGAATATTGAGGCTTCGGGCGAGTTTGTGGACCGCAAGAGCCGGTTTATTGCCCAGCTGGTCCATATTGAGTCCGAGGACGAGGCGAATGCCTTTATCGAGATGGTTCGCAAGCGTCATTACGACGCTCGGCACAATGTTCCCGCGTGGATTTTAGTCGATGGACGCGAGCGCCAGAGCGATGATGGTGAGCCGAGCCGCACGAGCGGTATGCCGACGCTCGAGGTGCTGCGCGGCGCGGGGCTCAAAAATGTTTGCTGCGTGGTGACGCGCTATTTTGGTGGCACGCTGTTAGGGCCCGGTGGCTTGGTGCGCGCCTATACCGCGGCGACGCAGACGGCGGTGGCCGCGGCTCAGGAGGCCGGGCAGATCGTCGAGATGACGAGTGTCGTGCCTGTTGACGTGCATGTGGCCTATCCGCAGTATGAGCAAGTGCTTCATTTGGCGCAGGATTCGGGTGCCAAGGTTTCGGATACCGATTTCGCGGATACCGTGACGATTCATTTGGTGTTTAAGGCGGGGGAGCAGGAGCCGTTTTGCGCTAAGATGCGCGAGCTTATGGCGGGGCGCGAGGAGATTGAGGTCGGCGCTCCCGAATTTGCCGAGTTTTAACGGCGACGGCCGGCGTGCTTTTGGATGGATCCCAAGCGCGCCGGCCGTCGTTTTTCTGTTGCTGCCGCTTACTCGGCGAGCTGCTTTAGCACATCGCAGGCGATTTCGACGGCATCGTCGATGCAACCGGGACAGCTGCGGAGCGGACCCTTGTCCGATCCGATGCCCCTGAGCGTGCCGCAGACGGTCGTCGTGTTCTTCTCGCCAAAACGCTTGGCGATTTCGCGCGACAGCTTGTAGGTCTGGCCCTTGGTCTTGGGGTTTTCCATGCCGTCGCTCATCACAAACCCCATGATGGCCACGGCGCCCGAGATGGCGCCGCAAGTCTCGGTCATGCCGCCCATGCCGGCGCCAAAGCCCTCGGTGAGGGTAAAGGCGACCTGGGGGTCGAGCCCGATGGCGGGCGCGAGCGTGCAGGCGACGGCCTGGGCGCAGTTAAAGCCACGGGCGTGGTATTCGGTGGCTTGAGCCTGACAGGCGGTGATGTCGAGCTGGGCCGTATCGATTTGCTTCATCGTTGTCTCCTTGGTCACGGTGTACCCGCCTATGGTACCCGTGACGGGGCATGTAATCATCGAGAGCTTCATGTATGCCTCGTATTTATCTATCGAGCAAATGCCCAAGGCTTGAGATAAATACCCCTGATCAATTAGTCCCATAACCTACCTTGGGGATGGGTTGAGAGGGGTGCAGGGTAGCGGTATCGTGAACCGAATAAAACTAAAACCCAGGCAAGGGAGCTAGATATGAGCGAGCAGACCATCGGTACCACATGTGTTCAGGGCGGCTATCACCCGGGAGATGCCGAGCCGCGCCAGGTGCCCATCTACCAGTCCACCACGTGGAAGTACGACACGTCGGAGCATATGGGTAAGCTGTTTGACCTGGAGGAGTCGGGCTACTTCTACAGCCGCCTGCAGAACCCCACGTGCGATCTCGTTGCCGCCAAGATCTGCGAGATGGAGGGCGGCACCGCTGCGATGCTCACGAGCTCGGGCATGGCTGCGAATTTCCTCGCGATCTTTAACGTGGCCGGTGCCGGCGATCATGTGGTCGCAAGCTCTGCCATTTACGGCGGTACCTACAACCTGCTCGCCCACACCATGGGCCGCATGGGCGTGACCTGCACGTTCGTCGCCCCCGACTGCACCGATGAGGAGCTCGAGGCAGCCTTTGAGCCCAATACCAAGCTCGTCTTTGGCGAGACGATTGCCAACCCCGCCCTTGCCGTGCTCGATATTGAGCGCTTTGCCAAGGCCGCGCACGACCACGGCGTGCCGCTGATGGTCGACAACACCTTCCCGACGCCCGTGATGTGCCGTCCCTTTGAGTGGGGCGCCGACATCGTTACGCACTCCACCACCAAGTACATGGCTGGACATGCGGCCTACCTGGGCGGCGTGATCGTCGACCACGGCCAGTTTGACTGGATGGCCCATGCGGATAAGTTCCCGGGTCTCACCACGCCCGACGAGAGCTACCACGGCGTGACGTATGCCGAGAAGTTCGGTCGCGAGGGTGCCTTCATTACCAAGGCAACCGCGCAGCTCATGCGCGACCTCGGCCCCATGCAGAACCCTCAGGCGGCTTTCTTCCTGAACAGCTCGCTCGAGAGCCTGCACGTGCGTATGCCGCGCCATTGCGAGAACGGTCTGGCGGTCGCCAAGTTCCTTCAGGGCCACCCCAAAGTGCGCTTCGTGAGCTATCCGGGCCTGGAGGGCGACAAGTACTACGACATGGCTCAGAAGTACATGCCCAACGGTACCTGCGGCGTCGTGAGCTTTGGCTTTACCGGTGGTCGTGCGGCGGCCGAGACCTTTATGAAGAGTCTTAAGCTCGCCCAGATTGCCACGCACGTGGCCGATGCCCGCACCTGCTGCCTGCACCCGGCAAACGCCACCCATCGCCAGATGAACGACGAGGAGCTCATCGCCTGCGGCATCTCCGCCGACATGGTGCGCCTGTCGTGCGGCCTTGAGGACACGGCCGATCTGATTGCCGACCTTGAGCAGGCGCTCGAGCAGTGCTAGGCTAGCGTGCGTGCGGGGCGTGGGACGGCTTTTCGGCTGACGACGTCCTCATAGTTCCGATTCCGTAGGCGGGACCCCGATCGTGTCCGTTTGTAGGCGATTGGGGTCCCGTTTTTGCGTTGCACGATAGAAAGGATATACATGGAGAAAACTGCCGAGCAGCTGCGCCGCGAACACATTGCCCTAGAGGGCGACACCCACGGTAAGAATAAATGGGCGATTCTGTTCACCGTGCTCGTCATGACCTTTATGGCGTGTCTGGATGCGAGCATCGTGACGGTGGCGCTCCCAGTGATGCAAAAGGAGCTGGGGGTGGGTCTCGACCGCATTCAGCTCGTGAGCTCGGTGTATCTGCTCGCGACGTGCGTCGCCATGCTGCCGTTTGGCCGCTTGGGCGATGTGCGCGGCAAGGTGAATGTGTTCCAGCTTGGTGTAATCGTCTTTACGGGTGGCTCGTTGCTTTGCGGGCTTTCGGCTTCGCTCGAGGTGCTTATCTTGGCGCGTTTCGTGCAGGGCATTGGCTGTGCCGCCGCGATGGCCAACAATATGGGCATCATCACCGAGTCGTTTCCGGCGCGTGAGCGCGGCCGTGCCATGGGCATTCTGGCGACCTTTGTGGCTCTTGGCATGATGTGCGGCCCCGTGCTCGGCGGCGTGCTGGTGGCGAGCTTTCCCTGGGAGAGCATCTTCCTTATCAATCTGCCCATTGGCGTAATCTCGTTTATCGTGGGACTCTATACGCTGCCGCATGTGAAGCCGGAGGCTGGCGAACGCCCTATGCCGTTGACAGAGGCGGCGCGTCGCTGCTTTGCGAGCTCGGCTTTCACGATTAACCTGGCTTGCATGCTTATCGTGTTCGTGGGTATCGGTGCCTCCGAGTTTGTGCTGCCGTTCTACTTTCAGGATGCCCACGGCTTTAGCTCCGATATCTCCGGCCTGTTGTTTTTGGCGATGCCGGTCGTGAATGCCTTTGTGGGCCCGCTTTCGGGCTCGGTGTCCGACCGTGTTGGTTGTGAAGCGCCCACGGCCGTTGGCCTGGGCGTGTACGTGTGCGGTCTCTTTGCGGTGAGCACGCTTGACGAGCACTCTTCCATCTTGATGATTGTGTGCTGCGTCGCGTTTATGTCGTGCGGCACGTCGATCTTCCAGAGTCCCAATAATTCGCTGTATATGGGTTCGGCTCCGCGTGAGGCGCTTGGCTTTGCGGGCAGCTTGAGCAGCTTGGCGCGCTATGCGGGCATAGCGCTGGGTATTACGGCGGCGTCGCGCATCCTGTATGGACAGACGAGCGCGGCGATGGGCAAGACGGTCACGAGCTATGTGGCGGGTCGTCCGGACGTGTTCCTCTTTGGCTTCCGTTTGGTATTCTACGTGCTGATGGCCGTTGCTACCGTGGGCTTTGCGCTCACATTGGTACGTTTGGTGAGGACGCGCACCCGGCATTAGCGTGTTGGGAGGCTGTCTGCCACGATTCGCGCCGTCCCAAAAAGACAAAAAGACTGGTTTGTGGTGCGATGCGGCTTGTGGGGCGGGCGGGGGTCGGTCCGTGGTAGACTATCGAACAACGTTTATTAATCGCGCGGTATCGTTGCCGCGAGAAGGGGTTGCGCCATGCAGGAGCTTGAGGATCGTATTCGCCATGACGGCATCGTAAAGGCCGGTAACGTCCTTAAGGTTGATGCCTTCCTCAACCACCAATGCGACGTTGAGCTGTTTGACCACATGGGTGCCGAGTGGGCCCGTCTGTTCAAGGATGTCGAGATCAACAAGATCCTGACGATCGAGGCTTCGGGCATTGGCATGGCTTGCATCGCGGCCCAGCATTTTGGCGGCGTGCCGGTGGTCTTTGCCAAGAAGGCCCAGTCCATCAACCTTGACGGCGAGCAGTATGCCACGACCATCTACTCCTTTACCAAGCAGAAGGAGTATCCGGTCATCGTCGGCAAGCGCTTCCTGTCCGAGGGTGACAAGGTTCTGATTATCGACGACTTTTTGGCCAACGGCTGCGCGCTCGAGGGTCTTATCAAGATCTGCGAGGCTGCGGGTGCCGAGGTATCCGGTATTGGCATCGCCGTTGAGAAGGGCTTCCAGGGCGGCGGCGATAAGCTCCGTAAGCGCGGCTTCCGCGTTGAGAGCCTGGCCCGTATCGCCGATATGGACTGCGAGAACGGCGAGATCACCTTCGCCTAAGCGCGCAACACAAGCGATTGGTATGCGATGTGACAAAGGGACTGTCCCTTTGTCACATTTTTTATGAGGGGAGGTGTTGATATGGATGAGAACAAGATGGGGTGGCGCGAGTATGCGCGCTATGCCGAGATGTCGGTCGAGGAGTTGGCGCGCGATTGCGAGGTGCAGGTGTTTCGCGCGACGGGTCCGGGCGGGCAGGGCGTGAACACGACGGACTCTGCGGTGCGCATGAAACATATCCCTTCGGGGATTACCGTGACAGCGCGCGAGAGCCGCAGCCAGTTCCAGAACCGTAGCTGCTGTCTGCGTAAGCTACGCGCTGAGCTTGAGCGTCGCGGGCGTCCACCGCGCCGTCGCGTCAAGACCAAAGTGCCTCAGCGATCGCGCCAGCGCAGGCTCAACGACAAACACTTCAACGCCATTAAAAAGGCCAACCGACGCAAGCCGGGCGGGGAGGAATGATCTTCTCAATAAGTTGCGGTGAAATAGGGACTTTTGCGGCTTTAGCTGCATAAACAGTCCCTATTTCACCGCAACTTAGGTGGGGTTAGCGGGTGGGGTGCCAGACGTGGAGGGCGCCGGCGAGGATGTCGACCTCGATGCGCGAGGCGACAACGGGCTCGCCGTCGGCCTGAATGGGGTAGTCGGGCTCCTCAAAGGTAAGCTCGGCATGGCGACAGCGGCGCATGCGAACCGGTGGCAGCTTGGTATGGTGGCCATCTTTGGCCGAAAGGAACATGGGAAGCGCGACCGCGCGCGGAACGGGGCCGCAGGCGTAGCAGACGTCGAGTATGCCGTCGCACGGGTCGGCGTTGGGACAGATGCGATAGCCCGAACCATAGGTGGGTCCCAGCTGGATGGCCATGATAATCGCCCGCACGCGCTCGGCGGGCGCGCCATCAAAGCTGATGGTCATGGGGTAGTTGCGATAGCGCAGGCCAAACTGCTCAAGTCCCGAAAGGGTGTAGAGCGGAGCACCCGTCAAGCCGGTCTTTTTGCGCAGCTCGGTGGTGCCAAGGCCGATGGCGGCATCAATACCGACGGAGAGAGTCTGGTCGTAATACTCGACGATCGCCTCGCCGTTGCCGCTTGCGGGGTTCCATGAGCGAATCCGCCCGATGTCCTGACGCTGCAGCTCACAGGTGAGTAGCGCGCCAAAATCCTTGCCGGAGAAATCTTCGATATCGAGCGTCTGGGCAAAATCGTTGCCGGAGCCCACGGGCAGGACGGCAAGAGCGGGGCGGGCGTCCTCCTTTTGCGTCATAAGCCCGTTGACGACTTCGTGGATCACGCCGTCGCCGCCGAGTGCGATAACGGTGCGATAGCCCTGAGCCTGTGCGGCAAGCTCCTTGGCGTGTCCCATGTGCTCGGTTAGCACCAGGTCAAACTGGGATGCGCGCGCGGTCATATCCAAAAAGCGTTGCAGGCGCTCGGCAACTTCGCGCGCCGCACCCGACTGGGCGGCTGGGTTGGCGATGATGAGCGTGCGACCAAAAGCAGTTGCGTGCATGGGGCGACTCCCGGCGTGTGACATGACGGTGCGGTCGCGCTCAGGTCGAATTGCCCCCGATTGTGGCTGCACGGCGATTATTACATCTACTCTATCAGGTCGTTGTGGCGCTCGATAGCATCCGCTACCGTACCGCCCTCATCCACAATAAGCGAGCGGCGCTTGGGTGAGATGATGCGCTGGGCGGGGTACACGCCGCGGTGTCCGCCGGTTAGGTAGCTGATAAAGGCCACGATGACAAAGAACCCGGCGGCCGTGCCGTGGAACAGGTCGATGGCCATCATGCAGGTGGTGATGGGCACGTTGAGGCCGGCGCAGAACACGCCGAGCATGCCGAGAGCCGCCAGAAAACTGGGGTCAAGCCCGGTAAGGCAACCGATCCAGCCACCGAGTGCCGCACCGATGCCAAACAGGGGCGTGACCTCGCCGCCTTGGAAGCCCGCGCCCAGGGTAAGCGCTGTGACGACCAACTTGATGGCTGCGTCCGCCAGGGTGGTGTTGCCTGCAAATCCGGCGCCGGAAAGCCACGTGGAAAGGCCGGCGTAGTTCCAGGCGTCGAGGAGGGCATAGGCGGCCAAAACCACGAGTGCGCCTATGAGTGCGCGGACGAGGTAATTGGTGATAAAGCGACTGTACAGGCTTTTGACGGTTCGAACCGACCAGGCAAAGAGGCGTGCCGTCAGGCCGAAGATAATGGCGCTGATAACAACGATGACGACCGTTTTGGGCGTCATAGCGGGAACGCTGGCGATAACATTCGCCTCGTACTCGGTTCCCAAGGCAAGCGACGTAAAGTAGCCGGTAAACGAAGCGACCAGGCAGTAGATGCCCGCGGTGTAGTCGATCTTGCCGATGAAGCACATCTCCATGCCAAAGAAAGCCCCGGCAAGGGGCGAGCCGAACACGGCGCCAAAGGCCGACGAGATGCCGGCGAGCATGAGGTCGTGGTGGTCATGCTTTTTGAGGTGGGCGAGGCTCGAGATGTTGCTGGCGATGGTGCCGCCAATCTGCACCGCAGCTCCCTCGCGACCGGCCGAGCCGCCGGTGAGGTGCGTGAGCGTGGAGCAGACGAAGGTGAGGATGGCCATGCGCATATGGATGAGGCGTGTGCCCAGAGCGGAGTCGATGACCAGGTTGTTGCCACGCTTGGCGGCGAGACCGTGGTTTTTGTACACCCATGCGGTGGCAACGCCCACAACGGGAAGCAGCGCGTAAATCCACGCATGGTGCTCGCGATAGTCGGTCGCGATATTTAATGAGGCCAAAAACGCCCAAGCGGCAACGCCCATGGCGAGCGAGACGGTGACGACGAGTACGAGCAACTTAGTGCTCGCTAGTAGGTTGCGGGCGTTGCGGCGCGTGTCGGCAGCCAAGAGATGCTCGGAGCGGGTAAGTTGATGCCTGCCTGCCGTGATGACGTCATTAAGGGAGAAAAAACCGCCGTCGTCGAGCGGCTGGAAATGATCCTGCGCTTTGTTTGCGCTTTCGGGTTTGTCGTTATGAGCCATACGTTCCTCTTTTAGGTTGCAACGCAAGCAATTATAAAACGCGGTAAACGCGACGAGCCGGTGGGTTGGTTTCCATTCTGTTTCGCGGCCTGCAACCGACAGGTGTATTTGCGGGTACAGGCCGAGTCGCGGTCGTGCGTCGGGGGATTATACTGAGACAAGCATAAAGAATTGGCGCCCCTGTTGTGCGCCGTGGCATTAAGAGGTGCATATGGCAGAGAAACTCATACCGTTGGAGGATGCGCAGTCGATTGTTTTGTCGCACGTTGCTCCGACGGATCTCATCGAGATTCCCGTGTGGCAGGCGGCTGGTTTTCCCTTGGCCGAGGACGCGGTGGCCGATATCGACATCTCGCCGTTTGCTAACAGCGCTATGGACGGATATGCCGTGCGCTCGGCGGATTTGGCGCAGGGATCTGGCGAGGCGCCGGTGACGCTCGACGTTATCGGACACGAGGCCGCGGGCCATGTGTTTGAGGGCACAATTGGCGCGGGCGAGACGGTCCGCATCATGACGGGCGCACCGGTACCCGAAGGTGCCGATGCCGTGGTGAAGTATGAGATCGTCGATGTGCTCGTCGGTGACGGCAACGAGGGTTCGCGTGTGAGGTTCTCGGCGCCTGCCAAGGTAGGGGAGAACGTTCGCTCTGCCGCCGAGGAGGCCCATGCCGGCGATGTTGTGATGCACGCCGGCGAGGTCGTGGCTCCGGCGGGCGCCGGCTTGTTGGCGAGCGCCGGGTATGCGAGCGTGAAGGTCCATGCCGCTCCGCGCGTGGGCATTATCTCGCTGGGCACGGAGCTGGTCGCGCCGAGCGAGCTGCCGGCACGCGGGCAGATTCGCGATTCCAATTCCTCGGCGTTAATGGCCGAGGTGCTCGATGCTGGGGCCGACCCAGTGTTCTACGGCATTGCGCCCGACGACGAGCGGGCGATTGCCGAGCTGGTGCACCGCGCCGCGCAAGAGTGCGATTTTGTCATTACGAGCGGTGGCGCCTCGGCTGGCGACTATGACTACGTGACGGCGCTGGTTCGGCGCGAGGGCGAGGTGCTGTTCGATCGCATTTCGTTGCGTCCCGGCAAAGCCATTACGTTTGGCCTGCTCGGCGGCAAGCCCTATCTGGGGCTTTCGGGCAACCCCGCGGCGGCATACGTGGGCTTTGAGATGCTCGCCCGCCCGGCGATTCGCAAGATGCGCGGCTTTGCCGAGGGTGCGCGTCCCGTGCAGCAGGCGGTTCTTACCCACGGCGTGAAGAAGCGACAGGACCGACGCTTCTATGATCGCGCCACGGTTGCGCGCGATACGCAGACGGGTGAGCTTACGGTCACCGAGGCGCACAGCCAGAACTCGGCGCTGCTCGGAACCATGCAGCGTGCGAACTGCCTGTTGCGCATCAACGAGGGTCCGTGCGATCTTGAGCCGGGCGACGTCGTGGATGTCGTCCGTGTCGATCTGCCCGAGGGCGCCGTGCTGTAGGAGGAATGCTATGGAGTTGAAGATTTCGATCGTGACGTGCTCGGATACGCGCGATCTTGCCCAGGACGAAGCAGGCGCTGTGCTCGAGGAGCTCATCGCGGCGCAGGGCTGGATGGTTGCCTCGCATACGGTGGTGCATGACGATGTTGACGAGATCGGTGCTGCCATTGTGGCTGCGGCCGACGATTGCCAGGCCAACGTGGTCATCACCTGCGGCGGCACGGGGCTTTCGATGCGCGACGTGACGCCCGAGGCGACGCGTGCCGTCTGCGACCGCGATGTGCCGGGTATTGCCGAGGCGATCCGTGCATACTCTATGACCAAGACGCGCCGTGCCATGCTTTCGCGCGCCGTGTGCATGCAGCGTGGGGCTGCGCTTGTCATCAACTTTCCGGGATCCACGAAGGCGGCTCGCGAAAGCTGGGAGGCCGTGAGCGACCAGCTGGAGCACGCGGCCCACATGACGGCGGGCGGTGGACACGCTCGCTAAACTGCTTGCCTGTAGCGGAGTGACCTTATGGGTCGCTCCGCTTTTTTAAGCGGCGACAACGCGAGCGTCTTGCGGCTATCGGTATAAGAAATTATCAAACGATAATTTCTTATCACAAGTATTATTCGCGCTAAAGTATAATTCAATTACAGGATAAAGCCCGCGGCGGGGTGCCCGGGCGTAGCGCTCGAAAGGGTTGAACATGTTCGATATGGTTTCTCGCCGCGGATTCGTCTCGCTTTCTGCTGTCGCCGCTGCCGGCCTTGGCCTTGCTGGCTGCTCGGGCAACAAGACGTCTGAGCCGGCCGGCTCCGATGCGGGTTCTGCCAAGACTTCTTTCAAGAAGGCCGTCGGGCTGCAGGTGTTCGCCGCCAACTCGCTCGAGAAGGCTCTGCCCGAGGTTCAGAAGCTCTACACCGAGCAGACGGGTACCACCTTTGCCGACACGCAGTTTAAGGCGTCCGGCGACCTTGTCGAGCAGATGCGCGCCGGCGCCGCGGTTGACGTGCTCATCACGGCCTCCAAGGGCACTATGGACGACGCCGAGGCCGCCGAGCTCGTCGACGCCGACACGCGTGAGGACATGTTCGTCAACGACCTCGTGATTATTCGTGCCGAGGGCTCCGACACCAAGGTCGAGGCCATCGCCGACGTCGCGAACCTGGACGGCAAGATTGCCGTCGGCGACGCTAAGACCGTTCCCGCCGGCAAGTATGCCAACCAAGCGCTGGCTTCTGTTGGGCTCTACACCGGTACCGAGGGCGACGACGGCGAGTATGCACCCGAGCTCGCCGACAAGGTGGCCCTGGCCGACAAGGTCGGCACCGCCGCAGCTTACGTCTCTACGGGCGACTGCGTGGCCGGCTTTGTCTACAGCTCCGACATCTTCCGCTACGACGGCATCGAGGAGGCCTTCGTGTGCCCCGAGGATTCGCACAAGCCCATCGTGTATCCGGGTGCCGTTGCCGAGAGCTCCGAGCACGCCGACGAGGCCAAGGCGTTCATCGACTTCTGTCTGACCAACAAGAAGGCGCAGAAGATTTGGGCTAAGTACGGATTTGAGCTTTCCGCGTAGTGCGGCTTGGAGCGATAATCCCATCGTTTTGTCTTTTGCCCTGTCCTCGTCTTTCCTTGGAGCGTTTCGTGCGTAATAGATTTCGCATTCTTGTCGCCTGTGCTTTGACGCTCGAGCTTTGCTGGGTGCCGGGATGGGCGTTTGCCGGTGGTACTGAGGGCGGGGCCCAGGTTGCCGTGACCGCCAAGGGGCTTTCTTATGGGCTCGATGGTTTTGAACGGTTAGCCAAGGGGACCGCCCGTGTCATGGAGGGCCAGCCCGAGGGCTATCGGTTTCCCGTTGAAGGGGACACGGACCTCATAGTGGCGCCGGCTGCCGATCGCGTGGTGGTGTGGATATCGCCCAAGGCGGTCGAGACATATGGATGGGATCTGCAGAACAACGAGAGCGTATCGGGTCTAAAGACCCTCGTCTGCGAGCTTGACGGCGCAAACTGCATGGGAGGCGCACGGCTGGAAGACATGGATCTTCCTTGGTATGCCACGACGGAAGCGGCGTTTAATGTCGGTGGGTATACCTATGCCTTTGATGAGCGCGGTGCGAATGGGGACCGCTATGTGGTCATCGCATCAGCCTCGGGTGATGCCAAGGGCGGCGCGCGTTGGCTTGATAGCGCTCAAATCGTGGAAGCATCATCCGTTGTGATGCAAGATGAACAGGAGCCCTTGGCGTCCCTTGTCGCCTTTTTGACCGGCATCGACTATCGCCCGCTTTGGGTGTCTATCAAAACGAGTGGCCTTGCCCTGGTGATTGCCTTTGCGCTGGGCCTGCTTGCCGCATGGAAGACTATGGGCACGACGAGCCGCGTGAAGGGCCTGCTCGACTCGGCCTTTACCATCCCCATGGTGCTGCCTCCCACGGTGTGCGGCTTTCTGCTCCTCATGCTGTTTGGCCGCTCGACCGGGGTTGGCCAGTGGCTTATCGCGCACGGCATCTCGATCGTCTTTACGTGGCCAGCGGCGGTGATATCTGCCGTGGTGGTGTCGTTTCCCCTGGTCTACCGTACGGCGCTCGGCGCCTTTGAGAGCCTGGACACGCAGATGCTCGACGCCGCGCGAACCCTGGGGTGGTCCGAGCGCCGTATCTTTGCCAAGCTTATGATGCCACTCGGCTGGCCCTCGATCGCCGCCGGTACGGTGCTCGCCTTTGCCCGTGCGATGGGTGAGTTCGGTTGCACCCTCTTCTTTGCGGGTAACTATGCCGGTATTACGCAGACCATTCCCATCGCTATCTACTTTGAGTGGATGGGCGGCTACACCTCGGTGGCCCTCTTTTGGGTTGTCGTCGTGATTGCGTTTAGTTTCCTGGTCATCCTGTTTATCAACATGTACACCGCGCATTCGCAAAAGTATCGCGAGCGGGGCCTTTCCCGTGCGGAGCGCAAGCGGGCCAAAGAACTCGCCGATACGGCCGATTCGCTCGACCCGGTGGGCGGCGATGCCCTGCGTATCGATCGCGAGGCGCTGGCCGAGCTCATGCGCGATGATGCCACTCTGCAGGGAGGTCGATAGGCCATGTCGATCGTTCTGGATATCAAAAAGCGCTATCCTGGGTTTACGCTCGATATGCAGCTTGAGGCTGGAGAGGAGCGCGTGGCGCTGCTGGGCGCCTCGGGGTGCGGCAAGAGCTGTACGCTACGCTGCATTGCCGGTGTGGAGACGCCCGACGAGGGCAAGATCGTCGTCAACGGCGTGACCTTTTTTGATTCGGCGGCGGGCATCAACCTATCGCCCCAGGAGCGTAAATGCGCCCTGCTGTTCCAAAACTATCAGCTGTTTCCCAATATGACGGTGGCCGATAACGTGTGCGCCGGCGTACAGGATGCGGGTGACGTCGCTGCACGCAAAAAGCTCGCCGAGCGCTATCTTGGCATTTTTGGTCTGGCCGATTTTGCCGACCGCTATCCCGCACGCCTCTCGGGTGGTCAGCAGCAGCGCGTGGCGCTTGCGCGCATGGTGGCGGCACACCCGGGCATTTTTATGTTCGACGAGCCCATGAGCGCGCTCGATGCCTACCTTAAGAGCGCGCTCGAGCAGAACATGCTCGACCTGTTCGACGTGTGCAACCGCACCGTGCTCTACGTGAGCCACGATATCGACGAAGCGTGTCGCCTGTGCCAGCGCATTTGCGTGATGCATAACGGGCATGTGGAGGAGATCGGCTCCGTCGAAGATGTGGTCCGCCGGCCGCAAACCTTGGCCGCGCTGCGCTTGACGGGCTGCAAGAACACAAGCCGGGCGTGCAAGATCGGCGACGAAGAAGTTGAGGCTCTCGACTGGGGCATGACCTTTAATGTGGGTCGCGAGGTTCCTGATGATGTGGCGTACCTGGGGATTCGCGCAAGTTACTTCCATGTTGACAACCGTGCCGAGCGTGGTCGTAACAGCTACGACTTACACGTGGCCCGGGTGAGCGATTCGCGCTTTGAGCGGCTGGTGCTGTTGGACGTGCCACGTGTCGATGCGCCCACGCGTCTGCAGTGGAAGGTCAACAAGGTGAGCGTGGCTTCCGACGAGCTGCCGCAGGCCGACGAGACCCTGCGCATGCACTTCGACGCCAAGAGAATCCATCTCGTCTGTCGATAATGTGACAAAGGGACAGTCCCTTTGTCCCTTCTGCTGCGTCGCGTAGGGGTTGCGATACGCCGCCCGCTCGCGGCGCCGCCATGCGTATACTGGGAGGAAAAGATTGACCTATGAGAGGAGGGATCGATGGCTGACGATTTCATCAAGCTCACGCAGATGACCGCTGCCTCTGGTTGAGCCGCTAAGTTGGCTCCTGGAGCCCTCGCCCAGGTCCTGGGCGACTTACCCAATGTGCATAACGACAACCTGCTCGTGGGGTTCGATACCTCCGACGATGCGAGCGTCTTTCGCGTTGGCGATAATCTGGGCCTCGTTCAGTCCATCGACTTCTTCCCGCCGATGGTCGACGACCCGTTTCTGTTTGGCCAGATCGCGGCGGCAAACTCGCTGTCGGACATCTACGCCATGGGTGGGCGGCCGAGCCATGCCATGAACCTGCTGTGCATTCCCAGTTGCCTGGGCGTCGAGGTCGCAGGTGAGATTCTGGCGGGTGGCGCCGACAAGTGCGTCGAGGCTGGCTGCACCATCGCGGGCGGCCACACCATCAACGACGACGAGCCCAAGTACGGCCTGTCCGTGAGTGGCTTTGTCGCGCTCGACCGCATGCTCGCCAACAGCGGTGCGCGCGTGGGCGATGTCCTACTGCTGACCAAGGCGATCGGCTCGGGCATTATCACCACGGCCATTAAGGGCGTGCTCATCGAGCAGGACGAGGCCGCAGCCATGTTTGACTCGATGCGCACCCTCAACGAGGCCCCGATTCGTCTGGCCGAGGGCCTCGAGCTTCACGGCTGTACCGACATCACGGGCTTTGGCTTGATCGGGCACGCGTGCGAGATGGCCGAGGGCTCAGGTGTGCAGATTGAGCTTGTGTCGGGGGCGGTGCCGCTCTTTGACCAGGTGCTCGACATGGCGCGTCTGGGCATTATCCCCGCGGGCTCCTACCGCAACCAGGACTTCTTTGGCCCGCGTGTGGCCGCCGACGAGGACCTGGAGCCGGGTGTGTTGGATGCGCTGTACGATCCACAGACATCGGGTGGCCTGCTTATCGCGGCGCCCGCGGCGGATGTGGATGAGCTTGCGCGTCGTTTACATGCCGAGGGGCGCGTTGCCGCCACAATCGGTCGCGTGTGCGAGCCGGTGCCGGGCGGTCCTGCCGTTCGCGTTGTGCATTAAGGAAAACCGTTTATGCGACCGTCTACTGTTCTGGGCGGTCCCTTTTGAAAGGATTTGCTATGTCTACCAAAATTGAAGTCAATGCCATGGGCGATGCCTGCCCGCTGCCCGTCGTCAAGACGCTCAAAGCTCTGAAGCAGCTTGATGGCGAGGGTGTTGTCGTGACCTCGGTCGACAACGAGACGGCCGTCAAGAACATCTCCAAGATGGCACAGGAAAAGGGCTGCACGGCCTCGGTCGAGAAGGTCGCCGATGCCGAGTGGCACGTGATCGTGGCGACCGCCGGCGCCGTTGCCGTGGCCGATCCTGAGCAGGACGGCGCCGCTTTCTGCGACGCCAGCGCCGGCAAGGGCAAGCTGGTCGTGGCCGTCTACACCGATTGCATGGGTCGCGGCGACGATGAGCTGGGCCACAAGCTCATGAAGGCCTTTATCTTTGCCGTGACGCAGCAGGAGGAGCTGCCCGCCACGATGCTCTTCTACAACGGCGGCGCCAAACTCACCGTCGAGGGGTCGCCGGTGCTTGACGACCTCAAGGGCCTGGCCGAGCAGGGTGTCGAGATCCTTACCTGCGGCACCTGCCTCGACCACTTTGGCATTAAGGACCAGCTTGCCGTGGGCGATGTCACGAACATGTACGTGATCGTCGAAAAGATGGAGCAGGCCGGCCGCGTCGTGCGTCCGTAGCGCCTGGGTGGGATTGCCATGAGAGAAAAGCGCCCGGCGCTTGTCATCACGTTTCCCACCACGGCGGCCGCCATGGGCTGCGAGTCTCTGTGCCGTGAGCGTGGCCTTCCCGGGCGAACGATTCCCGTACCCGGAGAGGTTGCTGCCGGCTGCGGCCTGGCATGGAAAGCCCTGCCTGAAAATGAACCACTGCTGCGAAGCGAGCTTGCCGCGGCGGACGTTCCCACCGAGGGCTTTACTGTGATCGATATGTGGGAGGTCGTGCGATGATCTACCTGGATAACGCGGCGACGACCATGCACAAACCTCAGGCGGTCATCGATGCCGTGGTGCAGGCGATGTGCTCGCTCGGCAATGCTGGGCGAGGCGCCACGTCGGGTGCGCTCGACGCGGCGCGCACCATCCACAGCTGCCGCACCAAGCTTGCGCGCTTGCTGGGCTGCCCGCGGGTGGACCATATTTGTTTTACGCCCAACTCCACGGCGGCGCTCAACACCGCCATCAACGGCGTGGTGCGCCCCGGCGATCGTGTGGTCACGACGGTGCTCGAACACAACTCCGTGCTGCGTCCGCTCAACCGCCTGGCGGCAGAGCAGGGCGTGACTGTTGAGCATGCGGGCTGCGACGCGAACGGCGTGCTCGACTACGACGAGCTCGAGCAGCTGGTCACGCCGGGCACGCGTGCCGTGGTGGTGACACACGCCTCCAATGTGACCGGCAACGCGGTCGACATTGCACGCGTGGCTGCCATGGCCCATGCGGCCGGCGCGCTTGTGATCGTCGATGCCTCGCAGTCTGCCGGCACGGCGCATATCGATATGCAGGTCATGGGGCTCGACGTGGTGTGCTTTACCGGCCACAAGGGGCTCATGGGCCCGCAGGGGACCGGTGGCCTAGCCGTGGCGGAAGGCATTGACGTGGCTCCTTGGGCCATGGGTGGCACGGGCGTGCGCAGCTTCGATGCGCTGCAGCCGCAAGAGTGGCCCACGCGTCTTGAGGCGGGCACGCTCAACGGTCACGGTATCGCCGGCCTTTCCGCCGGCCTCGACGTTATCGAGGCCCAGGGCGGGGTAGAGGCGATTGCGGCACGCGAACGTGCGCTTGCCGAGCGCTTCCTCGCCGGCGTTCGCGACATTCCCGGCATTGCGCTCTACGGTGCGTTTGACCAGCCCGTGCGCTCGGCGATCGTTTCGCTTAACGTGGGCGATATCGATTCGGCCGAGGTCTCGGACGCGCTCATGCAAGGGTGGGGGATTGCGACGCGCCCCGGCGCCCACTGCGCTCCGCTCATGCACCGCGCACTGGGGACCGAGCGCCAGGGTGTCGTTCGCTTCTCGTTTGGGTATTTCAACACGGACGAGGAAGTCGACACCGCGATTGACGCTCTGCACGATTTAGCCTGCTAAAGCGTATATACTTGCGGGACGGGTCTTTTGCCCGTCCCGTTTTGTTTCGACCCGAAAGGTGGTCCTATGGCATCATCCGCCCCGCGCGGTCTGCGCTCCGACCATGTCCTCACCGTCGGCATCGCCCTGTTCTCGATGCTCTTTGGCGCCGGCAACCTCATTATTCCGCCGCTGCTGGCGCTGCAGGCGGGCTCTGCCACGCCGCTCGCCATGCTCGGCTTTCTGATTGCCGCCATCGGCCTTCCCGTCATGGGCTTTATCGCCGTGGCACTTGCCGGAACGGCGCGCGAGCTTGCCGGTCGTGTGCACCCCAAGTTTGGCGAGTTTTTTGTCGCGGCGGTGTATCTGGCTATCGGTCCGTGTCTGGCCATTCCGCGCACGAGCTCCACGGCCTTCGAGATGCTGGTGCCGCTGCTGCCCGAGGGCGTCTCGCTCGGCACGGCGCGCCTGGTGTTTGCCGTCGGCTTCTTTGTCGTCGCGTTTGCGCTCACGCTGCGCCCGGGCGTCATCACACGCGTGCTCGGCCGCATTACGGGCCCCGCGCTCATTGCGCTCATCGTGCTGGTCGTTGGTGCTGCCGTGATCTCGCCGCTGGGTCCCGCTGCCGCGCCGCAGGCCCCCTACGATGCTGGCGCTGCCGTGCAGGGCTTTCTGACTGGCTATCAGACCATGGACCTGCTCGCGTCGCTCGCCTTTGGCATCATCATCGCCGAGACCATCCACGAGTTGGGTGTTACCGATGACAAGCGCGTGGCCTTCGAGATTTCGCGTTCCGGTGTGATCGCCGGCGTACTCATGGCCATCATCTACTGCGGCTTGGGCCTTGCCGGTATGCAGCTCGGCACCGTGATGCCCGACGCTACCAACGGCGCCGCCATCCTCGCCCGTTCGGCCTCCATGCATTTTGGGCTTGCCGGCACGGTCGTGGTCTTTGCGATCTTTTTCCTCGCCTGCATGAACGTGTGCATCGGCCTCATCAGCTGCTGCTCGCGTTACTTCTGCGAGACGTATGTGGTCGAAGGGGGAGCGGAGGCCTCTGAGGAGGCCATGCGCCGCCCCTTTGCGGTTCTCGCCTTTGTGTTCGCAGCGTTTTCGTGCGTGCTCTCCAACGTGGGCCTCGACGTGATTCTTATGTTCTCGGTGCCCATGCTCAATGCCTTGTATCCCGTTGCCATTGTGCTGGTGCTTATGGGCCTGGTGCACGGTTTTTGCGACGCGCATCCGCAGGTATGGGTCTGGGTCGGCGGCGTCGTCGCGGTGCAGAGCGTGATCACCTCGGTCCGCGACGCGTTCTTTGCTGGCGCGTGGCTACCGTTCGATGCGCTGCCGCTGGCGGATATCGGTGCCGCGTGGGCGCCGGTCGCCGTGGTGGCGTTTGTGATAGGCCTGCTCCACAGCCGGTTTGTCGCACATTCGAGGAGCTAGAATATCGCCGCTTGCACAGGCGGGAAGTCTCCCCTATAATTTCCTTCGCTTTGGGACACGCAAGGTTTATGCCTTAGCTGCTCAACACCTTCGGGACGTGGCGCAGTTTGGTAGCGCGCCTGCTTTGGGAGCAGGATGTCGCAGGTTCAAATCCTGTCGTCCCGACCATATCTTGCGGGCGTAGTTCAATGGTAGAACCCCAGCCTTCCAAGCTGATGACGCGGGTTCGATTCCCGTCGCCCGCTCCATAAGAATTGTTTTAACGGCTTTGGTTTCCTTTGGGAATCAGAGCTGTTTTCGTTTACGCGCCGGGCGACGGGAATCGAACCCGTCAGGGTGCGGAGCTGAGAAAATGCGTGAGCATTTTCCAGCGCAGCACGCAAGGGCCGAAGGCCCGCAGCGAAACAAGGATTTGCGAAGCAAATCCTTGGACTTCCCGTCGCCCGCTCCAAGCTATATAATCGCAGGCCAATATGCTAATTTGGCTCGCGTTTATTTTTATACCGTCCGACCTCGCGGGGCAAATGAACCAAGAGCGTTTGTCCCACATCGTAAGAAAGTAGTGATTGCCATGGCACAGAGTAAGGCAGAATACCCCACCCCCGACTGCCTGGCGCCCGCCGCGATCGAGGCTAAGTCCGAGGCCGCCGGCGTTACCAAGGCCAACCTGCCGGTCTCGAAGGCCTTTTTGCTCGCCATGTTCGCCGGAGCGTTTATCGCCTTCGGCGGCCTGTTCTTCACGGTCTTTCTGAGCGATCCCACGCTTGGCTGGGGCGCCCAGCGCTTCGTGGGCGGTCTTGCTTTTTGCCTGGGACTGGTGCTCGTGCTCATTTGCGGCGCGGAGCTGTTTACCGGTAACTCGCTTATGGTATGCGCGCTTAAGAGCAAAAAGATTACGCTCGTCCAGATGTTCAAGGCTTGGGCTGTTGTGTGGATCGGCAACTTTGCCGGCGCCCTGTTCGTTGTCTTTTTGATTTACATGGCAGCTATTTATAAGCTCAACGGCGAGGCCGTCGCCAATGCCATGGTGAGCGTCGCCGCCGGTAAGGTTGCGATCGACGCCGTTACCATCTTCTTCCGCGGCATTTTGTGCAACATCTTTGTCTGCCTGGCCGTATGGATCGGCACTGCCGGCAAGACCGTGGTCGACAAGGTCGTGGGCATTTTGCTGCCCATCGCTGCCTTTGTGGCCTGCGGTTTTGAGCACTGCGTCGCCAACATGTACTTTTTGCCCATGGGTATTTTGATGCACTCCTGCGGCTATGGAGCCGATGTCGCTGGCGCCGATGCCCTCAACGCTGCCGGGTTGGCGCTCAACCTTACGGTCGCCACGCTGGGCAATATCGTGGGTGGCGCCCTGATCGTGGCGCTGGGCTACTGGTTTATCTACGCCAACAAAGAGTCCTAAAGGACCCAACCCATAACCGACCAAAAAGGGACAGGTTTATTTTGGCAGGTTTTGAGCGAGGCGCTGCGCCGTCTTGTCACGAGCTGCCATAATGGACCTGTCCCTTTTTGCATGTGCGTTGCCGCATTTTGCTGCTGACGACAAAGGGGGCCCGCTTTTTATTGAACATGTCGAAAGGCTTTCCATGAGCGACTGCGAATCCATGCCTGCCGAGGTGCGCGACCGCCTGCGCTCCATTCCCGCCGTTCACGAGCTGCTGGCCGAGTGGCCGGTCATGAAGGCTGCCGGCGATGCGGGCGACATGATTGTGCGCGAGGCGATTGATGCCGAGCTCGATGCCGAGCGCGAGGCGATTCGCTCTGGCGTCCCCGCTAGGAATAAGCGCGAGCTCGCCTTGGCCATCGAGCAGCGGTGCCACCGACTGTCGCTGCCGACCCTGCGCCCTGCCGTCAACGCGTCGGGCGTTGTGATTCACACCAATCTGGGCCGTGCTCCGCTTGCTCCCGCAGCGGTGCAGGCGGTGGCCGATGTCGCCCGCGGCTACAGCACGCTCGAGTATGACGTCGCGACCTGTGCCCGTGGGGGCCGCAAAGAGCATGCCGCGCGTCTGCTGCGCACGCTCACGGGGGCGCAGGACGCCCTGGTTGTCAACAACAACGCCGCGGCGGTGCTGCTGGTGCTTGCCGCGCATGCAAGCGGCAAAGAGGTCATCGTGAGCCGTGGCGAGCTTGTCGAGGTGGGCGGCAGCTTCCGCATTCCCGATATCATGGCGGCTTCGGGTGCCAAGCTTGTCGAGGTGGGCTCCACCAACCGCACGCATCTGGATGATTACCGAAGCGCCATTACGCCCAATACGGCGATGATCTTGAAAGTTCATCCTTCTAACTACCGTATCGAGGGTTTCCACGAGGAGGTTTCCGCGGCGGAGCTTTCTGCGCTGGCGCATGAGCACGGGCTGTTACTGTACGAGGACCAGGGCTCGGGCGCTTTGCTTACAGATGAGGTGCTCGTCGATGCTGGGGAGAAGCCCACGTCCGCCTCGCTTTGCGCCGGCGTTGACGTCGTCTCGTGCTCGGGCGACAAGCTGCTCGGCGCCTCGCAAGCGGGCATTATTCTCGGTAGCGCCCAGGTAATCGCCGCCTGTGCCTCGCATCCGCTTATGCGCGCGCTTCGCCCCGGCAAGCTCACGCTCGCGGCGCTCGAGGCCACTTTGCGCCTGTATGTGACCGGATCCGATACAGCGCATCGGGAGATCCCGGTGCTCAACATGCTTTCCGGCGCGCCGGCTCCGCTCGAGCGTCAGGCCAAGCGCCTGCATGACCGCATGCTGCGCAAGCTTCGCGAGTCTCAGTGTGAGGAGGCGGTGGAGCTGCAGGTTGTCGAGGGCGTGTCTGCTCCGGGCGGCGGTTCGCTGCCGACCGTCGAGCTCCCAACTTTTTGCGTTGCCGTCTGTCCCGTCGATGGGCGTCTATCCGCCGATGGCCTAAAGCGCGCTATGGTACAGGAGCCCGATACGCCGGTTGTGACGCGCGTGCGGCACGACCAGGTGCTTTTTGACGTTCGCACGCTTTTGCGCGACACCGACCTTGACCTGTGTGCGTCTGCGTTGGTGGATGCCGTGCGGGCGGGTTTGCGTTGATTACCGCGCTTGAGCTTGTCGAGTGTCCCGTTGTCGTTGGAACAGCAGGACACGTCGACCACGGAAAGTCGGCCCTTATCGAGGCGCTGACCGGCAAAAATCCCGACCGTCTGGAGGTCGAACGGCGCCGAGGCATGACCACTGAGCTCGGCTTTGGCGAGCTCGAGCTTCCCAGCGGCAAGCTTGTCGGCCTGGTCGACGTGCCCGGGCATGCGCACTACCTGCGCGCGATGGTACAGGGTGCCACCGGCGTGGGCGTTGCGTTGCTGGTGGTTTCTGCCGTTGAGGGCGTGATGCCGCAGACGCGAGAGCACGTGTACGTGTTGGAGCTGTTGGGCGTGAGGCACCTCGTGGTGGCACTCACGATGCGCGATCTGGCCGATGACGAGACGGCGGAGCTCGCCGAGCTCGACGTGATGGACTTCCTCGGCGATACCGTCTTTGCCGATGCGCCCGTGGTGCCTGTTTCCTCGCGCACGGGCGTGGGCATCGAGGACGTTCGCCTTGCCCTCGATGCAGCCATCGACTCTTTCCTGGCCGATGCCGGATCCCGCCCGGTGCGCCCCGGTCTGGCCCCGCGCCTGCCCATCGACCGCTGCTTCACCATCAAGGGATCCGGGACGGTCGTCACGGGCACGCTTCACGATGCCCCCGTAGCGGTGGGCGACGAGCTCGTCTCATGTCCCGCGGGCGTGCGCTGCCGCGTGCGCGCGATTCAGGTGCATGGTGATACTCCTCGGGCGTTGCCCGGGCAGCGCGCGGCGCTCAACATCGTGGGCGACGGTGCGGGCGACCTTCCGCGTGGCGAGGTCCTCTGCGGGTCTGGTGCTGAGGGCTCGACGCTCAGGCTCATCGCCCGCTTCACGTATCTGGGGCGCGAGGGCACCAAGCCCGCGCCCTTCGAGTCCGGTACGCGCGTTCATGTGATGGCGGGTACGGCGGAGGTCCTTGGCCGTATCATGCTCATGGAGGGTGAGGGACCCATTGAGGCTGGCGAGACCCGCATCGTGCAGGTCCGTCTGGAGGAGCGCCTTCCCGTGCGATCGGGCGACGGCCTCATTGTGCTCGCGTTCTCGCCGGTGGTGCTTATCGGCGGCGGTCGTGTTCTTCTTTCGCGGTGCCGCCGCTCGCGCGTCCTCTCCGCGGGCGAGTGCGCGCTGCTCGGGGCCCTGGATGCCGACGACCGCGCCGCCGCCGTTGCCGCATGGTTGGGGCTGCAGCGCCTGCCTGTGCCCGCCGCGGCCGCAGCCCGTGCTCTCGATCTTTCGGGTGCCGAGGCGGCTGCGCTCCTGCACGGGGCGGTTTCCTCGGGTGACGCCGTGGCGCTTCATGCCGAGCGCTCGACCGAGGAGCTCTATGCCGCCCCCGCTGTGCTCGATGCCGCCCTCGCCACGCTCTCCGTCACGTTGGCCGCCATGCACGGGGCCGCGCCCAAGCAGACGGGTTTCACGCCGGGCGAGGTCGCGCATGCCGCCTGGCCGACAGCGGGCGAAGACATCGCGTCCGCGCTCGTTCTCGAGGGCTGTGCGCGCGGCGTGTGCACCGTCGACGGTGCCGAGGTGTTCGACCCGCACTCTGCCGCTGCGGCGATACGTGTGGTGCGCGAGGCGAGCCAGCGCATCGTGGCCGCCCTCGACGAGGCGGGTCTCGGTGCGGCGACGCTGCCCGAGGTGGGTGAGCGTCTGCAGCTCGATCGCGACACCATGGCGCGTGCCCTGCGCGAGCTTTCGCTCAACCGCGCGATCGTTAAGATCGAACGCGACGTTGCCTTGTCTGCCGCCGCCGAGGCCCATGCACGTGAGGTCGTCGCCGCGGCTATCGAGGCTGCTGGCGGCGTTGCCACGACGAGTGTGCTGCGCGAGGCCTTAGGCGTGTCGCGCAAACGAGCCATTAGCATCTTGGAGCACCTGGATGCGGTGCGTTTTACGACGCTCAACAAGGAGGCCGGCGCTCTCAGATCCCTGCGCTAGGGCTCCGAATCGCCGCTCGCCACAAAACCGGCCTATCTACTACGTTTAAGTGACTACCCTCGACCATTTCAAAAACCGCAAAAATAAAACCGCAGGTAGATGACTTGCCGATGTTACGAAAAAGTGGGTATGGTTTACCCTTGCTGGTTAAACGTAGTAGATGGGCCGTTTTCGTGGCGCGACACTGCGCGTTTGGTAAAATACCGCCACGTTTGGGAACGGATGGGCTCCGGTGGGCCCCGCGGTCCTCAAAACCGTTGTGAGGCGTGCAAAACGTCTTGGATGTGTTCGATTCACATACGTTCCCGCCAACGCATCCTGCCAACCGCCACAAAGGTGCCTGTCCTCTTTGTGGTGGTATGGACCACGTGGACGAAACAGCTTCGAAACACGCGATTTGTACGTCGGGTGCTCAAAAACGCTTCTACCTGCATCGTAATCAAAACGAAACATCTGCTCGTCGGCTTATGCGAAACTTTGCTGCAACAGTGCGATATTATCCATACTCGATAAAGCTCGCGGCGTATGAGGCGCCGCGAACGACACCTTTCTTTTCCATCAATTGGAGGAAGCATGAGCTACACGCAGAAAGTTCTCGACGAGCTCAAGGCCCGCTATCCCGAGCAGCCTGAGTTCATCCAGGCCGCGACCGAGATCCTCGGCACCATCCAGCCGGCGCTCGACGCCCATCCCGAGTACGAGGAGGCCGCCCTGCTTGAGCGCCTCGTCGAGCCCGAGCGCATCGTTATGTTCCGTGTCCCCTGGGTCGATGACCAGGGCAAGGTTCAGGTCAACCGCGGCTATCGTGTCGAGTTCAACTCTGCCATTGGACCCTACAAGGGCGGCCTGCGCTTTAACCCGACGGTCACCCTGGGCATGCTCAAGTTCCTGGGCCTGGAGCAGATCCTCAAGAACAGCCTGACCACCCTTCCCAGGGGCGGCGGCAAGGGCGGCTCCGACTTTGACCCCAAGGGCAAGTCCAACAACGAGATCATGCACTTCTGCCAGTCCTTCATGACCGAGCTCTATCGCCACATCGGCCCCAACACCGACGTTCCCGCCGGCGACCTGGGCGTTGGCGGCCGTGAGGTTGCCTACATGTTCGGTCAGTACAAGCGCCTGACCAACGAGTGGACTGGCGTCCTCACCGGCAAGGGCCTCTCCTTTGGCGGCTCGCTCGCCCGTACCGAGGCCACCGGCTACGGTCTGGTCTACTTTGTGGACGAGTACCTCAAGAGCCGCGGCGACTCCTTCGAGGGCAAGAACGTCGTCGTTCACGGCTCCGGCAACGTCGCCATCTACGCCGTCCAGAAGGTCTCCCAGCTCGGCGGCAAGGTGCTCGCCTGCTCCGATACTCACGGCTGGGTCGAGGATCCCGACGGCATCGACTACACCGTGCTCGAGCATGTCTACAACAAGAAGCGCTCCGGCCACGACAAGGGCGTCACGCTCGCTATGTACGTCGACGAGATGCCTAATGCCACGTGGCACGAGGGCGACGGCCGCGGCGTGTGGCAGCTTCCCTGCGACATCGCGCTGCCATGCGCTCGCGAGAACACGCTGCTGCTCGAGGATGCCCAGGCACTCGTCGCCAACGGCTGCAAGGTGGTCGGCGAGGGCGCGAACATGCCCACGACCATCGAGGCCACGACCCACTTCCAGGAGAACGGTGTCGCCTTTATGCCCGGCAAGGCTGCCAACGCCGGCGGCGTGCTCGTGTCCGGCCTGGAGATGAGCCAGAACGCCGAGCACCTGTCCTGGACCTTCGAGGAGGTCGACGGCAAGCTCGAGCAGCTCATGCGCGGCATGTTCCACAATGTGGACGACACCGCCAAGGAGTACGGCGAGGAGGGCAACTTTGTCATGGGCGCAAACATCGCCGGCTTCCTGAAGGTCGCCGATGCCATGCTCGCCCAGGGTGTCTGCTAAATCTTCGCTTGACATAGCATTGATAAGGCTCCCAGTCATCTTGGCTGGGAGCCTTTTTTGATCCGCATGCGACGGAGGAAAACGGTTCATTTTGTCCCGACACGAGCTATGCCCCCTCGTTTGGTACACTTAAAAGTACTGGACAAGTGAAGAGATGGGGGAGAACGTGCTCAAGTTCGGTACCTACGTCCGTGTTGGAAACGCGGCCGAAGCCTATGAGCTCTTACAGAAGAACCGCAATAACAAGATTGTGGGCGGTGGCATTTGGATGCGCCTGGGTTCGCGTCGCGTCGCGACGGCGATTGACCTTTCGGCCTGCGGACTCGATCAGATCGAGGAGACCGAGACCGAGTTTCGCATCGGTGCCATGTGCACCCTGCGCCAGCTCGAGCGCCATGCCGGGCTCAACGCGCTTGTCAACAATGTCTTTGAGTTCGCCGTCCACGACATCGTGGGTGTGCAGCTGCGCAATACCGCTACGGTGGGCGGCAGCATCTACGGCCGCTTTGGCTTCTCGGACGTGCTTTCGGCTTTCCTGGCGCTCGATTCCTATGTTGAGCTGACGGGCGCCGGTCGCGTGCCGCTCGCGGAGTTCGTGGACATGGGCTACGTACGTGACGTGATCGAGCATGTCGTGGTCGTCAAGCACGATTACCGCGCGAGCTATGAGGCCGTGCGCAAGGCCGCGACCGACTTCCCCTCCTTAAACGTCACCGCCGCCTGGTGGGACAACAGCTGGCACGTCACCGTGGGCGCCCGCCCGCTGCGCGCTACCTTGCTTCAGGGCGAGGCATGTGGCCTTTCCAGCGAGCAGCCTTCCGAGGACGAGCTTCGCGCCCTTGCTGCATCCGTGCGTGCCCTGAGCTACGGAACCAACCTGTGGGGCTCGGTCGAGTACCGCCGTCGCATCTCGGCACCGCTCGCCGTCCAGGCCGTGCGTCGTGCCGCCGGCATCGAGCTTTCTGCCGCGCTTGCCCGCGAGCTCGAGACCGTGCAGATTCCTAAGTTTGCCACGGACGAGTATTCCTGCCGCCGCGTGCCCGGCGTCGATTCTAGCGAGGTGCGCTAATGGCTACCAAACTCATCGATCTTTCCTTTACGCTCAACGGCCGTAAGGTCAAGGTTCAGATTGCCCCCGACACTATGCTCTTTGCGCTGCTGCGCGAGCAGGGCTGTGCGTCGGTGCGCTGCGCCTGCGAGACCACCAACTGCGGCCTGTGCACGGTGTGGCTCGACGGCGACCCGGTGCTGAGCTGCTCGGTTCCCGCCGCCCGCGTTGAGGGCCACACCATCACCACGCTCGAGGGTCTCAAGGCCGAGTCCGAGGCGCTTGCCCGCGCGATGGCTGCCGAAGGCGCCGAGCAGTGCGGTTTTTGCGCCCCCGGCCTCATCATGAACGTGCTGGCGCTCGCCCGCGCTGCCAAGGAGGACCCGAGCCTCGTCGCCACGCGCGAGGAGCTCTCGCGCCAGCTGGCCGGCAACCTCTGCCGCTGCAGCGGCTACGAGAGCCAGCTGCGCGCCATCGTCCGCTTTCTCAACGAGTCCGGCGTGCAGGTGGGCTTTGAGATGCCCGAGCTGCCCGTCAACGACACCAGCTGCGACGGCGTCGCGTACAAGCAGATTACCCACAAGCAGCCCAAGAAGGACTCGAAGGCGCTGCTCGAGGGCCGTCCCGTCTACACGGGCGATATGGTGCCCGCCGGCGCCCTGATCGTCAAACTCAAGCGCAGCCCCTATGCCCGCGCCAAGATCCGCTCCATCGATACGTCGCGCGCCCTGAAGGTGCCCGGCGTCGTGGGCGTCTACACCTACGAGGACGTGCCCAAGCGCCGCTTTACTATCGCCGGTCAGAGCTATCCGCAGCCGAGTCCCTACGACCGCCTGATCCTCGAGAACCTCGTCCGTTACCAAAACGAGGAGGTGGCGATCGTCGCTGCCGAGACCGAGGAGGCTGCCGACAAGGCACTCAAGCTCATCAAGGTCGACTACGAGGTGCTCGAGCCCCTGCTGGACTTTACCAAGGCACTCGATAACGACATCGTGGTCCACCCCGAGGGCGACGTGACCTTTATGTTCCCGCAGGGCGGCGATGTCCCGCGCAACCTGGTGTGCAGCGGTGCCAGCGATTTTGGCGACCTGGACGAGGCCTTCGCCCAGAGCGACATCGTCTTTGAGCGCACCTACACCAGCCAGGCCACGCAGACCGCGCCCATGGAGACCTTCCGCGCCTTCGCGACGACCGACGCGTTCGGCCGCATCTCGGTGACCACCTCCACGCAGGTGCCCTTTCACGTGCGCCGCATGGTCGCGCAGTCGCTCGACATTCCGCAGTCGCAGGTGCAGGTCATTAAGCCGCGCATCGGCGGCGGCTTTGGCTCCAAGCAGACGGGCTGCTGCGAGATCTTCGTGGCGTTCGTTACCCAGCAGACCGGCCGTCCGAGCTACTGCTGCTACACCCGCGAGGAGACCATCACCGCGGGCAACTCGCGTCACCAGATGCAGATGACCGTTAAGCTGGGCGCCATGAACGACGGCACCATCACGGCCATCGACCTGCATACGCTGTCCAACGCCGGTGCGTATGGCGAGCACGCCACCACGACGATCGGGCTTTCGGGCCACAAGAGCCTGCCCATCTACAACCACGTGAAGGCGAGCCGCTTTAGCTGGGACGCCGTCTACACCAATACCAATCGCGGCGGCGCGTATCGTGGCTACGGTGCCACCCAGGGCCAGTTTGCCGTGGAGAGCGCCGTTAACGAGCTCGCCGACATGCTGCACATGGACCCCGCCGACCTGCGCCTTAAAAACATCGTGCGCGAGGGCGAGATCATGCCGCAGTATTACAACGAGAAGCTCAACGCCTGTGCGCTCGACCGCTGCCTGCTGCGCGCGATGGACATGATCGGTTGGCGCGACAAGCCGCTGGCCGTCGACCTGGGCGACCGCGTGCGTGCCCTGGGCTGCGCGCTCACCATGCAGGGCTCGGGCATTTCCAACGTGGATATCGGCGGCATCGACATGCGCCTGGAAGAGGATGGCTTCATTACCATCGGCACCGGCGCCACCGATAACGGCATGGGCGTCGATACGATTCTGGCGCAGATTGCCGCCGAGGAGTTGGGCGTGGAGAGCTCGCTCATTGTTGTGCGCGGTGTGGATACCGACGTGTCGCCGTTCGACGCCGGCTCGTACGCGAGCTCGGGTACGTACGTGACGGGCCTGGCGGCCAAGAACGCCGCGACGGAGCTGCGCGAGAAGATTTGCGCCAAGGTCGCCCAGATGTGGGACGTGGACGCCGCCGACGTGGTCTTTGATGGCCAGTACGTGCGCCTGTCCGACGAGCGTGCCGCGCGCGAGCAGAACCGCTACCTCACGCTGCGCGACTTTGCCAACCTGTGCGTCAAGAACATCGCTGGCGGCGACGCACTGACCTCGCATGCCTCTGCCTGCCTGCCCGTTTCGCCTCCGCCGTTTATGGCTGGCATTGCCGAGGTCGAGGTCGACAAGGCCACCGGCAAGGTGACTGTGGTGGACTATGCGGCGGCCGTCGACTGCGGCACCGTGATTAACGAGGCGCTCGCGAGCGTCCAGGCCGAGGGCGGCATTGCCCAGGGTATCGGTCACGCGCTCTACGAGATCGTCGAGCACGACGACCGCGGCCGCCTGCGCACCGGCAACTTTATGAGCTACAAGCTGCCCACGCGCTTGGATATCGGCAGCATTCGCGTGGCCTTTGAGCCGAGCTACGAGCCGACGGGCCCGTTTGGCGCCAAGTCGATCGGCGAGGTCGTCATCAACACGCCGCTCGCCGCCGTGGCCTCGGCCGTGGCGCACGCCACCGGCCATCAGGTTCGCTCACTGCCCATCACGCCCGAGAAGGCCCTGCTGGGGGAGTAGCGGGTCGGCGAACAAGTCGTAATGGGCGGGGCGGGGCAACTCGCCCCGCCTTTCGCACTCGTGGTGAGGTCGTGAGCCTGTAAAACGTATGCGTGCGCTTGCCGTTCGTATCTGCTATCATTCCTAGTCTGTGCGCTCATGCGGGCGTGGCGGAATTGGTAGACGCGCCAGATTTAGGTTCTGGTGGGATTCCCGTGAAGGTTCGAGTCCTTTCGCCCGCACCAACGCATCTGCGTCGGCTTCGGCCGTCGCGACTCTTTGTTGCATAAAGGTACCAGCACCTCAGATAAGCTGGGCAGTATGAGGAGGAACGTGTTGAACATCACCGCTTCTGACGTCAAGGACGCCAAGCTCACCGCTACGGTCACCATCCCGGCCGCCGACGTCGACGCCGCGATCAAGAAGGCCTACAAGGATACCGCCAAGAAGTACCGCTTCCCGGGCTTCCGCGCCGGCAAGGCTCCCCGTCCGGTCATCGACTCCGCTCTTGGCGCCGAGGCTACCCTCGCTCAGGCCACCAACGACCTGATCGCCGCCAACGAGCCCGCCGTCCTCAACGAGCTGGACATCGTCCCCACCAAGAACGGTGACTACAAGGAGCTCGACCTCGCCAAGGATCACGAGGACTACACCTACACCGTCGAGTTCTCCCTGCGTCCCGCCGCCGAGCTCTCCTCCTTCGACGCCGTCGAGATCGAGATGCCTCCCGCGGAGGTCACCGAGTCCGAGATCAACAACCAGGTCGAGATGCTTCTCAACTACCGTGCCACCTTCGAGGACGTCGAGGGTCGCGCCGTCGAGGCCGAGGACTACGTCACCGTCGACCTCAAGGCCGTCGAGAACGCCGATAACTTCGCCGCCGAGGGCCGTATGCTCATCGCCGGTAGCGACAGCAACCCCGCCGAGTTCAACGAGGCTCTGATCGGCGCCAACGTTGACGACGTCAAGTCCGTCACCTGGACCGACGAGGCCGAGGAGGGCGAGGAGGCCGAGACCCACACCGTCGAGGTCACCGTCAAGGGCATCAAGGTCCGCAACACCCCCGAGCTCACCGACGAGCTCGTCAAGTCCGACTTTGGCTTCGACAGCATCGACGCCATGCGCGACGCCATCAAGATTGAGATTGAGCAGGACAAGGCTTCCCGCCTGCCGGCCGAGAAGGAGAACCGTTGCGTCTCCGCTCTCGCCGAGCGTCTGCAGCTCGACGAGATGGACGCCGACTACGAGCAGTCCGTCTTTGAGGAGCTTGGCCAGAACTTCCTGTCCAACCTCGCTGCCCGCGGCATGACGCTCGACACCTGGCTGCCCGCTTCCGGTCTGACCATGGAGCAGTTCATCGGCGACCTGCATAAGCAGGCCAACGACGTTGCCCGTGAGTCCCTGGCTCTGGACGCCCTCGCGCGTGAGCTCAAGATTGAGGTCACCGAGGACGACATCAACGCCGAGTTCGAGAAGGCCGGCGTCAAGGACGTCGAGGCTTCCAAGGCCGAGTTCATCGCCGATGGCCGCATGCCTGCCGTCCGCGAGTCCATCCGTCGCTCCAAGGCCGTCGACCACCTGGTCGAGAACGCCAAGGTGACCGAGGTCGACGAGACCGCCAAGGACGCCGAGTAATTCTCGCCACCTTGCCCGCGAGCGCATGTATGTGCCCGTGATGGGGTAAAGTTAATAGCCGGTTATCCGGTTGCTTCGTACGGTGCCAGCCAATGCATAGCATGCGGGCACCGTACGTTTATCTAGAACCAATTTGGTCCGCAAGAGAGAAATGGAGATGCGTATGATCGCTAAGTTCGATTCCGCCCTCGTGCCATACGTTATCGAGCAGACGCCGCGCGGCGAGCGCAGCTACGATATCTATTCGCGCCTGCTCAACGACCGCATCATCTTCTTGGGCGAGGAGATCAACTCCGTCAGCGCCAACCTGGTCGTTGCCCAGCTGCTGCATCTTGAGAGCCAGGATGCCGAGAAGGATATCTCGCTCTACATCAATTCGCCCGGTGGCGAGGTTTACTCCGGCCTGGCGATTCTTGACACCATGAACTTCATCAAGCCGCAGGTCTCCACCATCTGCGTCGGTATGGCCGCGTCCATGGCCGCCGTGCTGCTTTCGGCCGGCGCTAAGGGCAAGCGCTTCTGCCTGCCGCACTCCAAAGTCATGATTCACCAGCCCAGCGGCGGTGCCCAGGGTCAGCAGACCGAGATTGAGATTGTGGCCGAGGAGATCAAGAAGACCCGCCGCGAGCTCAACCAGATCTTGTCCGATGCCTCGGGCCAGCCCATCGAGAAGGTCCAGGCCGATACCGAGCGCGACAACTACCTGACCGCCGCCGAGGCCCTCGACTACGGCCTGATTGACCGTATCGTCACCTCGCGAGATCTCGCCGCGAAGGATGCCTAGGATGGCAGGTAACATGCAGGACAACTTTGACGAGAACGGCAACCCCATCCGCTGCTCCTTTTGCGGAAAAGAGCAGGGCCAGGTCCGTCGCCTCGTAAAGGGCCCGACCAACATCTTTATCTGTGACGAGTGCGTCGCCGCCTGCTCCGAGATTTTGGAGGAGTCGCTGGCTTCGGACTTTATGGACGCTGCCCGCAACGGCAAGCTGCCGGGCTTCCTCAACGACCACGGCCAGGCTGCGTCTCAGCCCGCTGTGGATCCCGAGGTCGAGGGATTTGAGCTCGAGGACGACCGCCAGGTCATTACGCACGTGCCGACGCCGCACGAGATCTATGCCGAGCTTTCGGCATACGTTATGGGCCAGGAAGACGCCAAGCGCGCCATGTCGGTTGCCGTGTACAACCATTACCGCCGTGTGATCGAGGGCGGTGCTGCGCTTTCGGCCTTTGACGACGGTTTGGACTCGCAGCTCGACGACGATATGGACGAGGTGGAGCTCGCCAAGTCCAACATCCTGCTGCTCGGTCCCACCGGCACCGGCAAGACCCTGTTGGCCCAGACGCTCGCGCGCATCCTCGAGGTGCCGTTTGCCATCGCCGATGCCACCGCGCTTACCGAGGCAGGTTACGTTGGCGAGGACGTGGAGAACATCCTGCTCAAGCTTATCAATGCTGCCGATGGCGACATTGAGCGCGCGCAGGTCGGCATTATCTACGTGGACGAGATCGACAAGATCGCCCGCAAGGCCGAGAACCTCTCCATTACCCGCGACGTTTCGGGCGAGGGCGTTCAGCAGGCGCTGCTTAAGATTCTTGAGGGCACGGTGGCAAGCGTTCCGCCCACCGGCGGCCGCAAGCATCCCCAGCAGGAACTGCTCCAGATCGACACGACCAACATCCTGTTCATCTGCGGCGGTGCCTTTGTGGGTCTGGACAAGATCATCGCCGACCGCGTGGGCAACAAGGGCGTGGGCTTCAACTCCGAGATCGCCGGCCCCACCTCGGTCGACGAGAACGACCTGCTGCGTCAGGTGCTCCCGCAGGACCTCAACGCCTTTGGCATGATCCCCGAGTTTGTGGGACGTACGCCCGTCGTCACCCAGACGCAGGCGCTCGACGAGGACGACCTGGTGTCGATCCTGACTGAGCCCAAGAACGCCGTGGTGCGTCAGTACCGCAAGATGTTCCAGCTCGAGGACGTTGAGCTTGAGTTTGAGGACGCCGCCCTGCACGAGATCGCCCGCATGGCGCTTGCCCGCAAGACCGGCGCCCGCGGCCTGCGCTCCATCTGCGAGGACGTGCTGCAGCAGACGATGTTCGACCTCCCCAGCGAGGAAGGCGTAGCCAAGGTCGTCGTAACCGAAGCCTCCGTAAAGGGCGAAGAACAGCCCCAACGCATCTACGGGTAAACCAGCCAAAAACGTGCTTGCAAATAGCCTCCGACCATCCGCGGTCGGAGGCTATTTTATATATACGCAATAACCCCAACTACCTGTGTTATTCTGTGTGTTTGTTTAAGCCTCAGCGAAGTCATATCAGACTGAAGTAATCGATACCTAAGGCGTGTCCGCCTGCTTGGTTTTCGTAGATTCCGCACGAGCCGAAGGCCACTTAATGTGGCCTTCGTGCGAGCCAGGACTTGACCGAGCGAAAACCAAGCAGGCGGACACGCCGGCGGGACAGGGAGAGATATATGGAAGAAATGCCCAAGAACTACGATCCGTCGACCAACGAGCCGGCGATCCTGCAGAAGTGGCTCGACGGCGGCTACTACAAGCGCCGTGAGGGCGTGGGCGACTGCACCGTCACCATTCCGCCTCCCAACGTGACCGGCAAGCTCCACATGGGCCACGCCACCGACGACTCCATCCAGGACGCCATCATCCGTATGGCCCGCATGCGCGGCAAGTCCACGCGCTGGGTGCTGGGCACCGACCACGCCGGTATCGCCACGCAGACCAAGGTCGACAAGAAGCTCAAGAGCGAGGGCATCAGCCGCCTGGAGATCGGTCGCGACAAGTTTGTCGACGCCTGCTGGGATTGGACCCACGAGTACGGCGGCATTATCGTCGAGCAGATCAAGCGCATGGGCTGCTCCGTCGACTTCGACAACGAGCGCTTCACCATGGACGAGGATTACGCCCAGGCCGTGCGTAAGGTCTTCTGCGACTGGTACCACGACGGTCTGATTTACCGCGGCAAGCGCATCGTCAACTGGTGCCCCAACTGCACCACCGCCATCTCGGACGACGAGGCCGAGTACAAGGACGAGAAGGGCCACCTGTGGCACCTGCGCTACCCGCTGACCGAGCCGGTCAACGGCCAGGATTACATCGTCGTCGCCACCACGCGCCCCGAGACCATGCTCGGCGATACGGGCGTCGCCGTCTCCCCGAAGGATCCCGAGAAGGCCGCCTTTGTGGGCAAGACCGTCAAACTCCCCATCGTCGACCGCGAGATTCCCATCTTTGAGGATTGGCATGTCGACGCCAACTTTGGCTCCGGCTTCGTTAAGGTCACCCCTGCCCACGACCCCAACGATTACGCTATGGGTCAGGC
Organism: Collinsella sp.; assembly: GCA_019413925.1. Classification (GTDB taxonomy): domain Bacteria; phylum Actinomycetota; class Coriobacteriia; order Coriobacteriales; family Coriobacteriaceae; genus Collinsella. The sequence goes on from DXMY01000025.1 coordinate 84,002, forward strand.
TCACGACCTGCCGCAGATCAATATCTTCGATGAACACGCGGTGGTCGTCGAGGGCTACGGCGAGTTTACCGGCATGACCCGCGAGGAGTGCCGCGAGGCCGTCATCAAGTGGTTTGAGGAGCATGACCTGCTCGACCACGTCGAGGAGCACGACCACTCCGTCATGCACTGCTACCGTTGCGACGCCGCGCTGGAGCCGTGGCTGTCCGAGCAGTGGTTTGTGGCCGTCGACAAACTCAAGGGGCCGGCGCTCGACGCCGTCAACTCCGGCAAGGTCACCTTCCACCCCGCGCGCTGGACGCAGACCTACACCACCTGGATGGAGAACCTTAAGGATTGGTGCATCAGCCGCCAGCTGTGGTGGGGCCACCGCATCCCCGTGTTCTACTGCGAGGACTGCGGCTGGGAGGACGCCCTGACCGAGGACACCGACGTGTGCCCCAAGTGCGGCGGCCATCACGTGCATCAGGATGAGAACGTGCTGGACACCTGGTTCAGCTCGCAGCTGTGGACCTTTGCCACGCAGGGCTGGCCGCAAAAGCCGGATCTGCTCGAGGGACATCACCCCACGACGGCGCTGGTCACCGCGCGCGACATCATCGCGCTGTGGGTCGCCCGCATGGTTATGAGCTCCCTGTACTTCCTGGACGAGGTGCCGTTTAAGGACGTCGTCATCTACCCGACGATCCTTGCCAAGGACGGTAGCCGCATGTCCAAGTCCAAGGGCAACGGCGTTGACCCCATGGACCTCATTGGCATGTACGGTGCCGACGCCATGCGTTACAACTTGCTCACGCTGTGCACCAACAACCAGGACGTCAAGTTCGACGCGAACATCGACAAGAAGACTAAGAAGCTCATCGACAGCCCGCGCACCGAGCAGGCCAAGTCGTTTGTGACCAAGATCTGGAACGCCAGCCGCTTCCTGCTCATGAACATGGAGGGCTACACGCCCGGCGAGCCCGTCGTGGAGACGCCGGCCGACGCCTGGATGTTCAGCCGCCTGGCCAAGGCCGTGAAGATGGTCACCGAGGGCATTGAGAGCTACACCTTTGGCGATATGGCCCGCGGCGTGCAGCAGTTCTTCTGGAACGAGGTCTGCGACTGGTACGTCGAGGTCACCAAGGCCCGCTTGAAGGGCGAGGACCGTCTGCAAGCTCAGCGCAACCTGATCTTTGTGCTCGACACCTCCATTCGCCTGATGCACCCGCTTATGCCGTTTGTCACCGAGGAGATCTGGGACAACATGCCGGCGAGCGTGCTCGACCTGGACGCCGAGGGCAACGTGGACCGCGCCGAGGCGCTCATGATCGCCAAGTGGCCCGAGCCCGCCGACTACGCTAAGTATGTCGATGAGCCTGCCGAGCGCGCGTTTGAGCTGTGCCGTACCGTCGTTTCCGCCGCCCGCGCCACGCGTTCGCGTTATCGCCTGAGCCCCAAGGCCGAGCTCGACGTGGTCGTGCGCGCCGGTGCCGAGGACATCGAGAAGCTCGAGAGCCTGCGCTCGACCATTGAGCCGCTGGCCAACACCGCTTCGCTGGTCATGGGTACCGACGTTGAGAAGCCGGCTGCGAGCATTGCCGTGGTCGACAGCGGCGTCGAGGTTTTTGTGGTGCTCGAGGGCAAGGTTGATCTTTCGGCCGAGAAGGCGCGCCTGGAGAAGGAGATCGCCACGGCTCAGAAGGAGCTTGCCGGCTGCGAGAAGACCCTTGCCAACGAGGGCTTTGTGGCCAAGGCCGCGCCCGCGGTGGTGCAGAAGAAGAGGGACCGTGCAGCTGAGCTCAAGGAGATCCTGGCGGCGCTGACTGCTCAGGTTGCTGACTTCTCGTAAGGTTCACTCGGGGGCGCGTCCCGATGCTTTGCTCTCCGATGCGGACAGTCCTGCGCAAGACGGACAGCACATTAAGTGCTGTCCTTTGCGTGCGGAACTTGCGGCGAGCAAAGCATCGGGCCGCTCCTAGTTCGTTTACGTTGTTGTTTGCATCTGGCGTGTTAGGGCCACTGGGTTGTGGCCTTGATCTCGCTGCAAGCGGGTAAAGGCTGATATTGTCAACGTGAGGGGCTCATTCTTTTTGATGGGCCTCTTTTTCTGTTATGGGGGACTTTGGGTTATGGCTAAGCGTTCGGGGTCGTATGTCGTTCCTTTCTCGTTTGAGCTGCTTTCGTTTGATGAGGCTGTGGGACTTGCTGCTGATACGGGACGGATTTCTGGGGATGCTGGTCCTCTGCTCGAGACGGTTGTCGATATGCTCGATGAGCTGGGACGTCCGGATGAGTATTTCGATTGCATTCAGGTTGCCGGTACCAATGGCAAGACTTCGACCACGCGTTTTTCGGCTGCTATCTTGCGTGGTGAGGGGTTAAAGACCGCGCTGTATACGTCGCCGCAGCTGGTGCGCTATCCCGAGCGCATGGAGGTCGATGGGCGCGTCGTGAGCGATGAGGCCTTTGCCCGTGGCGTTTCCGCCGCTGTTGAGGCGGGACATCGCGTGAATGCCCGTCGTGTGGCGGCGGGGGAGCGTGCCTATGCCATCACGCCGTTTGATCTGCTGACGGCTGCCGCACTTGTCGTGTTTGCCGAGGCCGCGGTGGATGTTGCTGTGCTCGAGGTCGGCATGGGCGGACGCTGGGACGCCACGAGTGCGACCGATCCCGTCGCCGTTGCCATTACGGGCATCGGGCTCGACCATACACGCATTCTGGGAGATACGCTCGAGGCCATTGCGGTGGAGAAGGCTGCGGTTATTAAGCCTGGGCGCCTGGTTGTTTTGGGCGAGGGTACGCATGAGGCAAGTGTTCAGCGCGTGATGGATGCACGTTGTCGCGAGTGCGGCATTGTGCCGCTCGTAGTGAACCATGCCACGACCAAAGTGCCGGAGCACGTGGGCAATACGGTTGAGTTTAGCTGCACCACGCCGCGTGCGATCTATACGTCGAGCATGGTCAAGCCGGCCTATCAGCCGCAGAATGCCGCGTGCGCGATTATGCTGTGCGAGGGGTATCTGGGTCGCGAGCTCGATCATGACAAGCTCGATGCGTCGCTTATGGGCTGCCCCACGCCGGGCCGATTTGATGTGCTGGGAACTGATCCGCTTAAGCTGATTGACGCCTGCCATAACCCTCAGAGCTGCGAGAACTTTGTGAGCGCGCTGGACGAGATCGATCCGTGCGTGGAGAACCGCCCCACGTTGCTGTGTGCCGCGCTGGCCGACAAGGACGTGGCTGGCATCGTCGACGTGCTGATTCCGGCCTTCCCCCGTGTGGTCGTGACGCAGACCGATTCCGATCGCGCCCTGCCGGCAGAGGAGCTCGCCGCCCTTGTGGACGCTGACAAGCTCGCGGGCGTGTACCCCAGCGTATCCGAGGCCCTCGCAGCTTTCGAGGCCGCGGGCGAGCCCTTCGTAGCAGCCGGCACCATTACCCTAGCCGGCGAAGTGGCAGGCTTGCTGCGCTAACCCATCCCCTCATCAGTTGCGGTGAAATAGGGACTGTTTTATGGGCTAGAAGCCTTAAACAGTCCGTATTCCACCGCAACTTCTAGGGGAGCTTTGGTGGCGTGCCTAGTCTAGGCGGACCGGATCGTGGAGGTAGGCGTTGAGAATCTCGACGCCGTTCTCGGTCACCAGGGCCAGGTCCTCGATGCGGACACCGGTGCGGCTGGGGAGGTAGATGCCCGGTTCGATGGAGAACGTCATGCCCGGCTCCACGACCTGCTCGTTGACGAGCGAGACGTCGCCTGGCTCGTGGTCCTGCAGGCCGATCGAGTGTCCCAGGCGATGCGTAAAGTATTCGCCGTAGCCCGCGTCCTCAATCACGTCGCGCGAGGCACGGTCCAGGTCGCACATGCGCACGCCCGGTGCGATGAGCGCCTCGGCGGCCTCGTTGGCGCGGCGCACGATATCGTAGATGCGCGCCGTCTCCTCGTCCGGCTCGCCCCAAAAGAACGTGCGCGTCATGTCCGAGCAGTAGTTGCGATGGCGTCCGCCAATGTCGAACAGCACCACGTCGCCGCGTTTAAGCTCGGTATCGTCGGGCTCGTGATGCGGGTCGCCGGCGTTGGCGCCAAAGCTCACGATGGGCGGAAAGCTAAAGCCCTCGCAGCCGTGCTTGCGATACAGACTGAGCATCTGGTCGGCAATTTCGCGCTCCGTCACGCCCTCGTGGACGAGCTTGATAACATCGGCCATCACGGCATCGTTAGCGGCCGAGGACGCGCGCATGAGCTCCTGCTCGGCGGCATCCTTGTAGGTGCGTGCGGCGGTGACGGCAAAGTCACCCAGGAAAAACTCGCTTGCGGCGTGGCGCTCCATGAGCGGCATCAAAAAGCCGGAACGCATGACGGTGTCGATGCCGAGCGGCTTGGTCGGATCGATCTCGCGAGCGATAGCGTCTGTCACGACTTCGGTGTCGGTGTGATAGGCGACGCGGGCATTGTCGTACTCCGGCAACTGATGCAGCGCGTTGACCAAGATCACGGGCTCGTCATCGCGCGCGAGCAGCACGCCGCAAAAACGCTCGAACATATCGGCATAAAAGCCGGTTAGGTAATAGATCGACCACGGGTCATTCACGAGCAGCTGCGCACCGGGGTGCTGAGCCTCGAGCGCATCGAGCACGCGCGCCACGCGCTGGTCATCGACATGTGCCATGAAACATCCTTTCGCTAGGTTGCCACCATGGTATCCCATGCCCGGCACATAGGGACGTTCCTTTTATGCCGGCACCTTGGGACACTCCTTGCAAAAGCAGCCAAAAGAGCCCCGTCCCAAATTAGCTGCTTAGGTTGGATCGATGTTCATGCTGGCGACTAGGTCAATGTTGGTGCCGAGAAGATCTTCCAGCACGACGTCGCCCATGCGGATGGGGGCGTTGACGACTAGACCTCGGATGAGGGCCATGGCTTGGGCGTGGAGTGCCAGCGGGATGGCTTCGGCCGTGCGCACGGGGAGCAGGGCTTCGTCGCCGCCGGATACAGCCACGGTGGTGGTGAGCACGCGCATGGGGCAGGTGAGCTCCTGATGTGCGAACTTGTCGCCACGCGGGCAGTTGTTGCCGGTTACGGAGCGCACCTCTGCCACGGCGCCGTCTGTGTCGCGTTTCACCTCTACGGTCAGGAGGCACTCGGATGGGCAGGTGGTGCAGTTGAACTGCAGCGTTTCGATCGCGTTTATGCTCATGGCCTTACGCCTCCTCAACGGGGTCGACGGACAGGACAATCTCGCTGGCACCCAGGTCGAGTGCGCGCTGAATTACCTTTGCCGGCAGCGGGAAGTTTTCCATGACGCTCGGCTTAAACGGGCGGACCTTGCCGGCAAACAGCTCCTCGCCACCTGCCAGAATGCGTACGCGGGCGGCGTCGACCGGTCGGTGCACGCGGAAGTTGAGCTTGGTGAGCGCCGTCGTCGTAATGCGTCCTGGCAGCGCGTATCCCGCAATGCCTGCAGGGGAGACCGTGAGCTCGCAGCTCGTGTCCGCGACCGCGTTCGTTTCGGCCCCGCCACCCAGCGCCCATGCCGCCGCAGCCGCACCGGCGCGCTCGGACTCGGTCGTTACGTTGTCGGCCAGGTCGTGCACGTGCAGGACGTTGCCACAGGCAAAGATGCCCGGCACGCCCGTTTGCAGACTCTGGTCCACCACGGCGCCGCGCGTGTGCGGGTCAAGCTCAACGCCCGCGGCAACCGAAAGCTCGTTCTCGGGAATCAGGCCCACCGAGAGCAGCAGTGTGTCGCACGAAACGATGCGCTCGGTTCCCGGAATGGGCGCCAGGTGCTCGTCGACCTGACTCACCTCGACGGTCTCCACGCGGTCGTGCCCGATCACGCTCGTCACCGTGGTGGACAGGTGCAGCGGAATGCCAAAATCGTCCAGGCAGTTCTTGACATTGCGGCGCAGGCCGTTGGCGTACGGCATGAGCTCGTACACGCCCTCGACCGAAATCCCCTCGAGCGTGCAGCGGCGCGCCATGATCAGCCCGATGTCACCCGAGCCCAAAATGACGGCACGCGAGCCGGGCTTGAGATTTTCGATATTGATGTATCGCTGCGCCAGGCCCGCCGTAAACACGCCGGCGGGACGGCTACCTGGAATCTTGATCTCGCTGCGGGTGCGCTCGCGGCAGCCCATAGCAAGGACGACCGCTCGCCCGGTGAGCTGTAGCATACCGGCGGGGCTCATGAGCGTGACGGTATGGACCGCGACGGCTCCCGCACCCTCGTCCACGCTCGACGCGCCCGCGCCCTCGCCCGAATCAATCCCAAGCACCATGCTGTCCAAGAACAACGCAATGTTGGTCGCGCGCACCTGGTCGATAAAGCGCTGCGCGTACTCGGGGCCGGTGAGCTCCTGCTTAAAGTGCGAAAGGCCAAAACCGGGGTGGATGCACTGGCGCAGGATGCCGCCCAAGTGCTGCTCGCGCTCCACGATGGCCACGCACGCGCCGGCCTTATGCGCGGAAAGCGCGGCCGCCATGCCGGCAGGTCCGCCGCCGATAACGACCACGTCGAAGGCCTGCGTCGACACCGACGCTACGGCTCCTGCCTCTGCGCGTTCGTCGCGCATATCAAGCGTCGCCATCCTAGCGCCCCCCCTTCAGCGGTCCCTCACCCAGCCACGAGCCAGTGTCCTCCAGCAGCACCTCGCTGGGGTCGCAGCCCAGCTCGCGGGCTAGAATCGCCACCACGCGGCTCTGGCAAAAGCCGCTCTGGCAGCGGCCCATGCCGGCGCGGCAGCGGCGCTTGACGCCCTCGACCGAAACCGCACCTGGGCGGCGTCGAATCGCGGCAACAATCTCGGCCACGGGCACCGTTTCGCAGCGGCAGACGATCTGTCCCCATGCAGGGTCGGACTCGATGAGCTCCTCCTTGCGCACAAGTGGCGCACGGTCGAAGTCGTCCGGCGCGCGGCGGACGGGATCCCAGTCGGGCCGCTCGTGCAGGGCAACACCGGCATCGCGCAAGATCTGCTCCATGCGCTCGGCGATGGCTGGCGCGCTCGCCACACCCGGCGACTGAATGCCCGCCGCCTGGAATAGGCCTGGCACCACGGCGGACTGCCCAATAAGAAAGTCGTTCGTCCCCTTTATGACCGGACGCCCGCCGGCAAACGCGCGCACCACACGGCGCGTGTCCAGATCGGGCACCAGCTTGCGCGCACCGCTCAGCAGCGCGTTGACATCGGCAGCGTAGGTCTGCGTGTCGCCGGGCTCGCGCACGGCAGCGGTCGCGGTGATCACGGTGTTACCATGTACGGTGCCCGTGACGATAACGCCCTTGGAAACTGGCGTGGGAACGGGGTAGAGCGGCATGAGCGCGCGCGGCTCCTTGTCCAGCACTACGATGTTGCCCTGGCGCCAGACCATCTGGAACTCCTCGGCGCCCGCCATGTGCGAGATATCCGCGGCACCGTTGCCCGCGGCGTTGATCAAGTAACGGCAGCGCACATTGCCGGCGGGCGTTGCCAGTGTAAAGCGTGCAGCCCCGTCGGTTGCCTCGCTGCCTGTAACCTCAATCGCCTTCACCGGCGCGGAGCGCATAAACGTCACGCCGTTGGCGACCGCGTTCTCCAGCGCGGCGATGGCCACTTCAAACGGGTCGACGTAACCGGTCGAAGGGCACCACAACGCGCATGTTGCGTCGGCGCTGGCACGCGGTTCCAGCTCGCGGATACGTTCGGGGCCGATAATCGACAGCTCGGACACGTCGTTGGCCAGGCCATTCTGGCGCAGCTTCTCCAGGTGTGCGCGGTCTTCGTCGTTAAACCCCAGCACCATCGACCCGGTGCGGCGGAACAAAAATCCCAGCTCCTGGGCCCACGTGCCATATAGCTCGCAGCCGCGGGCGTTGACCTGCGCCTTTACGGTTCCCGGAGCCGGATCGTAGCCGGCGTGAACCAGGCCGCCGTTGGCCTTCGAGGCGCCCAGCGCAATGTCGTTGGCCGCCTCGACCACGCATATGGACAGGTCATAGCGCGCGAGCTGCCGCGCGATGGCGCACCCGGTGATGCCGGCGCCCACAATCGCGATATCAAACGTTTCTGCCACGGTGCCTCCCAGATGAGTTGACAGGCTGTCAATAAGACTATCCTACGGCCTGCACATCCCCAGTGCGGCGGCAATGCGGCGAACAGCCCCGCAACACCCGCCAACGGCAGGCGAGGGGAGACTCGGCAACGTCGACAACCTCGTCTGCCAACAACTACGGCAACCGTTCGTCTCGATCTGTAACAGTTGGACGAGGATTTGGGTTCCAGTTGTTACAGTTTGAGACATTCGGTTTGGACGGTTTTCTTTGTCTTAATCTGCAACAGTTAGCTGAGGATTTGGGTTCTAGATGTTACAGATTTAGATGAACCTATCAGTCGGTTTCGAATGTCTAAATCTGTAACGGTTAGACCTGTTTTTGCCGAGTTGTTGTTACAGATTGAGATATTTTAACGGGGGGCTCACCGTTCGTCTTGATCTGTAACAGTAAGAGGGGGTTTGGGGCCCAAGATGTTATATATCGAGATTTAAGTCGGGGAGAGAACGGTTTGCCTCGATCTGTAACATCTAGACCCGGATTCCACTCCCGCCTGTTACAGATTGAGATGTTTGTGTCCGCGCCAGCCCCGTACCCAGCCGTAGTCCCATATAAACAAACCCCGTGGTAAACTTGACCGGACTGTTAATATCCCGAAAGGTACCCGTAATGTCCAAGTACATCTCCGAGCTCATGTCGCCGCAGCTTATGGGCGTCGTCTATGCCTTCGTTGGCTTTATCATCGCCCTGTATGTGCTGTCGGTCGTCTATGTGTTCATCGACGCTCGTCGCCGCGGCGCCAGCGCCTACGTGGCGTGGGGCATTATCGCCCTCATCCCGTTTGTGGGTCTCATCGCCTACCTGGTCCTGCGCCCGCACTCCTATGCGTCCGACCGCGAGGAGCAGGAGCTGGACATGGCCCTGCGCGAGCGCCAGCTTGCCCAGTACGGCACCTGCCCGCAGTGCGGCGCGCCCATCGAGAAAGACTTCGTCGTCTGCCCCGTGTGCGACACCCAGGTTCGCAACGTGTGCCCCAGCTGTCATCGCCCGCTCGATGCGCACTGGAAGGTCTGTCCCTACTGCCGAACTCGCATCCAGTAACGCATCCATCGCCGGGCCGGCCGCAAGCCACGGGCACGCCGCAAGCCACGCGCGCCCCGCAGTCTCGCCCCACACGATGAAGCATGCGTAGAAAATCGCCCGCCGTGCCATTAAGGTGCGGCGGGCGCTTGTATACCAAGGCAACCTGCCTATAATGATGCAAGTCAAAAACGCCGAGCGCATCGCACGCACTTGCATCAGGCATCCGAGAGGAGAAAACATACCCATGAAGGCACTCTACAATGACGGTTCGGTGGCCGAGCTCCCGCAGGACGAGGTCACGCACGTCATCCGCCACTCTGCCGCGCACATCATGGCGCAGGCCATCAAGCGCCTGTACCCCGAGGCCGACTTTGCCTACGGCCCCGCGACCGACAACGGCTTCTACTACGACGTCGACCTGCCCGAGGGCGTCAAGATCAGCGAGGACGACTTCCCCGCGATCGAGGCCGAGATGAAGAAGATCGTCAAGGAGAACCTCAAGTTCTCCGTGTACGAGAAGCCCCGCGCCGAGGCCATCGCCCTTATGGAGGAGCGCGGCGAGAAGTACAAGGTCGAGCACATCGGCGACCTGGACGACGACGCCCGCATCACCTTCTACCAGCAGGGCGACTACATCGACATGTGCGTCGGCCCCCACATCTGCTACACCAAGGCCCTAAAGGCCTTTAAGCTCACCGGCGTCTCGGGCGCCTACTGGAAGGGCGACAAGGACAACAAGATGCTCACCCGCATCAACGGCGTCGCCTTTGCCACTAAGGAAGAGCTCGACGAGCACATGCACATGCTGGAGGAGGCCAAAAAGCGCGACCACCGCAAGATCGGCCGCGAGATGGACCTCTTTATGATGCGCGACGAGGCCCCCGGCTTTCCGTTCTTCCTGCCCAACGGCATGATCCTTAAGAACACGCTGCTGGACTACTGGCGCGAGATCCACCACAAGGCCGGCTACGTGGAGATCTCCACGCCGCTTATCATGAACAAGCAGCTGTGGAAGACCTCGGGCCACTGGGACCACTACAAGGACAACATGTACTCCACTGTCATCGACGACGAAGAGTACTGCATTAAGCCCATGAACTGCCCGGGCGGCGTGCTGGTGTACGCCTCCAAGCCGCACTCCTACCGCGAGCTGCCCATCCGCGCCGGCGAGATTGGCCTGGTGCACCGCCACGAGCTGCGCGGCGCCCTGCACGGTCTGTTCCGCGTGCGTTGCTTTAACCAGGACGACGCTCACCTGTTTGTGCGTCCCGACCAGCTGACCGACGAGATCGTGGGCGTTGTCAACCTCATCGACTCCGTGTACCAGAAGTTTGGCTTTAAGTACCACGTTGAGCTTTCCACCCGCCCCGAGGACTCCATGGGGTCGGACGAGGACTGGGCACGCGCCGAGGAGGGCCTGCGCACCGCTCTGGAGAAGCTGGGCATGGACTACGAGGTCAACGAGGGCGACGGCGCCTTCTACGGCCCCAAGATCGACTTCCACCTGGAGGACTCGCTCGGACGTACCTGGCAGTGCGGTACTGTTCAGCTCGACTTCCAGATGCCGCTCAACTTTGATCTTGAGTACGTGGACGCCGACGGCACCAAGAAGCGCCCCATCATGCTGCACCGCGTGTGCTTTGGCTCCATCGAGCGCTTCATCGGCATTCTGATTGAGCACTTTGCGGGCAAGTTCCCCACCTGGCTGGCTCCCGTGCAGGTCAAGGCGCTTCCGGTTTCTGAGAAGAGCCGCGACTACGCTCACGAGGTGTGCGCCAAGCTGGAGGAGGCCGGCATTCGCGTGGTCTGCGACGACCGCGACGAGAAGATCGGCTACAAGATCCGCGAGGCCCGCAGCATCGACCGCGTGCCCTACATGCTCATCCTGGGCGAGAAGGAGGTCGAGGCCGGCAACATCTCCGTTCGCGATCGCTCCAACGAGACCGTTCAGATGACCGTTGATGAGTTTGTTGCCAAGGTTCTCGAGGAGATCAAGACTCGCGCCTAAGGCAAGCTTCACAACAATTAACAAAGGCGACCGTCCACAAAGGGCGGTCGCCTTTTTTCTTACCAAAATAAGAAAAGCCGCTGGTTGAGCGGCTTTTTTTGTTGCACAAAAAGGTACAGGTTTTTGTAGGGGGGTATGGAGATGTATCTACCGGCAGGATATTTTGCGTAATCTGGGCAATCGTTGATTAATTGCTCGTATAATTGCCTATGTCGAAAGATACAAAAACCTGTACTTTTGCGACTGCGCCTAGCTGCGAGCGAGAAGCCTGTTCTAAACGCCCCTGCATTTGCGTGTATCGCAAAGCAAGAGAAGGGGGCGAGAACATGGAACAGACGGCACGGCGCCAAGAGCAGCTGCCGGGCGCATTTAACGGCGTCACCACCAGTAGCCAGCATGGCGGCGTTCGCTGGTATCTGGTCCACACCCCCAATGGAAAAGAGCGCGAGACCTGCGAAAAGGTCCGTTGCATTATCCCGCACAACCTGTTGCAGGACGCTTTTGTGATGCAAAAGGAGTTCTGGTTTAAGCGGGATGGCGCCTGGTCGCTCCAAACCAAACCTATGTACAAGGAATATTTCTTCGTTGCCACGCACGATGCCGCAGCGCTCGATAGGGCCCTGGCCCAGTTGAGCTTTGGCTGCCGCATCGCCGGCAGTAGGGAGCGGGCGTACATGCCCATGCCGGACGATGCACAAGACTGGTACCGCAGCGTACTGGACGATGACGGCGTGGTGCGTAACAGCGTTGCCCGCATAGAAGACGGCGTGTTGCACATAGAGCAGGGTCCCTTGGTGGGGCAAGAGGCCCGTGTAAAGAAGATCGACCGTCATAAACGCTGGTGCCTGGTAGACGTGGGCGAGGGTGACTCCACATTTAGGGAGCTGCTACCGCTTGACGTTCCCAGCAAAACGTAAGGGAGACGTTGCGCCGGCAAATTACTTGATTTTGGATTCATAGATGGGGGGGGTTCCTGGGGACAGGAACGTAAGTTTGACTGTGGCTGCTAAAGAAGTAACAGAGAGCTGTGTATCTGTGGAGGATGCACTGGCTATTAAAGAGATTAAACCGAGCGGTACGCTTGGCTACCGCTTATTTAAGAGGCTGTTTGACCTTGTATTCAGTCTTTTGATGAGTGTATTGCTGCTTATCCCCATCGCCATCGTGTGCGCGCTCATTTGCCTTGAGTCGCCTGGCAACCCTATGTATACGCAAGAGCGCGTTGGCAAGGGCGGAAAAACAATCAAGATTTTAAAGCTTCGTAGCATGGTTGCCGATGCGGGTGATGTGCAGAAGTATTTAAGTCCTGAGCAGCTACATCAGTGGGAAGTCGAACGCAAAGTCAACGATGATCCCCGCATTACCAAGATTGGTCAATTCATTCGTAAATGCTCCATCGATGAGATGCCTCAGTTTCTCAATGTGCTGAACGGCGATCTTTCAGTCATTGGTCCCCGTCCCATTACAAGGGATGAGCTTGAACAGCATTTTTCGGATGAAGAAAAGGCTGAGCTGCTCTCAGTTCAGCCTGGAATTACTGGACTTTGGCAAGCGACTGATCGTAATGAAGCGACCTTTGAGAGTGGTCTGAGGCAAAAGATAGAACTTCGCTACGTTCAGAACCGCTGCTTCCGCATGGATTTGAAGTGCTTTACCGGCACCTTCGGTGCCATGTTCAGCAAGAAGAGAACGGGGCGATAGATGCAGACAAACCTTACTTCTTCTTATAGTGTGTTGATGAGCATTTACAAAAAAGAAAATCCTGCCTATTTAATTCAGGCTTTAGACAGCGTGCTGAATCAAACGGTTTCTCCTGCTGAGATCGTCATGGTCAAGGATGGTCCGCTTACGCATGAGCTTGAAGATGTGCTCCAAGATTATGACTCCCTGCATCCTGGACTGTTCAATTTTGTTTCGTATGAAAAAAACCATGGACTTGGGTATGCATTGCGCCAAGGCATGCTTGCTTGCTCTAACGAAATTGTTGCACGCATGGACACTGATGATATAGCTCGTCCGGATCGTATGGAGAAACAGCTTGCCGCTATTGATGGCGGGCTCGATATGGTCGGAAGCGATGTTATCGAATTCGTCACGTCTCCCAATGAACCTGTTGCGGCCACGGACCTTCCCAAGGGCATCGATGCTATACGTTCTTATTCCAAAAGGCGAAATCCCTTCCGTCATCCTCCCATGACGTTTAAAAAGTCGAAAGTTATGGAGGCTGGTAACTACAGTTCCGACTTTCTCTACTTTGAGGATTGGGATCTTTTTAACAGGATGCTCGCATGTGGCTGCAAGGCGGATAACCTGAAGGAACCGCTTGTTGCGATGCGCGTTAGTGAGGATTTCTATGCTCGTAGGGGCGGCTCGCAGTATCTTAAGTACGCTAAAGCATTTAAGCAGGCTCAAGTTGAGCGTGGCTATTTCACAAAACGTGATTATATCTGTTCTTATTTGCCGCATGCCGCTGTCTGTCTGATGCCAAATTCCGTTAGAGCGTTGATATATCGTCATTTTCTCAGGAGGTCCTAGATATATGGCTTCTGATATTGATAAGCCTCTGGTTAGTGTCATTGTCCCCGTGTACAACGTGGGTATGTTCGCGCTTCCTTGCGTAAACTCATTGCTTGGTCAGACTTATTCGAATATCGAATATATTATCGTAGATGATGGATGTACTGATAATACTATCGACCTTATTGAAGATGCCGTTGGGTCAGACACGCGATTTAAGATTTTGCATAAGGAGAACGGCGGTCTTTCTTCTGCGCGTAACTTTGGTACTCAAAGGTGCCACGGTGATTATGTCATGTATGTTGATGGGGACGATTTGATCGATTCGCGAACTGTTGAGTTGATGGTCGAAGCGGCTGACAAGTATCAAGTTCCGCTCGTTATCGGCTCCTTTGCGAAGACGCCTGTCCTTGATAACTATAAGATAGGTCAGAATGTAGAATTCCATGTTGAATCTGGAATTGAGCATTTTCGAAAACTTCTTTTATTAACCGGTGAGAGTGGTTCTGCTTGCGGAAAGCTCTTTGAACGATCTCTTATTAGCGACCTTGTCTTTCCTGAGGGGCAGCTCTTCGAAGACATGGGTGTAATTGCTAACATTTGTTCCAAAGTTCAAAAGGTTGCATTCTCTGATGCGTGCTTCTATGCATACGTGACGAGACCTGGCTCCATTACGACGCTCAAGAACCAGGGTTCCAAGCATGCTAAAGACATGGACAGGGCTATTGAGACCGTTCGACAATTTGCCGAGCCTGAATTTCAGGGCGAGTTTGAGTGCTTCCAGTCATTCTGTACGCTCCGCGTTGCAATGAGGGTTGATCCGGACGGATTTGATGATAAGGCTGAGGCCCAGAATTATTTGAGGAATGCTCGAGGGCTTGCTTGGAGGGCATCGAAGAACCCATATGCTTGTTCAAAATGGAGACTGCGTTGTGCTCTCTTTTCTATCTCTCCTAGGGTTCATAACGCTTTCTATGCGTTATATGCTGCAATTTCTGGTAAGGCAATCGGGTAACTCCTATAATCAAAGGTTGATAAGATGATTTTTTCGACTAGCGCGCATTTGTTTAACGTTACTGAATGCCACGGCGGCTTTTTGTATAGCATTTACTTTCAAGATGGTTTTAACTGTTATGTTGGTGTTTTCGACACGGTTTCAACCGGAGGAAAATCAACAGTTTACAAACGATATACAAAGCAGGTGTAGAGATGCCAATCTACTTCATTGCCTTTGTGTCCCATATTGTATTGCTATATTTTTCGGTAAAGATAACTAATAAGCACGTCAGTTTTCTTCTTGCGGTTATTTCGGTTCTCCCCCTTTGCTTGGTGGCGGGGTTGCGTGATGCATCTGTCGGTACCGATACCTCGGCATATCCCCTCAGGTGTTTTTATGCCTCGCAGTATTATTCGCTCACAGGTGCTATGGGTGCTTGCTCAGATCAAGAGCCGCTATTCGTGATTCTCTTCTGGATTCTGGGAAGACTGACTGGTGATTTCCACGCTGTTCTTTTTCTTTGTGAAGCCATCGTTCTCCTTCCCTATATTTTAGTTGTTAGAAAGTTGTATCCTCGCGGGTATCCTATCGTAGGTTTCTTTCTTTGTTTCGTTGTGTTTGGTTATACGTTAAACATAATTAGGCAATGTATTGCTACTAGTATGCTCGTCATGATGGTCTATGAGCTGTTCCGCGAGAAACGCGGCCCCGCTATTGTTTTTTTGTTTCTTGCAGTTGGCTTTCACAAGATGTCTATCATGGGACTTTTTATTTGGATTATTTATATTTCATGCTTCAACCGCGGGCGCGAACGTTCGTATAAGACCGTTGCACTTCTTGCATGCGTTGGCGTTATCATTTTTACTATTTGTGTGATTATGATTGGCCCGGATGTAATGGAGCTCGTATCTCTATTTACGTCGTCATATAGCTTTCAGATCAAACACGCTGGAATGGGCTCATTTAATACCACAATGCTTATTTATTTTCTATTTTGCCTTGCTATATGGATGTTAGGCAGCAAGGGTTTGATCACGAGCTTCGATCGATGGACGCTTAATTTCTATACGAGCAGCGGCATAATTTCTTCCCTATTCGCTCAACTTGCGAGCATCAGTCCTGAGCTAATTCGACTGAGTTTCCCTTTTCTTTTCATTTCAGGTTTTGTTTACCCCTTTTTGTCTGAAAACCTTGGCAGAGAGCGGTTTCTAACTGGGGCACTGGGTGTTTTATTTTTCGTGTTTTATTTTGTCATTACGTTTGTATATGGCGGCAGTTGCGATCTTTTTCCGTATTCGTCGGCACTATTAGGAGTTATTTATGCATGACGAAACGCCTGACATCAGTATTGTTGTACCGGTATATAACACCGAGCGTTTTCTCCCCGCTTGTCTGGAATCTATTGATATTCAAGGAACCGGCTCTTTTGAGGTGATTCTTGTGGATGATGGTTCCACCGATGGATCTCCTGAGATCTGCGATGCTTATTGCAACAAGCGCGAGAGAGCTTTCGTTATTCACAAGGACAACGAAGGTCTTCTCGCTGCACGACGAGACGGTCTTCGCGAGGCAAGTGGGCGTTATATTCTTTCGCTCGACTCCGATGACGCTCTTCTTGAAGGTTGCATTAAAAAGGTATGCGATGTAATTGCCTCGACTGGTGCTGATATCATTTCATTTGATTTCACTATGGGATTGATGCCTATAAAACCCTCGTTAAAAGTTGATATCTGTTCTGGTATGCATACGGGTGAATCATTTAATGCTGTTAAAAGCCTGTTGTGCGGATGCGATTTCAATAGTGTTTGGAATAAGGTCATTCGGAGAGATTTATTTGCCAGTGACGAGTGGTACTCGAAACGAGTTGGCCTTATGCACGGTGAGGATCTTTGCCAACTTCTTCCTGTTTTCGATATTGCAAAGAGTTTATTTCACATTGACGAACCGCTTTACTACTATCGTCAGCATGACGCTAATAGTACGAAGCAGTTTAAAGAAGATCAGATAACTGATTGGAGCTTTGTAAGCGACGAATTGATTCGCTATGCGAGTGAATGGTCGAGCGATTCAGTCAAAAATGCCAATAGGGGTATCTGTCGACACTATTGTGATCTTGATGAAGTTCTTTGGCATTGTGAAGTGGATAAAGAGGTGAAAAGACAATTTGATAAAACAATTAAAAGCGAGTATCAGAGGCGAATCAGCAATTGTCCGGACTATATTCATAGTCTTGTTTTGTCAAATTGCAGTATCGTTTCTTTTGCTGCTCGGCACATACTAAGCAGCTTTAAATACCTCCGTCGTCTCTTTCTATAATGCAGGTCATTATTGCTTTTTACTAATATCTTTAGATGGAGCATTATTATGCTTGACCAAGCCTGTCCTTAGCTTTCGACTAAGAGCGAGCATTTACGATTGAACCGACATAGAGGACTTGGTTCTGTCGTGCAGTGTATTCATTCCTAGGGCTTTAGTTATTTCGGTTGATGCTTAGAAGCTGGTCTTTGCACTTTTTTCAAAGAAGATCTCCAACGTCCCCATGTTCTGGGTGAGGCCATAGACGCTTACGTTTGTGATTTATTGTTTGTAGCCTATTCCTCTATGGGGTGCTGTCTGCGATTGGTCTTGTTGATTGCATGATAGGGCATCATGACTAAAATGTCCGAATCGATGGAAACGCATCTTTATTCGACTTTAAAGATGGGAGGAGTCAATTGTTGCAGATTCTTAATTCAATTAAGAAAGTCATAAAACTTTTACTTTCAAGCCCTATTTATGATGGTTTACTCAGGTTAAGTCGTCGTTCCGATGCTATAACCTATGCGTCTAAGGCGAAGCTGAGTATGGTTTCCCAGAGACCGTCCAATATGTTCATGCCGATTGTTTTTAAGGAAAGCGTATCTTACGACATTTCTATTATTGTGCCTGTGTATAACGTTGAGAAATACCTCAAACCCTGTCTAGGCTCCATTGTGACTCAGGAGTTTTCTGGCAAGTTTGAGGTTATTATTGTCGATGATGGGTCTAAAGACGATTCTGGTGCTATAGCCGATTCGTATGGATTAATGCCCAATGTTCTTGTAATTCACCAGGTAAACGGCGGTCTTTCCGCAGCGCGCAATGCGGGTCTTAGGGTTTCTCGCGGTAAGTACATCATGTTCGTGGATTCTGATGACATGATCGGGCCAGGGTATCTTGAGGCTATGTGGAGCAGGCTCGTTCAAACATCTGCGGATTTCGTTACATCGACTTTTAGATATATGTCTGATGATGGTTTGATTGGCGAGATAGAGAACGATAGAGCTAGTTGGATGGTGCCGTGGGGCAGACTATATCGTCGTGAAGTCTGGAATCGACTAGGTTTTCCCGTAGGCGCATGGTATGAAGATCTGATTCATCCGTTATGGATTGATTCTTTCTTCAAGGATGAGCCTTGTTATGATTTGAGCGGCTATTATTACCGAATCCGTCCTGGATCCATTATGCAGTCTACCCCTACTAATGTTAAGGGCCTTGATTCGTATTGGGTTCTCGATGAATTGATTTCTTATCGTTCGGAGCTTGGAATTTCTTACTCTCAGGAAGACTTCGATCGTATTCTTCCTCTGTTCGGGCCGCTTTTGCTTGGGAGAACCGTTACCTTGGACAACAGCGCGCGTAAAACAATGTTTGCTTGTTGTTGCGACACGTTTAATTCAATTGATGATTTTAAGACGAAGAACACATCGTTAAACGGCAGATGGAGGGATATCGAGAGATCTCTTCGTTCTTCGGATTATAACCGTTATCTTCTCGCTTCTCTTGCCCTTGCGGCGCAGGGGGGTTCTGGGCTTAGTGTTTCAGATGCAATTAATATTTGGGTGAACAGGAACAGATAAATAATGAAAATCGGAACGATTACTTTTCACGGCGCATTGAACTTCGGGTCTGCGCTTCAGTCTCATGCGCTTCAAGTGGTTTTGGAAAATATGGGACATGAAGTGCAAATTATCGACTACCGTTCTCACGATTATGAACAGTATAAGCTGCTTCAGCTCCGGCATCCAAAGGCAACGCTGCGAACATTGCGCTGTTTAAATAGGTATTTGTCAAGAAAGACTGCATTCGAGGATTTTTCAAATAAATATTTCGTCATGACGAAGAAGTCTTATCGCTGGCAAAATGAAGAGGAGATGTGCGAGCTTGCGGATCAGTTTGATTGCTTTATTTGTGGTAGCGATCAAATATGGAATCTCGATTGTACACAAGGTGTTGTTGGCCCCTATTTCCTTTCATTCGCTGGAGATAGACGTCGAGTCGCTTACGCTCCCAGTCTTGCGCACACTAACTTTAGACCTGAGAATTTTGATGAACAGCTTGTATCCGAGTTGCTCTCAAGGTTTGATTTCCTGTCTGTTCGCGAGGAGGAGACGGTTCCGTTATTTCAGACCCTTGTCGATGCGCCTATAGATGTTGTCTTAGATCCCACACTTTTGTTGGATTCTAACGACTACGCAGATATGGCATCTAAAGATGTTTTGCAGGGTGAATATATATTTATGTATCTACTACGCGAGTGCCCCGAACTTATTGAGAGCACCGTCGCGATGACGGAAGCAACGGGCATGAAGGTTGCTTACATATCTGATAAAAACCTAGATATCCCAAATTCTATTAACCTGTTTGGTGTTGGCCCTGAGGAGTTCGTCTCGCTTATTGCGCACGCAAGCCTTATTCTTACCAATTCCTTTCATGCAACTGTATTCTCAGTTCTCTTTCATAGGCCCTTCCGCGTATATGCGACTGATAAGTCTGGTGCGCGTATGCGCGACTTGCTGAGTAATATCGGGCTGTCTGACCGTTGCGTCGATGTTATGTGCGCCGACGATATTGCCCCTTGTGAGTGGAGTGACGTGGACTCTCGCCTGGATTCTCTGCGGGAGCATTCCTGCGCTTATCTTAGAAAGGCGCTTTCGTAATGGGGGAGACGCGTCGACTTATTAAGAACACTGGCATTATTGCGGTGGGCGGAATGGCAACCAAGCTTGTTTCGTTTCTTCTGCTGCCGCTCTATACCTCAGTTCTTTCCACTGGCGACTATGGTACCGTCGACTACATCAACACTATCGCCCTGTTCTGCGTTCCTGCTGTCTCCCTACTTATGGATGAAGCACTGTTTCGGTTCCTCATCGATTGTCGCACCGATGGTGATCGGTCTAAGGCCGTGACCGCGTCTTGCGCTGTTCTTCTTGCTGGCTGCGCGTGCTTTGCGGTCTTGGCGATTCTGGTCTGGTTGCTATTTATGCCAGAAAATCTTGGCTGGGTCGTGGGCCTTGTTGTCGCTGGCGCGCTTCTGCAGATGGCTTCTGCGGTCCTACGTGGTTTCGGGGATACCGTGGGTTACTCCGTCATGAATTTCACTGCGAGCGCTCTTACCATCGTGCTAAACGTTTTGTTTATCGCTGTTCTGCGTTGGGGCGTTGTGGGCATGCTTTCCGCCACGGTTATTGCGCAGGGCGGTGTTGCCCTCGTGTTCATGGTCATGCGGAAGCTCTGGCGCTATATCGATCCGTCGGCTTTCTCCATTTCCTATGCTCGAGAGCTCCTGCGGTATTCCTTTCCGCTCATTCCCAACAAGGTTTCCTGGACTATTAACAACCTGCTAGACAGGCTAATTATCATGAATACGCTCGGTGCTTCTGCCGCCGGCGTGTACGCCGTCTCTTACAAGTTCCCCGGTGTCATGGACCAGGTGTATGGCTTCTTCTATCAATCTTGGAAGGAGAGCTCGGCGCGCGTCCTCAACTCCGATGAGGACGAGTCGACTTTCTATAACTCTGTGTATCGTGCGCTAAGGCGTTTCATGATGAGCGTCGTTCTGCTTATGTCTGCGCTTATGCCCCTCGTGTACGGCATCCTGATTAAGGGTTCATTCGGTGAGGGCCTGCTGTATGTGCCGATATTGCTCCTGGCGACGTACTTCAGCAACATCTCCGGCTTTTACGGTGGCATCTTTACCGCACATAAGGAAACCGGAATTATGGGTACTACCACTGCGGTGTCTGCGGCCCTTTGCGCCGTTCTGTGTGTTGTGTTGATTCCGCACTTCGGTCTTTATGGTGCATCTGTTGCAACGCTCTTGGCGATGATCGTCGTGAATGAGTACCGCAGGATTAAGGTCGCTAAGTTTACGAAGCTTGTCGAAGACCGGGTTGAGCAGGTTTTAACTTTAGTTTCAATTGTCGGCGTATTCGTTTTCTATTATCTGTCCGCTTACGGTGCGGGCATCTTAAGCTCGATCGCCTGCCTGGCAATTGCGCTGGTTTTTTCCGTTTATATGAATGCCGATATCCTGCGTAAGATTGTTTCGGCTCGCAAATAGGGGGATAACTGCATGTCTACCGTGAAAAGGGGCGAAGTTCCCACACTGTTTGAGTCGCCATCGCATTGCTGCGGATGCGGGGCCTGTGCCGCTGGTTGCCCAAAAAGCGCCATCACCATGTCTGAGGGTAAGGATGGGTTTGTTCTTCCCGCAATTGATAGCGATCTCTGCATCGGCTGCGGCGCGTGCACGAGGGCGTGCGGCCTCAACCGGGGGATAGGCTCTAATTCCGCTGGACCGTTCTTTGCCGCTGCCGGTAGGGACGATGTCTCGGAGTCCGCTTCCGGCGGAGTTTTCGGCTCCGTTGCGCGTGAGCATATTTCTTCTGGCGGGGTCGTATACGGTGCTGCCTATGAGCGCGAGGGGAATACTCTTCGAGTGTTGCATCGTCGTGCTGTGAGTGTTGATGAGCTTCGCCCGCTTCTCAACTCAAAATATGTCCAGAGCGACGCTGGAGCTTGCTTTGCCGACGTGAAGGCGGACCTTCGTGATGGAAGGCGGGTCTTGTTCTGTGGAACGCCTTGCCAGGTCGCCGGCCTTAGGGGTTTCCTCGGGCGCGATTATGAGGGCCTTACAATTATTGACCTGGTCTGTCACGGTGTCCCTTCCGGCCGCATGTTCGCGGACTGCGTTGAGGGCTATGGCAAACAGCTTGGGTCTCCCGTGGTTGATTTCCGGTTTAGGTGCAAGCGCGAGGGGTGGGGTAACTCTCTCCTTCTTTTTCTTCTTCTTGAGGACGGAAGAGAGGTCACCATTCCTGCGGCGAAATCCCCCTACTACGACATGTTCCTGAACCTTAAGACGCTTCGCGATAGCTGCTATAGGTGTCCCTATGCAGGGAGATTTCGCGCCGGCGATCTTACTATCGGCGATTTTTGGGGCGTCGATGTAAACAGGCCCGACGTCCTGAAGGATGCCGAGAAGTTCAATCAAATGAAGGGCGTTTCCTGCCTGCTGGTGAATAACGACCGCGGCAGGGAGTTTATTGAATCCAGCAACGCTCTGGACTTGTACCCTGTCGAATTTGACGATATCGCTAAGGGCAACGATCAGCTCCGCCACCCGAGCGCTCTTCCAAAAGACAGACAGCTCTATATTGACGCATTTGTCGAAGGTGGTTGGCATTCCGTTGAGTGTATGTATAAAAGGCGAGAGCGTGGAATAATTTTCTATACCAAGAAATTAGTAAGAAGGCTTCTCCCTGAATCATGTCGGGAGATTGTCAAAATGTATTTAAAGGGTCTTGCAGGCTAGGTAAGGACCCACGCCTGGGCGGGCCCCCCGTTGGGCTCGTAGAGCCATACCGTGTTGCCCTCCGAGGTACGCTGCCCCCGGTCGTCCAGCGCCAGCCCGGAGGCGGACGTGAACGAGTGGCGGCCTCCGCCCAGGGCCGAGACGCGCCA
>DXMY01000026.1 GCA_019413925.1 Collinsella sp.
CACTTGCGATTGTTCAGGCCGCAAGGAATCCGAGTCGAGAGGGCGGTGGTGGCGTATGGCCCAGAAGGCCTACAGCCTGTCGCACACGAAGTGGATGTGCAAGTACCACGTCGTGTTCACGCCGAAGTATAGGCGCAAAGTCATCTACAACCAAATAAGGTCCGACCTTGGGGAGATCTTCAGGAAGCTCTGCCAGTACAAGGGGATAGAGATCATCGAGGGGCACCTGATGCCTGACCACGTCCACATGCTGCTGGCGATACCGCCGAAGTACAGCGTATCGAGCGTGATGGGCTACCTGAAGGGGAAGAGCTCGCTGATGGTATTCGACAAGCACGCGAACATGAAGTACAAGTTCGGCAACAGGAAGTTCTGGGCCGAGGGCTACTACGTGTCCACGGTCGGCCTGAACGAGGCCACGATCGCGAAGTACATCCGGGAGCAGGAGAAGGCCGACATCGCGCTCGACCGGCTGAGCGTCAAGGAGTACGAGGGCCCCTTCGGCAGGGGGCCGGGGCGTAAATAGCGCCGGTTTGACCGGCCCGCCACGGGTCAATCTGCAGTGCGGCCCGAACCCCGTGAGGGCCGGCGCCTTTAGACGCGTGCCGGAAATCTAAGGGTTATACCCTAAGAGCAAACCACCCCTTTTAGGGGTGGTTTTGATTTGTTGAACACATGGTCGCTACGTCCGCGCCGGGTCCAAACGGTCAGCAATCACCTGTGAACGGTATTTGCTCAAAAAAGAACAAAGATAAACAAATAGTTGTTGCAGTTTATGTTCGAATGTGTTCAAATAAACATGAACAGTGAAGAACCGCACATTCAGATGCCCGGACCTGAATGCGATTCAACACTTCCAAACAGAAACTACGCACCTGCGTATCTCTCAAGGAGGATGTCATGAGGGTTGTAATCGCTTCCGATGCCGACGGTATGTCGATGAAGGAGTCCATCAAGGAGATGCTCATCGCCGACGGTCACGAGGTCGTCGACTATTCCGAGACCCCTGCCGCGGACTTTGTCGATTCCGCGACCGCCGTTGCCAAGGACCTGCTGGAGCACAAGGATTCCCAGGGCTTCGCATTCGATAAGTACGGCGTCGGCTCCTATATGGCCGCCGTCAAGATCAAGGGCATGGTCGTCGCCAACATTTCCGACGAGCGTTCCGCTTACATGACCCGCGAGCACAACGGCTCGCGCATGGTCACCATGGGCCCGGGCGTTGTGGGCACCGAGGTCGCTAAGAAGATCGCCCGTGAGTTCCTGCGTGCCCAGTACGCCGGCGGCCGTCACCAGATCCGTGTCGACATGCTCAACAAGATGGCCTAACGAGAGCCACCGAGAACTCGAACTTCTACCTCAACTTGTGAATTCAGACGAAAGGACGTTCTGATGAAGAAGACCATCGCAATCGGTTGCGACCATATCGTTACGGACGAGAAGATCTATCTGGCCGACCGCCTGGAGCAGGCTGGCTACAAGGTGCTCGACTGCGGCACCTACAGCCACACCCGTACGCACTATCCCATCTACGGTAAGGCCGTGGGCGAGGCTGTTGCCAGCGGCAAGGCCGACTTTGGCGTGGCCCTGTGCGGCACCGGCATCGGCATCACCAACGCCGTCAACAAGGTTCCCGGCGCCCGCTGCGCCCTGGTCCGCGACATGACCTCTGCCCTGTATGCCCGTCGCGAGCTCAACGCCAACATCGTGGGCTTTGGCGGCAAGATTACCGGCGAGTTCCTGATGGCCGATATCATGCTTGCCTTCCTGGAGGAGCCCTACGAGAAGACCCCCGAGCACGACGCCCTGATCGCCAAGATCGATGCCTGCAATAAGGCCGACGCCGAGGCTCAGGCTGACCCGCACTTCTTTGACGAGTTCTTGGAGAAGTGGGACCGCGGCGAATACCATGATTAGCGGGTATCCGGCGTAATTAACTAGTCCGTTGACGGCTCGCGTTTCTGTGAGGGGGCGCGGGCCGGTTTTCTATCAGCCCTATTGACTTGGCGGGCTGTCATAAGAAAGGGAAGGCTCCTATGGAGTTTGTTCTTGATAACGGTTCTATCCGCGTAGCACTGAGCACGGCGGGCGGCTCGTTCACCTCAATTGTGGCCGACGGTCGCGAGTATCTGTGGCAGGGCGATCCTTCGGTCTGGTCGGGCCAGGCACCCATTTGCTTCCCGATCTGCGGCGGCCTTCGTGATGGTCGCGCAATGGCCATGGGCGGCCGCGAGGTAAAGCTCGCCCGTCACGGCTTTGCGCGCAAACAGGAGTGGAAGCTCGAGGAGCAGGGCGACAACATGGTTGCGCTGAGCCTAAGCTCTGCCGACCATGCCGAGTTGCTCGAGCAGTACCCGTATCCGTTTAAGATCGTTGCTCGCTACACGATTGATTCGGAAAAGGTGGTCGTGTCGTACGAGGTGACCAATGAGGGCACCGAGGACATGCCGTTCTTTGTGGGCGGTCATCCCGGCTTTAAGTGCCCGCTCGACGAGGGCGAGTCCTATGACGACTACGAGCTCCGTTTTGAGCAGCGTGAGGCCGCCGAGCTCTGTACTGCCGTTCCCTCGACGGGCCTGATTGATGTTGAGCATCGCAGCAAGAATCCCATGATCGGCCAGAACCTGCCGCTTACCCACGAACTCTTCGACTTCGCGGAGACCATCTTCGACGTGCTCGAGAGCCGCGTGGTTACGCTGACCAAGAAAACCGAGGACAAGGGCGTGCGCCTGACGTTCCCCGATATGCCGTACCTGATTGTATGGAGCAAGCCCGAGGGCGACTTTGTGGCAGTTGAGCCGTGGGGTGGTCTGTCCACCTGCTCCGATGAGGACGATGTTCTGGAGCACAAGCGTGGCTGCCTGGTGGCCAAGCCGGGGGAGACCGTTACCCGCGGCTTTGAGATCGAGATCCTTTAACGAGTTATCGTATGTTTGGGGCGGGTCATGCCGCCCCGGAACAGGAGTTCAACATGATTCTGACCGTTACCATGAACCCGTCGATTGATACGCGCTATCAGCTCGACAAGCTGATCATCGACGATGTTAACCGTGTGACGCCCGAAAAGACCGCTGGCGGCAAGGGCCTCAACGTGAGCCGCGTGCTGCTGCAGCTGGGCGATGACGTGCTCGCGACCGGTCTACTCGGTGGCCATATGGGTGCCTATATGGCCGAGCTCATGGATGCCGACGGCGTCAAGAACGACTTTGTGCCCATCGCCGGTGAGACGCGCATTTGCTTGAATATTCTGCACGAGGGCAATCAGACCGAGCTGCTGGAGAGCGGCCCGCAGATCGCCCCGGCCGAGCTCGAGGCCTTTACGGCCAAGTTTGCCGAGCTTGCAGCGAAGGCGGACGTTGTGACGCTTTCGGGCTCGCTGCCGCGTGGCATCGATGCCGGCTACTATGCCGAGCTCGTCAAGATCGCCGAGGAGGCGGGCGCCAAGGTGCTACTCGATACCTCGGGTGCATCGCTGGAGGCCGCGCTGAAGTCCGACGCTAAGCCTGAGCTCGTAAAGCCCAACCTGACCGAGATTAACGGCCTGCTGGGTACGTCCTTTACGACCGATGATGTCGATGCCCTGCGCGAGGCGCTTGCCGCCGATGACCGTTTTGCCGGTATTCCCTGGGTTGTCGTTTCGATGGGCGCTGCCGGTTCGGTGGGCTTCCATGAGGGTCGCGCGTTCCGCGCCAAGACGCCTGCGATTGCGGCTGTGAACGCGACGGGTTCCGGTGACTCGACCATCGCCGGCTTTGCACATGCCATTGCTGCTGGCGCCGACGACGTCACGGTGCTCAAGACCGCCAATACCTGCGGCAAGCTCAACGCCATGGATCCCAAGACCGGCCACCTGGTCATGGACCGCTGGGATGAGATCTTCAACAACGTTGAAGTAACGGAGCTTTAGAGTTACGCGGTTTTACCAAACCGCGTAACGGCTCGACGCTGCGCGGGCCGCATTTGGACAATCTGACGTTCAACTTCAAGGGCGCAACCAGAAGGTCTGCGCCCTTTCGTTTCACGTCACCTTGTCTCAAATGCAGCCCGCTCGCTGACGTTGCCAAAACATCGGTGTTGCCTTGCTTCGGGAATGCGGCAGATGGGGACGTTTCTTTTCTGCCGGCAGTTTGGGACACTCCTTACGGGGCACCCCTCCACAGCGCCTATGCCAGCTTGTCGATTTGCCCAATCTCCCAGAGCGGAATCTTGACGAGCGCGCCCTCGTCTCTATATGCCGCTAACGATGTTCTCACGCAGCGCTCGAGCTTGAACTTCTCGCAGGCAATCCTCAGGCTCTTTGCTTTGAGATTCTCTGCTGCCTTGACCTCGAGCGGAAGCACGGTCCCCGCATGGTCGATGGCAAAGTCAGTCTCTGCATTGCCGGAGGAGGATGACCAATACGCGGGAGTTTTGCCTTGGAGCAAAAGCTCCTGTGCGACGTATTGCTCGGTCAGCGAGCCTTTGAACTCCGTAAAAACAGCGGGCCCGTTCAGAACAATGGCTGGCGTGAGGCCGGAGAGTGCTCCGAGGATGCCGGTGTCGATGCAGAATAGCTTGAAGCCCGAGAGATCCTCGTAGCTTGTGAGCGGTGCTCTTAGGGCGGAAACACGTGGTACCTTATGAACGATTCCATAGTCCATGAGCCACTGGAGGCTTTCCTCAAAATCGCGTGCGCGCGCCCCGGGACGAAGCGCGCCGTAGACGAACTTCTTGTTTTCCTTTGCGAGCTGGCCGGGAAGGGATTTCCAAACCAGCCTCATGCGCTCGACGATGCGGGCTGGCGCATGCTTGCCAAAATCGGATTCGTAAGCTTCGATGATTTGCTGCTGAAGCCTGCGGGCCTCGATGAAATCGTGGGAGGCGGCGAAAGCGGAGACAACTTCTGGCATGCCACCGACAACGAGGTATTCCTTGAGCAGGCGCTCGAGCTTTTCGGAAACGTTTGCCAGCAGGTCCATGTCTGCGGCAAGGATGGCATCTGCGAGCGGATCGCCATCGACGGCACGAACGAACTCGACAAACCCCATGGGGCGCATGGTAAGCTGGTCAATCTTGCCGACGGGGAACGACTCGTTTTCGCGTCGGAGCGCGAGCCCCATATAGGAGCCGGCTGCCACGATATGGTATTCCGGCGCCAGCTCGTTGAAGTATTTGAGCGAGGTGATGCCACGCGGTGCCTCTTGGATTTCGTCGAAGATGATGAGTGTGTCTGTCGGCGTTATGGTCTGGCCGCGCAGGAGCTCCATCTGGGAGATGATGCGTTTGGGGTCAAGGCTTCCGTCGAACAGCGAGCGTGCGCCCGGTTCGAGCATAAAGTCAAAACGGATGACGTTTTGATACTGCTGGCCTGCGAATTCGTTGAGAAGCCAGGTTTTTCCCGTCTGGCGGGCCCCCTTAAGCAGGAGGGGCTTGCGGTTTGCCCTAGATTTCCAAGCGATGAGTTCGTCCATTAGCTGTCGCTGCATACTGCCTCCTAACGATCATGGTTAGTATAAGACCGTGTTGGTCTTTCCATCGAAAAATGTGGGAATGAACCACGTTTTCCTTCGAATAATGTGGGAGGTAACCACGTTTTTCCATCGAATAATGTGTGGGTTTAGGTCGGCATCTGGGGACGTTCTTTTTCTGCCGGCAGTTTGGGACACTCCTTGTTTTGGTGCAAATTAGTTACCCTTGCATCAGAAAACGGCGCCCGCCGGCGATGTTGCCGGCGGGCGCCGCGGTCGTGTAGGCACTATTTGTTAAGTGCGTGCGTTCGAGCTCGCGTGCTACAGCGAGTCGATAAAGCGCTGCTGGGCGGCGCGTCCCGCCTCGTCCCACTTAAAGACGCCGGCGTTGTCGAGCACGTGGCCAAACACCACGCCGACCTCCTCGTGCAGGATATCGATGGCGTTGTCGGCCGTAAGCTCGTCGGCGCGGCGAGCAAAGACGTCCTCGGCCCACGCGGCATGGCTGCGACAAAGATCATCGACCTCGAGCGCACCGGCAAGATCGTAGCTGGCATCGACCTTGGCTGCCAGCAGATGCTCACGGACAGCGCCAAGCTCGGGA
The DNA here is from genome assembly GCA_019413925.1 of Collinsella sp. Taxonomy (GTDB): domain Bacteria; phylum Actinomycetota; class Coriobacteriia; order Coriobacteriales; family Coriobacteriaceae; genus Collinsella. Next base: position 6,052 of record DXMY01000026.1, read on the forward strand.
ACCAGGCGCGGCGGAAGAATGGCCAGGCCCATGACCTCGATCAGGCCGATGTTCTCCTTCTTAATGTGGTGGTACTCGGCATGCGGGTGGAACACGCCCAGCGGATGCTCGTCGGTCGTGATGTTGCAGCGAAGCGCCAGGTAGGCCTCGTAGATTTCGCCGCCGGCATTTCCGCGAGAGTCGACGCGGCGGATGACAGGCGTTACGGTGTTGTGCGCCACGTCATCGGCTGTGTACGCGATAACGCCCACAGACTCATCGGTCCACTCGCGCCAGGCGAGGATAATCTTCTCGGCAGCGTCGAGCAGCTGAGCGCGGTCATGCGAGCGCAGGCGCAACACCGAGAGCGGCCACTGCAGCACGGTACCGCTGACCTGGTCAAAACCGGGCACGCTAAACTGCGAGACCTCGGCGGCATGCATCATGGGGAACTCGTGCGCGCCGCCCTGGAAGTGGTCGTGCGACAGAATCGAGCCGCCCACGATGGGCAGGTCGGCGTTGGAGCCAATAAAGTAGTGCGGGAACAGGTCGACAAAGTCGAGCAGGCAGGTCAGCCCCTTGCGGTCGACGTGCATCGGACGATGCTCGGAGCTCATGGCAATGCAGTGCTCGTTAAAGTACGCGTACGGGCTGTATTGGAAGCCCCAGCGCTCGCCGTCGAGCTTAATGGGGATAACGCGCAGATTCTGGCGGGCGGGATGGGCGCCGCCGTCGGCTGCAGCGGAGCGTCCGGGATAGCCCTCGTTTTCGATGCAGAGCTGGCAGGCGGGATACTTCTCGCCCGTGTTTTTGGCGGCGCCGGCCGCGGCAATATCGCGCGGGTCCTTTTCGGGCTTTGACAGGTTGATGGTGATCTCCAGGTCACCCCAGTTGGTGGAAGTGCTCCATTTGATGTTGCGCGCGATGGCGGCGCGGCGCACGTAACCGGCGTCACAGCACAGGCCGTAGAACCAGTCGGTCGCGGCGCGGGGCTCGTTGACGCCCATGCGGCCGTTGAATTCCTCGTTTACAACCGAAGGCCTCGGCATCAGCACGCCCATGATGCGCATGGCGATGCGGTCGCGGCCCGATGCCGTGTCCTCGGCGGCACCGTTGACAACGGCGGCCTCGGAAAGCGCGGCAAGCGTGCCCTCCAGGTCAAAATTGGGGAGTGTATCGGGGTGCAAGAACGAGAGTTTCTCGACCTGGAGCACCCAGGCCATGTCGAGCGCCGGACCCGTGGCGCCGATGCACTCCAGAATGGTGTTGTAGGCCCAGATGCGATCGTCCTGGCCGATCATCGATCGGTGGATGGCATATTCGATAAGGCCCTGCGCAGCCTCGCGCACGTCGGTCATTACAGCCATGCCGCGTAAGCCCCCTTGTCAGTAATTGCGTAGTGGCGGGCAGAGCCTTCGCCCAGCCAGCTGTTCATCTTGGTGATAAAGGTGTCGACGAGCTCGAGCGGCACGAAGGCCTGGATGGTGCCACCAAAGCCGCCACCGTGGATACGGACGGCGCCGCGGCCGTCGAGCACGTGCTCGGCCAGCGCCAGGGCATACATGGAAGGCTGCTCGGAGCCCAGCTTGGCAACGACGTTTTGCAGGTACATGGCAGAGCTGGCGCCCGACTCGCGCGTCAGGACCAGGAACTGGTCGATGTCGCCGGCGTTCAGGGCTGCCCAGCGCTTGTCGACCAAGCCGTTTTCGTACCAGTAGTGAACGGCGCGCAGGCAGGCACGGTCACCCAGCTTGGCGCGCAGCTCGGGGAGCTTGGCGTCAAAGTCCGCCACGTTTACCTCGCACAGGCGTGCCTTGCCAAACTCGGCGGCGACGTCCTGCATCTCGCGCGGAACGGCGGCGTAGTCGTCGGTGGCGGCCACGTGGTCGGCACCGACCTTAACGAGCACGAGCGCGTAGCCGTGATCCTCAAAGTTGAGCTCGAGCTTCTGGGTTTTAGGCTGAGCCTGGTCCTCAAAGTCCATGTAGGCAAGGCCGCCCAGGCACACGGCTGCCTGATCCATAAGACCGCAGGGCTTGCCGTAATAGTTGTTCTCGGTGCGCTGGCTCATCTGGGCGAGCGCGACGGGCTCGATGACGGGTGCGCCCCAGAGTGTCTCCATGGCGCGGCCGTATGCGGCCTCGACGGCGGCAGAGCTGGAAAGGCCGCCGCCCGAGGGGACGGAGCAGGTAAAGGCAAAGTCGAAGCCCTGGGGCTCAACGCCCAGAGCAGCGATTTCGTGGGCCATACCGCGGACGAGGCTTGCGGACGTGCCCTTCTCGGACTCTTGAATATCCAGCGTGTCGAGCGTGATCTCAAACGTAGGATAGCCCTCGTCGGCGACGCGAACCTTGTTGGAATCGGTTGCCACGGCGATGCCGTCGACGGCGACATCGAGCGAGCCGGCGATAACGTGGCCGCCCTCGTGGTCGGTGTGGTTGCCGCTGATCTCGGAACGGCCGGGCGCGTGCACGTAGAGCACCTGGCGGTCGCCGATGGGGCCAAACTCCTCCTCAAACAGCTTGGTAAGTGTGGCGAATGTCTTTTCGTCGGGCGTGGTCATGGGAGTCCTTTCCTTGGCGCGCACGGGTGAGTTTTGCGTCGTTATGAGTACGTTAACAACTTGAAGCGGCATGAACCAAGTGTTCACGATACCGCACGTTACGGGCTATGTTAACGTACTCATAACACATCGCTTGTCACTTTTTGAGAATCTGGTAATCGGTAGAAATACAGCCGTGAACGGTACTGCCGTATGGACTTATAAAGCAGAAGAGATGCAGATAGAAAAAGTAGAGTACGTTAACATGCGTCCGACGATAGCGGGCCTCGGCGCGGGATGTATTACTGCCCGGGCCGGCATTCACGCTATTCAGATCTCGCAAGGGTGAAGGTGATCCTGTGGCAAGGCGCCCGTCCAACGATACCAGTTCGCGTCCGGTCTCCATGGCTGACGTCGCCCGCGCTGCCGGCGTTTCGCAGCAGACGGTTTCGCGCGTCGCCAACGGCTTGCCCAACGTTAACGAGCAGACGCGCCAGCGCGTGCAGGCTGCTATGCAAGAGCTCGGCTTTCGTCCGAGTTATGCCGGTCGCTCGCTGCGCGATGGCCGTTACCATTCGGTCGGCCTGTGCATCAACGATGTCACCAAGTTTGGCAACCTCTCAATGATCGATGGCATCGCCAGCGCTGCTCGCGAGCATAATTGCGCCATCACGCTGGTCGAGATGTCCAAGACCGAGGAATTCTCGCTTGCCGAGGCAACGCGTCGTATGGCCGCATTGCCGGTGGACGGCATCATCATCGGCATGAGCCGTATGGCGCCCGATTTTGAGACGTTTGATCCACTGCCGGGCATTGGCACGGTCATCGTTACCATGTATGCGCACCCGCGGGTGACCACGGTCGACTCCGATCATTACGGCTGCTCGCTCTTGCTTATGGATCACCTGTTTGAGCTGGGGCACGAGCAGATTCGCTATATTAGCGGCCCGTCCTTCTCGGTCGACGAGCAATTTCGTCGCGCCGGTTGGCAGGATGCGCTCGAGCGTAAACACATCGAGCCGGCAGAGCCGCTCGAGGGCGACTGGTCTGCTAACAGCGGTTACGAGGCCGGCAGGTACCTGGCCGAGCATGACCGCGCCATGACGGCGATTTACGCGGCAAACGACCAGATGGCAAACGGCGCTATTGCAGCGCTGCGCGATAGCGGCCTGCGCGTGCCCGAGGACGTGAGCGTGGTGGGCGTCGACGATTCGCTCGATGATTTTGTCGCACACAACGAGCTCACGACCGTGCGATTCGATCTACATCAGCGCGGACGCGAGGTGTTTGAGCATGCGGTTCCCGAGGCGGGTACGGCGGGCAAAACTGTTGCCATTCGTATTTCCGGTCAGCTCATCGTTCGACATAGTACGGCGGCACCGCGTGCATAGTTTGTGCTGATAAACGGCGATTTATCGCATTTCAATAACAATCGGTAAGGATGCCGGCAGATAGCTGTTGGGATGCAGCCGAGTGCTATGATAGACGGGCTCTTTTGTCTATCTAGGAGGCTTTGCCTGATGGAGATCACCAAGGATATCCGCTACGTTGGCGTCGACGATCACGACATTGACCTGTTCGAGGGCCAGTACGATGTGTCCGAGAACGGTATGGCATACAACAGCTACGTTATCTTGGGCGAAAAGATCGCTGTCGCCGATTCGGTCGATGCCGGCTTTGTTGATGAGTGGCTCGGCAACATCGAGGCCGTGCTCGATGGCCGTACGCCCGATTACCTGGTCGTTCATCATATGGAGCCCGACCACTCTGCTGGCATCGCCGCCTTTATGGAGCGCTACCCCCAGGCCCAGATCGTGGCCAGCATGGGCGCCTTCCGTATGATGGTCAACTACTTTGGCACCGACTTCCCCGAGCGTAAGATGGTCGTCAAAGAGGGCGACGTGCTCGACCTGGGCGGCCACAGCCTAACCTTTGTCGGCGCCCCCAACGTTCATTGGCCCGAGGTGCTTTTCTCCTACGAGTCCACCGACAAGGTGCTCTTTAGCGCCGACGGCTTTGGCAAGTTTGGCGCCAACGATATCGAGGATCCGGAAGGTTGGGCCTGTGAGGCGCGCCGTTACTACTTTGGCATCGTGGGCAAGTTCGGCAAGTTTGTGCAGGCCGTGCTCAAGAAGGCCGCCGACCTGGACATCCAGATCATCTGCCCGCTTCACGGCCCCGTGCTGACCGAGAACCTGGGCTATTACCTTGACACCTACAACACCTGGTCGAGCTACCAGCCCGAGGACGAGGGCATTACGATTGCCTATGCAAGCGTGTATGGCCATCTGAAGGCTGCCGTTGAGGAGCTTGCATCTGCGCTCGAGGCCCGCGGCCAGAAGGTTTCCGTCTTTGACCTGACTCGCGACGACATGGCCGAGGCCGTTGAGGATGCGTTCCGCTATGACCGTCTGGTACTCGCTTCCATCACCTATCAGGGCGAGATTTTCCCGTTCATGAGCACCTTCATCCATACGCTCGCCGAGCATGCCTACCAGAACCGCACGGTGGCGCTTGTTGAGGCCGGTTCCTGGGCGCCCGCCGCTGCCAAGGTTATGACCAAGGAGCTCGAGGGCATGAAGGACATCACCCTGACGCAGAACAAGGTGACCGTGCTAGGTTCGCTCAGCGACGCCTCGCGCGCCCAGATTGAAGCCCTCGCCGACGAGCTGTCCAAGTAACAACGGCTCGCTTCTACCGTCAAAACCACCACAAAGGGGACAGGCACCTTTGTGGTGGTTTTTCCATTTCGGGATCCGATTGTCTCAATCTGTAACATCTGGGCGTCTAAATCGTCTCTAAGTGTTACAGGTTTAGATTAAGGGCGGGGGTCGAGCGGAATTATCTCGATCTGTAACAGTTAACTGACTTTTAGGGGTCTAGTTGTTACAGATTGAGACAAACTGGCGGAGCGAACCGCCGTGCCGTTCAAACCACCGCAAAGGGGACTCAGGCACCTTTGTGGTGGTTTTTGGTTTTAGGCGGTGGCGATGATGAGGGTTGGGGCGCCGGCGTCGGTGGCCTCGGCGATTGAGGTGGCGACGGAATGATCGGGGTCACGGTCCATCACGATGGCGTCGACATCGGTCAGCTCGGCAAAGCGGTACATGCCGCGTCCGTTAACCTTGCTGGCGTCCATGAGGGCGACGCTTTGATGGGCCGCGGCGATCATAGCCGTTTTGGTCTCGGCCATCTGGGGAAAGTCGGTCGTAAAGCCGCAGCTGGGGACAAAGGCGCCGGGGCACATGACGGCCAGATCAGCGTGGACCATTTGGAGCGCCTGCATAGTGAGCGGTCCGTACAAATAACGATGGCCTTTGCGCAGCGCCCCGCCCAGCATGACGACATCGACTGAGGGCATGCTCTCGTCGATGTAATCGGCAATGGTAATGTCGGCCGTGATGACGGTGATACCGTCGCGCTGATCGAGGAGCCGGACGAACTCGAGCGCCGTGGTGCCCGAGTCGACGAGCAGCGTGTCGCCGTCATTGACGAGCTCGATGGCGCTTTGCGCGATGGCCTGCTTGGCGGCGACATTGACATTGATGCGGCGATCCTGCGTGGAAACGGTTAGGCGTTTGTGGAGCGATACGGCACCACCATGTGTGCGGCGCAGCTTGCCTGCTTCGGCGAGCGCGTCAAGGTCGGCGCGGGCGGTGACGGAGGACACGCCAAAGGTCTGGGCGATTTCTGCTACCTGCACCGAGGCATTATGATCGAGCATTTCCAAAATGGCGGTACGGCGTTCGTCGGCAAAGGCACGGTTGGTGGCTTGGGCCATGCTTGCTCCATTCTCGGCTAAATTTGCAGGAATTGTGTTGACTCTATTTTCGTTCATTTTCTTTTTGAGTAAGAAAACACCTTTCGATTACTTATCTTTTCTATAAAAGAAAGACGCTGAACGCCCAAAATTCAATATCGAACATGTCCACTCGGCTCAAATTCCTTCCGTTTACTTTTCAAAAACGACTGTATTGACCTGCATGGGCTCAATATCTCGCGCGTGTAAAGCCGCTGAATTTCATACAATGAGCGCAGTAAAACGCAAGGTAAAACGCCTTGTGAACAACTACGCCCGATGTCCAGATGCGGGCGAGGGAGAGGAGCAAACGCTCATGGCACTTGTTACCACCGAAAAGATGCTCAAGGACGCTCAGGCCGGCCACTACGCCGTCGGCGCGTTCAACGTCGAGAACCTCGAGTTTGTTATGGCCGTTCTGGCCGCTGCCGAGGAGACCAAGTCCCCCGTCATCATGCAGACCACCCCGGGCACCATCAAGACCGCTGGTCTGGACTACTTCTACGGCATGGTCAAGGCTGCCGCCGAGCGCGCTTCCGTGCCCGTCGCTCTGCACCTCGATCACGGCGATGGCTATGACCGCTGCATGCAGGCTTTCCGCACGGGCTACACCTCTGTCATGATCGACGGCTCGCACGAGTCCTTCGAGGACAACATCGCTCTGACCAAGTCCGTCGCCGACGCTGGCCGCGCCATGGGCGTGCCCGTCGAGGCTGAGCTTGGTAAGGTTGGCGGCAAGGAGGACGACGGTCCCGCGGTTGAGGGCGAGAGCCCCTACACCGATCCGGCTGAGGCCAAGGAGTTCGTCGAGCGCACTGGCTGCACCTCTCTCGCTATTGGCGTTGGCACCAGCCACGGTGTGTACACGAGCGATCCGCACATCGAGCAGTCCGTGGTCAAGGCCATCCGCGACGCCGTCGACGTGCCGCTGGTTCTGCACGGCACCTCTGGTGTGCCCGATGAGCAGGTTGCCGAGGCTGTGAAGAACGGCATCTGCAAGGTTAACTACGCCACCGAGCTGCGTCAGGCCTACACCAAGGGCTTCATGGCCTACATGGCCGAGAACCCCGCCTGCTTCGATCCCAAGAAGCCGGCCAAGGAGGGTATGCGTGAGATCACCGAGCTGGTTAAGATCCGCATGACCAACCTCAACTCCGTGGGCAAAGCAGAGTAACAGCAAGGGTACTCCGACTCGCTACATATCCCGGGGAGGGACGAGGGCTTAGTTCCCCAATCGTCCTCGGGCATGCAAAAAGCCTCGCTGCGCACTTCGTGCGGCGAGGCTTTTTGCCCCCTGCGGAAAGATTGGGGAACTAAGCCCTCGTCCCCCCCCAAGTTGACCTGCTCGAGGTCGTCGCCCTTGTGGCGTTGGGGCGGAATAGTGGTGCGCGAGGGGCGCTTTGCTGGTGGGGGGCTAGTATGCCCGGGCTTGGTTGGGGAAGGTTTTGTCTAGGGATGCTTGGAGCTTTTCGAAGGATGCTCGCAGGTTGAGTTCCTGGTCGGTTGAGCGTTTGGTTTTTGTGGTGGGGGAGTCGAGGAGGCCGTTTCTCTGTGTCGGGGGGAAGGAGAAAAGGTTTGCATATGTTAGGGATGGCTGCTGTGCTGCGTTATTGGAAGAATGCATGCTTATGCGGCCTCCTCGATGTCCACCAAAAGATTGCGCTCGGGGTGTGCTGCTAGGTCCCGTGCGCTGGCAGTATTATGCCGCGAGTGCAGATAAGAAAGCGCTAAAGAAAGGCTTAATCGGGTTTGATGTAACCATGAAACCGCAGGTCAGAGGTATCGAGTAACACTCTTGAAAGGTTTTGAGCTTAAGGGCTTTCTAAGGTTTGTGGCGCGGATGTGGCTCGCCTGTGTGGGGCGTGTGGATGGCTCGTTCCTAGCGCTGCGGCTCTGCGGCGCGCACCTGCTCGATGACCTTTTCCATGGTGGTATCGATGCGGTCTTTCTTGAGCTCACATTCCCAGACGGTGATGGGCGTCCAGCCCATTTGGGTAAGCGCGTCGATGGCAGCGCGGTCGCGCTCGACGTTGCGGCGAAACTTTGCCTCCCAAAATTCAACATTGCGCTTGGGCTGGCTAGGGTTGCACTTGGGGCAGCGGTGCCAAAAGCAGCCGTTGACGAAGATGGCGATCTTGCGCCCGGGAAAGGCGATGTCGGGCTTACCGGGAACCTTCCATTCCAAGCGATAACCCGTAAGGCCCGCTGCCCGCAGGCGCTGGCGAACGAGCAGCTCGGGTTTGGTGTTCGCACGCTTGTTGCCCTTCATGGACTTTTTGATGGCGGCGCGACGGCGGACCAGTTCGCGCTCGTCAGCGGAGAGGTCCGAGGTATCGATGCCGTCGAGCAGGCCGGGCTTGGGACGCTTCTTGCTGCGGCGCTTAGGTGCGCGCTTGGGTTTGGTGGCGGGCTCGTCGGTCGCGGTGGCCTCGGCGTTGTTGGCAGTGCCGTTGGCCTCAAGCCGATCTTCCTTCAACTCAATCAGAGCATCGATAAGCCCTTTGTCGGCGGGCATCCACTCAACGGTGGCAAGCGAGGTGCGCGGAATCCAGCGGATATCAAGCTGACGGTCATGCTTCTGGGGCTCGCCAGACTCTTTGGCCAGCGAGCAGTAGTAGCACTCCATGGAGAGATGGAAATCGGGGTAGTCGTACTCAACGGTGTAAAAATCGCGCAGGTTGGTGACTTTTACCTGCAGCTCTTCCATGAGCTCGCGGCGTACGGCGTCCTCGGGCGTCTCGCCGCGCATGAACTTGCCACCGGGAAACTCCCAAAGTCCCTGCATGTCGCCATAGCCGCGCTGCACGGCAAGCAGCTCGTCAGATCCTTCCTTGCGAATGATCCCAGCGGCAACATGAACAGTCTTCAACAGGAGTCCTCCCTCAACATCAACACATAACAGGGCGGCTACCCGTACCTTACACAACGGTAAGGCAAGCGTAAGCCATATCGATGGTAGCCGACTCGTCTTCTTGCGACTATAGATGCCGTAGACTAATTGCAAGAAAGGACTCGGTATGCAAACCACGCACATGGCGACCCCGGTACTGGAGGTCGCGCATCTCGAAAAGGTATACGGAGCGCTGGGCAACGTGACCCGCGCGCTCAACGACGTCAGCTTTACCGTCAACCGCGGTGAATTTGTTGGCATCATGGGCGCTTCGGGCTCGGGCAAGTCGACGTTGCTCAACTGCGTGTCGACCATCGATAGCGCCACAAGTGGCACGATCCGCATCAACGGGCAGGACGTGACGCGCATGAAGCAGGCTAAGCTTTCGCAGTTCCGCCGCGAGGAGCTCGGCTTTATCTTCCAGGACTCCAACCTGCTCGATAAGCTCACGGCACGCGAGAACATCGCCCTGCCGCTCACCATCGCCCGCACAAACTCGGCAGAGATCTCGACCCGCGTGCAGGATGTGGCAGCGCGCCTGTCCATCAGCCAGGTGCTCGACAAGTATCCCTACCAGATGTCCGGCGGTCAGCAGCAGCGCGTTGCCGCGGCTCGCGCGCTCGTCACCGATCCCGCCATGATCATGGCCGACGAGCCCACCGGCGCCCTCGATTCCAAGAGCGCTCGCCTGCTGCTTGAGAGCCTGGAGGCCCTCAATCGCCGCCTACGCGCCACCGTGCTCATGGTCACGCACGACAGCTTTGCCGCCAGCTACACGAGCCGCGTGCTGTTTATTCGCGACGGCAAGATCTTCACCGAGCTGCGCCGCGGCGACACCGACCGTCGCGAGTTCTTCGACCGCATTATGGAGGTCGTTGCCATGATGGGCGGTGAGGGCTCCGATGCTCTGTAAACTCGCTTGGGGCAACGTCCGCCGCGCCGGCCGCGACTACCTCGTCTACCTTTTGACGCTCACCCTGGGTGTCACGGTCTTCTATGCCTTTAACACCATCTCGATGCAGGTCGACATCGCCGGAATCGATGAAAAAGGCTTGGCGCAGGTAATGGGCAGCATGCTCGGCGACCTGACGTACTTTTTGGCCGGTGTCATGGCCTTTTTAATGGTGTATGCCAATAACTTCATCATGAAACGCCGCAAGAAGGAGTTTGGCCTGTACCAGGTGCTCGGCATGGGGCGCGGGCGCGTCGCCACGATCATGGCGCTCGAGACGGTGATTGTCTCGGTCGGCGCCTTTGTCGCCGGCATTGTGCTGGGTGTGGGACTCTCCCAGCTCATGACGTTCTTTACGGCCTCGCTCTTTAAGACGCAGATCGCCAATTTCCACTTCTTTTTCTCGGTGCATGCGTTCAACCTGACCCTTGTCTGCATGCTCGTGATGTTTGTGCTCACGCTACTGCTGAACCTTCGCGCCGTGCGTCGTACCAAACTTATCGAGCTTATGGGTGCCGAGCGTCGCAACGAGAGCATCAAGACACGCAACCCCTGGATTGCGATTGCCATCTTTGCCGTGGGCGTGGCGCTTGTGGGCGTGGCCTATTACCGTCTGCTACGTGATGGGTTCCCGCTAACCGCGACGGACAGCAAGCTGCAAGAGGCCATGAACCAGTTTGGTATTACGACCGCTATGGTTACCGTGGGCACCTTTGCCCTGTTCTGGGGACTCTCAGGCATGCTCATCAAGCTGCTGCAGAGCCTGCGCGGCGTGTATTGGCGCGGCCTCAACATGTTTACCGTGCGCCAGCTTGCGGCCAAGGTCAACACGGTGTGCTTTTCGATGGGCGTCATCGCGATGCTCCTGTTTTTGGCCATCACCTCGGTGACGTGCGGTATGTCGATTGCCAACGTGATGAACGAGAACCTGGAGCGCTATAACCCTGTTGACGTGTCTCAGACGTATGTCTATTACACGCCCGATACGCTTGACTACTACAAAGAGTACATCAATCCGTCTGAAGCCGATCGCATGGTGCTGGCCGATACAACGGTCGATTTGTACTCCGCATGGCACGGCAAGGGCGAGTCGGCGGACAACAACGACGAGACCGGCAAGAAGGTCAATATCGCCGATGTTGCCGGTGAGCATGTTCAGATCGATTCGTATCTGAGTTACCCGTTTGGCGGTTCGAATCCTTCGGTGTCTGCGGGTGAGATGTGCAAGACCATGGGCGAAAAGCTCCCCAAGGCGCTCGGGGGTAGCAATGCCGATACGATGGGTCTGTTTGTGACGCCGGCGAGCCAGTACAACAAACTGCGCCAGATGATGGGCGAGGAGCCGGTGAGCATTGGCCGCGACCAGTACCTGCTTACGTGTGATATGGGCGGTGAGCTGGGCGACCTGTACACCAAGTACATGGCCGGCGGCCATACCCTCACCTTGGGCGGGCATGAGCTCAAGCCCGCAACCGATAAGTCGGACAAGGACACGGCGGCCATCGCCAACTCGGCGATGGGCAGTAATCCGGGTACCGTCGTCGTTGCCGACGAGCTGTTGTCCCAACTTAATCTGCAGCCGTATTCCAGTAGCCTGCTCGTTAATTACAAACAGGGGATGGATACGACCGAGGCAGACGAGAGCATTAAATACACTTTGCTCGACAATCTGCTCGTTGACGGCAAGGAGCCGGGGTCATGGGGGATCTTCATCATACGCTCCGAGATGTACACGCAAGCAGCGCAAATGAACGGCATGATTAGCTATCTGGCCATCTACATTGGCTTTGTACTGGTCGTTGCGTGCGCGGCGATACTGTCGATCCAGCAGCTCTCCAATGTGGCCGACGGCAGCCGCAGCTATCGTGTGCTGGCACAGATCGGCTGTGACGACCGCCAGATTCGCCATTCGGTGATGGCGCAGCAAGCGGTATTCTTCCTGTTCCCGCTGACAGTGGGCCTGGCGCACTCCTTTGTGGCGCTCAAGGTGATTATCGAGCTGGTGAGCATATTCGGAAATATGAGCATCGGTGGCACCGTGGGCCTCACCTGTGCAATCTTCCTGGCAGCCTACGGCGGCTACTTCCTGGTGACCTACCTCATGAGCACCGGCATGGTGCGAGCCGCCATCGCCACCCGCTACAGCGAGTAACTCACCCAGTTTGGAATTATCGTAGGTTGAGCATAAGTCAGTGAAAACGCCCCTAAGCGAGCAAGGTGACGTGAAAGAGGAGGGAAGCGTACTTTGGGTACGCGACCGACGATTGAACGTCAGATTGCCGCTTAGGGGCGTTTGCAGCGTCGAGCCGTTACGCGGTTTGGCATAACCGCGTAACTTCATCGTAGAAGCGCGTTTGCGGGCGGCGGATGCTCGTCTCCTGTCGCCCGCTCACCGAGGCTTGGCAATTGTCTTAATATCTTAAGGGTCTCGATTTGTCCAAGACTGAGCGAAGGAGCTCATCATGAGCGACGGAAAGAAGAAGCTTTCCTTCTTGACGGTCATTTCGACCATCATCTGCGTCGTCTTCGTTTGCGAGGCCGCCGCTCCCGCTGCTGCCATTGGCAACCAGCAGTTCTTCTGGTGGATCTTCCTGATCCTGACCTTCCTGCTCCCTTATGGCATGGTCGTTGCCGAGCTCGGCACCACCTATGACGACGAGGGCGGCATTTACGACTGGGTACGTGATGGCCTGGGCGACAAGTGGGGCGCCCGCATCTCGTACTACTACTGGGTTAACTACCCGCTGTGGATCGCCTCGCTGGCTACCATGTTCCCCGACATTCTGGGCATGGTCTTTGGCGTCGAGTTCAATCTGATCGCCAAGTTGGGTATCGATCTTGCCTTTGTGTGGATCGTCTACCTCATGGGTCGCTCCAAGGCGGCCGACTCCGAGTGGGTCCTGAACGGCGGCGCCATCATCAAGGTTGCCGTTGCCGTTATCGTCGGCGCTTTGGGTATTTGGTATGCCATGGAGAACGGTTTTGCGAACGACATGTCCGCTACCACCTTCCTGCCCGAGCTCACCAACACCAACGCGCTCGGCTACCTGTCGATCATCATCTTTAACTTCATGGGCTTCGAGGTCATCTGCACCATGACCGACGATATGGCCGATCCCGCTCGCGATATCCCCAAGGCTATCATCGTTGGCGGCCTGTCTATCGCCGTGATCTACCTGTTCGCTGGTTTTGGCATCGGCGCTGCTGTGCCGGCCGATTCCATCGATCCCGACTACGGCATGATCTACGCTGTCCAGACCATGGTGGGCGACTCCATGATCTTTAAGATCATCTGCATCGCCTTCCTGATCACCCTGTTTGCCAACATGGCTGCTTGGTCCTTTGGTGTCAACTCCGTTGCTCGCTACGCTGCCGAGCACGGCAACATGCCCAAGGTCTTTGCCTCGATGATCTCGGATGACGATATGCCCAACGGCGCCAACCTGGTCAACGCCATCGTTGCCTCCCTGGTGCTGTGCCTGCAGCTGGTTCCCATTGACGCCATCTCCAACGGTGTTTTCTGGATGCTCTTCGGCACCTCCGTCGTCTTTCTGCTGCTCACTTATATCCCGATGTTCCCGGCGTTCCTCAACCTTCGCAAGAACGACCCGAACCGCGAGCGCATCTTCACGTTCCCGTTTAAGGGTGCCATGATGAAGGTCATGCTGGCTATTCCCTGCATCGAGCTGATTCTGGCTATCGTTGCAACGCTGATTCCGTTCTCTGTCGATGAGATTGGCGATAAGGTCCCGATGATCGTTATCTTCATCGTGCTTTTGCTTATTGGCGAGGTTGTCCGCGTCGTCAGTGCTAAGGGTCGCGAGACCGAGTACAAGGGTCTCACCCCCGAGCTGGCTGCTCAGCGTCTCGCTGAGGAGGCCGCCGAGGCCGAAGAGGACTAGAGCACCCGGATTCGGGGCTCCAACCCTCCTCGCTACTTGACCATTCCCCGGGGTGGGTGTGAACGATAGCTCTGGTAACCACCGCCCGCCCCAATCTCTCTTCCGTATCCTTCGTGCGTTTTGTCTCCGCGCGCCAGGTTACGTCGTCGCTTGCCGGTGCGACTCCGTGAAAACCGGCGCCGGGCGCCCCGACCTTTGCCGGGGAACGGGCGTCCGCCACCTCTTGGTTTTAGGCTGCGGGTAACCCGCCTGCAGCAAGCGATCGTTCGATTTGGAGGAAATCTTATGCGTACGATCACCGAGTCCGAGTCCACCCCTAAGGCCGACGGCTACTTTATGCCTGCTGAGTTCGCTCCGCAGGATCGCGTGTGGATGGGCTGGCCCCATCGCACCGATACCTGGGCCCATGGCGCCAAGCCGGCTCAGAAGCAGTATGCCGCCATCGCTCGCGCTATTGCCGAGTTCACTCCGGTTACCATATGCGTCAATCAGGCCGACTACGCCAACTGCAAGGCCGTCTTTGAGGAAGACGAGAACGTTACCGTTATCGAGATGACCACCGACGACGCTTGGTTCCGCGACACCGCTGCCACTTTTGTTATCAACGGCAAGGGCGATAAGCGCGCCAACCACTGGCACTTCAACGCTTATGGCGGTCTTGTCGACGGCCTGTACTTCCCGTGGGACAAGGACGAGCAGATCGCCCTTAAGATGGCTGAGCTTTCCGGCTGTCGTCGTTATCGTCCCGATGACATGATCCTCGAGGGCGGTTCCATCACCGTCGACGGCGAAGGTACCGTGGTCGTGACCGACCAGTGCCTGCTTTCCCCGGGCCGCACCTGCTCTGCGGTTCTGGAGGAGGAAGAGGATCCCGAGTCCATCTGGCCCAAGTTCAAGAGGAAGTTCGAGCCCTGGAGCGAGGAACTTCGCGCCTATATGGACGAACACCTCAAGGATTATCTGGGTGTCGAGAAGGTCATCTGGGTCAAGGAGGGCATCGACCCCGAGGAGACCAACGGTCACATCGATGACGTCGCCACGTTCATCGCTCCGGGCGTCATGGCCTGCATCTGGACTGACGATCCCGAGTATCCGTTCTACGAGCAGTGCCATGCTGTCTACGAGACCCTTTCCAACGCCGTTGACGCCAAGGGCCGCAAGATGAAGGTCTACAAGCTCTGCATGCCTGTGAACCCGCTGTTCATGGACCAGGCTTCCTGCGACACCATCGACGCCGACGAGAACGCCGAGCCGCGCGTTGCCGACGAGCCGCTGATCGCCTCCTACATGAACTACCTGGTCACCAACCACGGCGTTATCGTCCCGCAGTACGGCGACGAGAACGATCAGCTTGCCGTTGACACGCTCCAGAAGATCTACGACGAGGTCTGGGGCGAGGGCGTCTACAAGTGCGTCGGCGTTCAGTCCGAGCAGGTCGTCTTCGGTGGTGGAAATATCCACTGCATTACGCAGCAGGAACCGTCCGCTTAATCGTCCGGCTTCCCGAGGCACCCCATCTCGCCGCTCAAACCGTCGCTCGCGTACCAAAGTACGCTTCGCTCCTCTCTCGCGGCGACCTGGGGCACCTCGGAAACCCAGCCGGTCAAGCGGACCGACGTAGCTAGTTACCGCATTAGTCATTGGTGCCAACCTTGGCAACAATGCAGGTCGAAAAAACGTCAGCGAAAACCCGCCAGAGCGAGCAAGGTGCCTTGAAACGAGGCGGCATCGATCTTTTGATCATGCCGCCGAAGTTGAAAGGCAGATTGCCGCCCTGGCGGGTTTGCAGCGTCGAGCCGTTACGCGGTTTGGTCAAAACCGCGTAACTAAATACGTTCCGCGATCTCGTGGATGAGGTAGTCGGTCTTTTCCCAGCCCAGGCACGGATCGGTGATCGACTTGCCAAAGACGCCGCCGTCGACCGGCTGGTTGCCGTCCTCCAGGTAAGACTCGATCATAAAGCCCTTGACCAGCTTGGAGATGGACTCGTTGCGGCGGCAGCTGTCGAGCACTTCCTTGCAAATGCGATACTGCTCCAGCGGACGCTTGCCCGAGTTGTCATGGTTGCAGTCGATGATCGCTGCCGGATTGGCATAGCCGGCGTGCTCGGTATAGCGCTCGGCCAGACGTTCCAGGTGTTCGTAGTGGTAGTTGGGGTAGGTGCGCCCATCGAGACCGATGTAGCCACGCATAACGGCGTGCGCGAGCGGATTGCCGTCGCACTCGACCTCCCAGTTGCGGAAGATGAAGCTCTGGTGCGCCTGGGCGGCGTAAATGGAGTTGAGCATAACGGTGGTAGAGCCGGCAGTGGGATTCTTCATGCCGACGGGTACCGAAATGCCGCTCGACACCAGGCGATGCTCCTGGTTTTCGACCGAGCGTGCGCCCACGGCAACATAGCTCAGCAGGTCAACGAGGTATTGGTAGTTGGACGGGTAGAGCATCTCATCGGCGGTGAAGAAGCCGGTCTCCTCGATGACGCGCAGGTGCATGTGGCGGATGGCCTTGACGCCCTCGAGCAGGTCGTCGGGAGCCTCGGGGTTGGGGTTGTGCAGAAGACCCTTGTAGCCGGTGCCCTTGGTGCGCGGCTTATTGGTGTAGACGCGCGGAATGATGATGAGCTTGTCCTTGACCTCTTCGGCGGTCTTGGCCAGTCGGTTCATATACTCGAGCACCGAATCCTCGCGGTCGGCAGAGCACGGGCCGATGATGAGCACCTTACGTGCGTCCTCGCCGGTAAAGACTTTGGCGACCTCGGCGTCAAATGCCTGCTTTTTGGCGGTAAGCTCGGCAGAAAGTGGCATTTCCTCGCGGATCTCCATGGGGATCGGCAGCCTGCGTTTGAATTCCATGGCCATAGGGGTCTCCTCAATCTATAGAAAGAGCAATAAGCGTATTGTCGAATGCTCGGCATTATCCGCTGTCGCACGCTAAAGTGCAAGCCCTTGTCACCCCGAAACCTACCAAAAAGGGACAGGTTTATTTTTGGTAGGTTTTATCTGGGTAAACGTCGGCGGATGCCGGGAGGGAGCGGCGCCGCGCGGGACCCTAAGGCTGTTGTCGGTTCCCTAGGAAATACCCTGTGGGCAAAAAATGCCAAATATGAGTACGGTTGCTATCTTAGTATCATATTGCCTTCGCAAAATAATAGACATAACAGCAAAATATGTTCATTAACGCAAACACATATAAGTCCGCTATGGTGTTGTTTGATCAATTTAGGGACGCGTGTAAGCCGTGGGAGCGGCATTTGAGGCGGTTTTGGCTGTTACTAAAAAGGTAACAGTACTCATATTTGCCCTTTTTTGCCCACGGGGTCTGGAAAGCGCCGTCAGTGAGGTCTCAGGGAAGGCGTTTCGAGGCTCGAAGGATACAAAACGGGGGTGCAGGTTGTCCTGCGCCCCCGTTTTCTTGGCATTGCGGTTGTTTGCCGCCGGTTTTTACGCCGCTTCGTCGAACTGCGAGTTGTACAGGTCGGCGTAGAAGCCGCCCTGGGCGAGCAGCTCGTCGTGCGTGCCCTTCTCGACGATGTCGCCGTCGCGAATCACCAAGATCACGTCGGCGTTGCGGATCGTGGACAGGCGGTGCGCGATGACAAAGCTGGTGCGGCCCTGCATCAGCGCATCCATGGCGCGCTGAATGAGCTCCTCGGTACGGGTATCGACGTTGGAAGTCGCCTCGTCCAGAATCAGTGCCGGGCGGTCGGCCAAAATGGCACGGGCGATGGTCACGAGCTGGCGCTGACCCTGCGACAGGTTGGTGCCCTCCTCGTTGATCATAAAGTCGTAGCCACCGGCGAGCGTATGAATAAAGTGGTCGCAGCGTGCGGCGCGCGCAGCGGCCTCGACCTCGGCATCGCTCGCGTCGGGGCGTCCGTAGCGGATGTTCTCGCGGATGGTGCCGTTAAACAGCCAGGTGTCCTGCAGCACCATGGCAAACTCGCCGCGCAGTGCCGCGCGGTCCCAGTCGCGCACATCGACGCCCTCGACACGCAGCGAGCCGCCGTCCACGTCGTAGAAGCGCTGCAGCAGCTTAATGAGCGTGGTCTTGCCGGCGCCGGTGGGGCCGACGATGGCGATGGTCTGGCCGGGCTGCGCCTCGCAGCTAAAGTCGTGGATGATGGTCTTGTCGGGCGTGTAGCCAAACTTGACATGGTCAAACACCACGTGGCCGGGGCGCTTCTCGGGAATCTGCGCGTCGGCCTTCTGCTCCTCCTCGGGCGCGGCCAGGAACTCAAACACGCGCTCGGTGGCGGCGGCCATCGACTGCATCGTGTTGCTCACGTTGCCCAGCTGCTGCACGGGTTGCGTAAAGTTTCGAACGTACTGGATAAAGCTCTGGATGTCGCCGGGCGTGGCATTGCCGGTCAGCGCGAGCTGCGCGCCCACCACGACGACGCCCACGTAGCCCATGTTGCCCACCAAGCTCATAAGCGGCATCATCAGGCCCGACAGGAACTGCGAGCGCCAACCGCTCACAAACAGTCGGTCGTTTTGACGGTCGAACTCCTCGATCGAGGCCTCGGCGCGGTCGAACACCTGAATAACGTTCTGGCCGGCAAAGTCCTCCTCGATAATGCCGTTGACGGCGCCCAGGACTTGCTGTTGCTCGCGGAAGTACGGCTGCGAGAAGTGAATCATCACGGTCAGGATAATCGCGGCGGCCGGCAGTGTGAGCACGGTGACGCCGGTGAGCGGCAGACTGATTGACAGCATCATGACGAGCACGCCGATAATCTGCGTCACCGACGTGATGAGCTGCGTCACGCTCTGGTTGAGTGACTGGCCGAGCGTATCGACGTCGTTGGTGATGCGGCTGAGCACGTCTCCCTTGCTGTGGCCGTTGAAGTAACTCATCGGCACGACGGCAATCTTGGCGGCGATTTCCTTGCGCATGCGGTAGCAGATCTTTTGCGTGACGCCGGTCATGAGCCAGCCCTGGACCAGGCTGCAGACAGAGCTCGCCAGATACAGGCAGAGCAAAAAGCCGAGCGTCTTGGCGATCCAGTCAAAGTCAACGTCGCCGGTGCCGTTGACCTTGGCGACCAGGCCTTCGAACAGCTTGGTCGTAACCTGGCCGAGCACCTTGGGTCCCACAATGTTAAAGATGACCGAGCACACGGCAAAGGCGACGGCGGCAAACACGGCAATCTTGTGCTGGCCGATATAGCCGAGCAGCTGCCTCATGGTGCCCTTAAAGTCCTTGGCCTTTTCGCCGCGACGCATGCCGCCCATGCGGCCCATGGGACCACGCTGGCGGGTGGGCTTGGGAATCTGAGTCTTGGTCTCGTCTGCCATTAGCGCTCGCCTCCTTCCATGACGGCTGCAATTTCTTCTTGGGTAAGCCCCAGCTCCTCGGCGGAAAGCTGCGACTGTGCGATCTCCAGGTACGCCGGGCAGCTGCGCAGCAGCTCCTTGTGCGTGCCGGTGCCCACTACGTGGCCGTCGTCGAGCACGATGATCTGGTCGGCGTGCATGATGGTCGCGATGCGCTGGGCCACGACCACGAGCGCGGCGTCGGTAACGTTTTTGGCCAGCTCCTCGCGTAGGCGCGCGTCGGTCTTGTAGTCGAGGGCACTAAACGAGTCATCGAACACCACGACCTCGGGCTTTTTGGCCAACGCGCGGGCGATGGCCAGACGCTGGCGCTGACCACCCGAAACATTGGAGCCGCCCTGGCTGATGGGGGAGTCGTAGCCGCCCTCGCGCTCGGCGATAAAGTCCTCCGCCTGGGCGACGCGTGCTGCCTGGCGCATATCCTCGTCACTCACCATGTCGCCGGCAAACTTGAGGTTGCTCTCGACGGTACCCGAGAACAGACGACCCTGCTGCGGAATATAACCGATGCGGCGGCGCAGCTCGGAAAGGGTCATGTCGCGCACGTCGATGCCGTCGAGCGAAATGCTGCCGCCCGTGACGTCGTACAGGCGCGGAATCAACTGCACGAGCGTGGACTTACCCGAGCCCGTGGAGCCAATAATGCCGAGCATCTGACCGGCATGCGTGGTGAAGTTCACGCCGCTGATGACGTCGGCGCGGGCATCGGGATACTGGAAGCTCACGTCGCGGAAGGTGAGCTCGCCGCGCGGCGCGCTGGCCACGGGCAGTTTGGGCGAGACAGGGTCGTTGATGCTCGTGGGGCAGGTGATGACCTCTTCCACGCGCTCGGCTGCGACCTCGGCGCGCGGCAGGATGACCGAAACCATGGTGAGGATCATAAACGCCATGACGATCTGCATGGTGTAGGAGATAAACGCCATCATGTTGCCGACCTGCATCACGCCGTCGGACACGCCCTGCGCGCCAAACCAGACGATAAGCACGGTGATGCAGTTCATGACGAGCATCATGAGCGGCATCATAAAGCTCATGGCGCGGTTGGTGTAGAGCTGCGTGGTCATCAGGTCGAGCGAAGCCTTGTCAAAACGCTCGAGCTCATGTTCCTCGCGGTTGAACGAGCGGATGGGCATAAGGCCGTCGAGCAGCTCGCGGGCGGTAAGGTTCACGCGGTCCACAAAGCTCTGCATCTTTTTGAACTTTGGCATGGTGAGGCCCATGAGCACGCCGACGACGGCCGAGACCGCGATGATGGCCACGGCGATGGTCCACTCCAGGCCGGTGTGGTTGGCCAGGACGCGCATGACGGCGACGATGCCCATGACGGGGGCCATCAGGCACATGCGGATAAACAGGGTTGCGGCCATCTGGATCTGCTGAATGTCGTTGGTGCAGCGGGTGATGAGCGAGGCCTGGCTAAACTTGCCCACCTCGGCCGGCGAGAAGTGCATAACCTTGTTGAAGGTCTCGCGGCGCAGGTCGCGGGCGATGGAGCAGGCGGTGCGCGACGCCACGGCACCGGTCAGAATGGTGGCGACGAGCGACACCAGGCACAGCCCAAACATCGTGGTCGCCATGTGGCTCAGGTAGGCGTTCTGCACGTCGGCGGGGTCGATGCCCTGTGCCTTGTACTCGTCCTGTACATAGCTCACGGCGCGCTGGGTGACGATGGAGCCCGACATGGAGCCCATTTTGTCCGCCATTTGGTTGGCGCCCTCGACGAGCTTGCTTTGGTCTACCAGACCGCCCTCGACACCCAGGCGCAGGCTCTTCATGGTGATCTTACCGCCGTCGGCATCAATCTGCTTTTGCATGTTCTGCGCCGCTGCGGCCTTCTGCTGCATCTCGGCGAGCTGCTCGGGCGTCATCGCTGCCATTTGCTCGGGGGTGGGCATGGCCTGGGCAGCGTTGTTGTCTTTCTCGCTGGACGAGCCCATCATGTCGCCCATGGAGTCGGCGTCAATGCCCTGGTCGAGCGAAAGGACGACAGTCTCGGGCAGGCTCATAATGTCGGCAATCTTGCCTCCATCGGCACGCTCTTCCTCGGTACCCTTATACGTTCGAATGCCATTTTTGTCAGCCTTGCTAAACACGGCCTCCACAGCTTTGGCGTCCTTGGTGCTCATAAAGAGTTCAAGGTCGTCGAGCGATTCGGCGCGGATGGTGTCGGGTACGGGCGAGGCGATGCCGCCTTGCTGCACACCCACGTCGACGATGTCGCTCATATAGGTAGGCAGCGCCAGATCGGCGTTGCAGCTGATTACGATAAGCACGATAGCTGCGAACAGTGCCAGGATATGCTTTTTAAAGAGCTTGAGAATCCTCACTCGGCATCTCTCCTTTCTTGATTGCGGTCGATAATTTCGTTGGCACGCCTAAGAAGGCGCACCATCTCTTGGGTATCTGTTTCGCCGAGCTGCTCGAGGAAAGCCGCGGTGCGGGCCTCGAATTCCCGACGTTTGATTTCGAGATCCTGGAATCCCTTGTCGGTCACTATGACGTGTACGCGACGACGGTCAGTCTTTGAGTGCTCGCGCTCGACCCAGCCCTTGGCCTCGAGGGCGCGCAGAATATTGGCGATGCGGGCGCTCGAGACCCAGGCGCGATCAGCGAGTTCGCTCGGCGTGAGCGAACCGCCGGCGAGCATAAGGGCGCGCATGACAGCCATCTCGCCGCTGAGAGCTTTGTCCACAAAGCGCGAAACGCGCTGGTGAATGCCGCCAAACTCGGTAAGGAGCTGACGCCCAAGCTTATGGAAGTCGGTATCTTCCACCGAAAACCCCTAACACTAGAAACTATTTTTGGTGAAAGATGATACCCCTGTATGCACACCTCATACAGTAGATTTTTGGGACATGCCTAGAAATCTACCTTCGTGGGCATTTCATGCCACCGCCTCCGTCGCGGCGAAAAAGTAGATTTCTAGGCATGTCCCAAAAATCTATCGGTGGGTACTTTACCCTGCTAAAGCTGGCATAACAACTAGAGTGAACGTCGTACAAAGGCAAGGAAAAATACCAAACAAATCGGTGAACGGTAGTTGTTCGCGATCGCATTTCCTGCGGATTTGTTAAAAACGCCCTAATGGTATAAAAAAAGAAACATATAACAGCCCTGATGAAGGGGGTAGCTATGTTATCCTTCTCAAACGGGTGAAATCTTGGGTTTGGGTTGCAGTTCCAAGGTGGACAAACGTTTTTCCCTGCACCAACGTGTGGTGAAGAACGGAAGAAGCCGGTAGTGCAAGCCGAAAATTCAAGAATTCAATAAGCAGCGGTGTGAGAGAGCGCCGCATTACACGTAACTAGGAGCGTGGTTACACAATGCAGGAGGCATGGGAAGGCTTCAAGGAAGGCATCTGGACGGGAGAGGTTGACGTCCGAGACTTCATCCAGAAGAACTACACCCCCTACGAGGGCGACGAGTCGTTCCTCGCCGGTCCGACCGAGCGTACCAAGGAGCTGTGGGGCGAAGTTCTCGACCTGCTGCTCAAGGAGCGTGAGCAGGGCGGCGTCCTCGATATGGACACCAAGACCGTCACGGGCATCGTGAGCCACCCCGCTGGCTACATCGATAACGCCCACCGCGAGAAGGAGACCATCGTTGGCCTCCAGACCGACAAGCCGCTCAAGCGCGCGCTGCACGTCAACGGCGGCATCCGCATCGCTTGCCAGGCTGCCAGCCAGCACGGCTACAAGGTCGACGAGAACGTTGTCGAGCGCTACACCTTCGAGCGCAAGACCCACAACGCCGGCGTCTTCGATGTTTACACCCCCGAGATGCGTGCTTGCCGCTCGGCTCACATCATCACCGGTCTGCCCGATGGCTATGGCCGCGGCCGCATCATCGGCGACTACCGTCGTGTCGCCCTGTACGGTGTCGACTACCTGATCAAGGACAAGGAGGCCCAGAAGGCTTCCACCCCGACGGTCATGACCGCCGACAACATCCGCGATCGTGAGGAGCTGCAGGAGCAGATTCGCGCCCTCGGCGAGCTCAAGATGATGGCCGAGACCTATGGTTTCGACATTTCCAACCCTGCTACCAACACGCAGGAGGCCATCCAGTGGATGTACTTCGCCTACCTCGCTGCCGTTAAGGAGCAGAACGGCGCCGCTATGTCCATCGGCCGCACCTCCACGTTCATCGACATCTACGCTGAGCGCGACCTTGCCAACGGTACCTTCACCGAGGAGCAGATCCAGGAGTTCGTGGATCACTTCATCATGAAGCTCCGCATGGTCAAGTTTGCCCGTACCCCCGAGTACCAGGCCCTGTTCACCGGCGATCCGCAGTGGGTCACCGAGTCCATCGGCGGCATGGGTGTTGACGGCCGTACGCTCGTTACCAAGATGAGCTACCGTTACCTGCACACGCTCGAGAACATGGGCACCAGCCCCGAGCCCAACATGACCGTTCTGTGGTCGACCCGTCTGCCCGAGAACTTCAAGAAGTTCTGCGCCAAGACTTCTGTCGCCAGCTCCTCGATTCAGTACGAGAACGACGACCTCATGCGCGTCTACCACGGCGACGACTACGGCATTGCCTGCTGCGTGTCCTCCATGCGCATCGGCAAGGAGATGCAGTTCTTCGGCGCCCGCGCCAACCTGGCCAAGTGCCTGCTGTACGCACTCAACGGCGGTGTTGACGAGGTCTCCAAGAAGCAGGTCGGCCCCAAGTATCGCGCCGTCGAGGGCGATACGCTCGATTACGACGACGTTGTGGCCAAGTACAACGACATGATGAAGTGGCTCGCTGGCGTGTACGTCAACTCGCTGAACATCATCCACTACATGCACGACAAGTATTGCTACGAGCGCATCCAGATGGCTCTGCACGACAAGCACGTGCACCGCTGGTTCGCTACGGGCATTGCTGGCCTTTCCGTCGTGGCTGACTCCCTGTCCGCCATCAAGTACGCCAAGGTCCACCCCGTCCGCGACGAGAACGGCATCATTGTCGACTTCGAGACCGAGGGCGAGTTCCCCAAGTACGGTAACGACGACGACCGCGTCGACCAGATCGCTCACGACGTTGTGCACCAGTTCATGGAGTACATCCGCATGAACGACACCTACCGCAACTCCGTGCCCACGACCTCGGTTCTGACCATCACCTCCAACGTCGTGTACGGCAAGAAGACCGGTTCTACGCCTGATGGCCGCAAGGCTGGCCAGCCCTTCGCCCCGGGTGCTAACCCCATGCACAAGCGCGATAGCCACGGCGCCATCGCTTCGCTGTCTTCGGTTTCCAAGCTCCCGTTCCGCGATGCTCAGGACGGCATCTCCAACACCTTCTCCATCATCCCGGGTGCGCTCGGCAAGGAGGACCAGGTGTTCTTTGGCGATATCGACCTTGATCAGCTGGGCGAGTAACTATTGTTAGTGCTATACTAACAATAACGATTACTGATTAGTGCGCCGGTTTCGGCCGGCGCCTATCGATCGAAGGAGACACATTATGAAGGTTTCTGAAGTTTCCGAGACTCAGGCCGATAACCTGGTCCACATGCTCGACGCTTACGCCGAGAAGGGTGGCCACCACCTGAACATCAACGTCTTCAACCGTGAGACGCTGCTCGACGCTCAGGCTCACCCCGAGAAGTACCCGCAGCTGACCATTCGCGTTTCCGGCTACGCCGTGAACTTCCACACGCTCACCAAGGAGCAGCAGGACGAGGTCATTTCGCGTACCTTCCACAACAAGTTCTAAAGGGGTTTAACTCCCGCAGGATCGCCGGGCCGCTTTGGGTTACTTTCCAAAACGTCCTCGGACATGCAAAGGGCTCCGCTGCGCGCTTCGCGCGGCGGAGCCCTTTGCGTCCTGCGGAATATTTTGGAAAGTAACCCAAAACCGGCCATGTGGGGTCCTTTGGAGTCACCCTTTAGGCGGAACTCTCCTAATTATTTGGATGAGTCGTTTACTTACTTGTACTGTTACCGTCTTCCCGCTCTTGTTGGGGTATGCTTTGTTCGTATGTAAACGTATGACATGTTGATGGGGGAGGGTGCTATGGCTCGCGAGAGTGCTCGTTCTAAGGATACGGCTAAGCCTGGCATCAAGGAAGTTGCAGCGGTGGCGGGGGTTTCGCCTACTACGGTATCTCGCGTGCTTAATAATCGCGGCTATATTAGCCAAGAGACCCGCGATAAGGTCCATGCCGCGATGGAGCGCATCAACTATACGCCCAACGATATCGCCCGTGCCATGCTCAACGGTCGCCTGAACCTTATCGGTATGATCGTTCCCCTTGTGAGCAGCCCGTTCCATGCTCAGGTTGTGCAGGCGGTCGAGCGCACGTTAGCGGAAAACGGCTTTAAGATGTTGCTGTGCAACAGCGCCAATCGACCCGATCTTGAGCGTTCCTATATTGACATGCTCCGCCGCAATATGGTCGACGGCGTCATCGTCAACTCCCTTAATATCGGTGCCGAGGCGTATGCCGAGATGGGCTTGAGTCTGGTTGGTATCGACTGCGACCTTGGCGAAGCCTCTGTTCAGATTGCGAGCGACAGCTATAGCATCGGCGAACTTGCCACGCGTCGCCTGATCGATGACGGATGTTCACGCATCCTGTGCCTGCGCAGCAATAGCCGCATGCGCATGCCTGCCAATAAGCGTACCGATGCCTACCTCGATGTTGTTGAGCAGGCCGGTTTGCCCGCGCTTGTCCGTGAGGTTGAGTTCGTTAAGCCCGACGACGAAAAGAGCGCGGTCGTTGCGAAGATCCTCGATGAGAACCCCGATATTGACGGCATCTTTGCGGGAGACGACACGATGGCGGCTATCTGTCTTAACGTGATGAAGCAGCGCGGCTTGAGCGCTCCGGGCGATATTAAGGTCGTGGGCGCGGATGGTGCCCGCCGCACTATGACGTTTATGCCTGACTTAACAACCGTACGCCAAGATATCGATCGCATCGGAGAGCTCGCGGCGCAATCCATCATTGCTCTTATTAACGGCGAAAAGCCCGAATCGAATATCAAGCTCCCCGTTGAACTCATTGAGGGTAAAACCGCGTAGTTCATCCCGTGCCAAAAGAATTCCTCAAACACCTCTGATGACCGTTCGCCGGCATATGTCAACCGTTTGCCGACGACTGGAACTGCGAAAAGACGTATTGGTGTGAAAACGTTTGACATATGAAAACGATTGACATATCTTGCAGTTGTACCGAGTTAGTATCTCGTGAGAAAGGAAGTCTCGGATGCACAAGGTGTATTACCAGCCTGAGGGAATTTGGGTAGGCGACATCATGCCGTACGGCGAGGACGGCACGTTCTATCTCTATCATCAGCGTGACACGCGAAACCCCGGACCTTTCGGAGAGCCGTTTGGCTGGGCACTCGCGACAACCAAGGACTTCGTCAATTACAAAGACTTTGGCGAGAGCCTTGAGCGTGGCGGCGACGAGGAAGTCGACCAGTATGTTTATGCCGGCACGGTGTTTAAGGTGGGCGACAAGTACCATGCGCTCTACACTGGTTGCAATCGCGATAAGGTCAAGGCACGCTTGATGAAGCAGGTTCTTCTTCACGCAACGAGTGACGACGCCGTCAAGTGGGAGAAGAACATCGCCGAGACGCTGCTTCCGCCCCAGGAGGGTTACGATGACCGCAACTGGCGCGATCCCTTTGTGCTTTGGGATGAGGAGAACGAAGAGTACATGCTCATCCTCGGCACGCGTGTGGGCGAGGACAAGCGTCTGATGACCGGTCGTCTGGTCAAGTTCACCTCCAAGGACCTGGATACCTGGGAGTTCCAGGGCGACTGGTGGAATCCGGGCCTGTACACCATGTTCGAGATGCCTGATCTCTTTAAGATGGGCGACTGGTGGTATCTGGTGTTCTCCGAGTACAGTGATGGCAACAAGACCCGTTACCGCATGTCTCGCTCTATCAACGGTCCTTGGATCACTCCTGCGGACGATTCCTTCGATGGCCGCGCGTACTATGCCGCGCGTACCGCATTTGATGGTGAGCGCCGCGTTCTCTTTGGTTGGGTTCCTACGCGTGACGAGGGCGGTGACCCCAGCTCTTACCTGTGGGGTGGCACCTTTATGCCCCTCGAGATCGTTCAGCGTGCCGACGGAACGCTCGGCACCAAGCTCCCCGACAGCATGCTTGGCGCCTTTGGCGAGGGCAAGGCTGTCGAGACCTTTGAGCTTTCCTGCGAGTCGGGCAAGGTCGAGCAGGTGCTCGCCGCGGATGCCGGCTCCACCTACTTGCTCGATGCCGACATTGAGCTCGGCGGTAACGCTGCCGGCTTCTCGGTCAAGTTCGCCGAGGACGCCGAGTCCGGTCTTGCCTATGAGTTCCGCGCCAACCTGCGCGAGGGCAAGCTCGAGTTCACGCCGGCTCCCCAGTACCCGTGGTTCCAGGTCAACAACATGGGCCTCGAGCGTCCGTTGTTCTTTAAGGGCGAGGGCACTCACCATGTGCGTCTGGTCGTCGACGACGACATCGCGACCATCTTTGTCGATGATGTTGCGCTCAACGCTCGCTTCTGCAACAAGCAGGGCCAGGGTGTGGCGCTTACCGTCACCGACGGTGCGCTCAAGTGCGCAAACGCAACGATCGCGTCTCTGTAGCGGCAACGAACCGTTTTATGATTTAGAAAAGGAATGGAGAGGAACATGGACTACAAGGCAGTGTCCCAGCAAGTCGTCGACAACGTCGGCGGACTGGAGAACATCGAGGGCTCCACGCATTGCGTGACCCGTCTGCGTCTGGTGCTCAAGGATACGAGCAAATACAACAAGGCCGAGCTTGAGAACATCGATGGCGTCAAGGGCGTGCTGTACAACAGCGGCCAGCTCATGATCATCTTCGGTACCGGTACCGTCAACAAGGTTTACGATGAGTTTATGGCTCTGACGGGCGTTAAGGAGATCAGTGCTTCCGAGGTCAAGGGCGCCGAGGCGGACAAGAAGGGCAAGTTCTTCTCGGTCCTCAAGGTATTCTCGGACATCTTTATCCCCATCATTCCCGCCTTCGTCGGCGCTGCAATCATCATCGGCCTTAAGTCGCTGATCGTTGCCAACGGCCTCTTTGGCATGGAGGGCAGCCTCGCCGATCACAGCGAGTTCCTCAAGAACCTCGCAAGCTTCTTTGCCATTATCGCCACCACGTTCGACTACCTGCCTGTCCTGGTTATGTACAGCGCGGTCAAGCGTTTTGGCGGTAACCCGATCCTGGGCATCCTCGTCGGTATCGTCATGGTTCACCCGAGCCTTATGAACCGCAACACGTTCGTTATGGACCCGACGGGTGCTGAGTACTGGAACTTCGGTCCGCTATCCATTCCCATGGTTGCTTTCCAGGGCGGTGTGTTCCCCGCAATCCTGACTGCCTGGTTTATGGCCAAGGTCGAGAAGATTGCCCAGAAGTACATCCCCGAGGTCGTTTCGTTCGTCTTTGTCCCGACCGTTACCCTGATTCTTGCTAACGTTGCCCTGTTCACCGTGTTCGGCCCGCTCGGCAACCTGATCGGTGACGTCCTCGCCGGCGTAATCGATATCCTGTACAACAGGATGGGCGTCTTTGGTGCCTTTGTCTTCGCCGCGTTCCTGCAGCCGCTCGTCGTTACCGGTACGCATCAGTTCATCCAGGGTATCGAGGCAAACCTTGTTGCCACGACTGGCTTCAACTACATCCAGGCCATCTGGTCGGTTTCCATCATCGCCCAGGGCGGCGGCGCCATCGGTATGTACCTCATTCACAAGAAGCACTCCAAAGAGCGCAACATCTGCATGTCGTCCTTTATCCCGACGCTGGTCGGAATCTCCGAGCCCGCTATCTTTGCTGCAAACATGCGCTATTCGATCATTCCGTTCATCTGCGCATGCATCGGTGCAGGCTGCGGCGGTGCCTTCGTCAAGCTCTTTGAGGTGCGCGCTATCGGTCAGGGTCTGACCGGCGTGCTTGGCCTGCTCATCGTCACGCCCGAGACCCTCGTGTGGTATGTGGCTGGCAATCTCATCGCCTTTATCGTGCCGATCGTCTTGATCTTTGCCTACAACAAGGCAAAGGGCGTGCCGACCACCGATGAAGAGGGCGCTGGCGCTGGCTTCGACGTTAGCTTCTAGTTGAGCCGTTCAGTGTAATCTGAGGATAAGTCCATTTGAGGAAGGGCGTTCGACTCGTGTGAGTCGAGCGTCCTTCCCCATAGACGAGAAAGTCAACGGCGATGTTAAATCAAAAAAACAAGGTGACACGCGCGGACTATGAGCAGTGGCGTGTCGGACAGGATGAGACGGCGGCTCGCATCGCGTCCGACCCCGATAGGCTTCTGTTCCATGTGGAGCCTGAGCTTGGCTGGCTCAACGACCCCAACGGTTTGGTTCAGATTGGTGATACGTATCACATCTATCATCAATACGATCCGTTCGATGCTGCGCATGGCGGTCCAGTGCTTTGGAACCATCTGACGACAAAGGATTTTGTGACGTACGAGAATCACGGCCCCGTGCTGTTCCCCGATTCCGATTTGGATTCGAGCGGAGCGTATTCTGGTTCTGCCTTTGTACGTGATGGCAAGATTCACTACTTCTATACCGGCAACGTCAAGCATTTTGACCGCGATGATTACGACTACGTGTTGACGGGCCGTGAGCAAAACCAGATTCATATGGTTGCCGAGAATCCCGACGAATTGGGCGAGAAGCGCATGGCTGTTGGACCAGTCGATTACCCCGACGATATCGGTACGCACGTGCGCGACCCCAAGATCCTTGAGCACGATGGTATCTACTACATGGTTCTGGGCGCTCGTACGAAAGACGACCGTGGCTGCGTGCTTGTCTATACTTCGCTTGATTTAGGGGTCTGGAGCTATGCGACGCGCATTGAGCTGGGCGAGAAGTTTGGCTTTATGTGGGAGTGCCCTGATCTGTTTGAGCTTGATGGCGAGCTTATTCTCGTTTGCTGTCCGCAGGGTGTGCCTGCCGATGGTTGGCGTTACCGCAATCCGCATCAGTGCGTGTGGTTCCCCATCGAGGCCGATTGGGAGGCGCCGAGCTTTAAAATCGTCGGGAAGGGCATGCCCCCGATGGTCGATGCCGGTTTTGATTTCTATGCTCCGCAGTCCTTTGAGGATGCTGCAGGCCGGCGATTGATGATCGGATGGTCGGGTTGCCCCGATGCGACGGCGGAAAACCCGACGGTGGCGCGCGGGTGGCAGTGCGCGTTGACGGTGCCGCGAGAGCTGAGCATGCGCGATGGTAAGCTCTGCCAGCAGCCGGCGCACGAGATTGAGAGGATGCGCGGCGACTGCGTTCGCACGACAGGCGGTGAAACCGTTGAGGAGCCGGGCCGCCTGTTTGATCTCGTGGTTTCCTGTGAGGGCGCCAAGATGGTTGAGCTCGAGATTCGCAAGGGTGTCTTTGTGCGCTATGCGGACGGGATGCTTACCCTCGACATGGGTGACGAAGGCTATGGGCGCGACCAGAGGTCGATTGAGCTCGGCGAGCTTCGCGACCTGCGCGTGCTTTCGGACACTACGATGGTCGAGATTTTTGCGAACGGCGGTGAGGCGGCACTTACGAGCCGTACCTATTCGTCGGCGGTTCCGGCGATGGCGCTGCACGCCGAGGGCGCGGCGTCGATGGATTTCTACCGCCTCGCTCATTAACCGTGCATGGAGCACGATTGGACTTGTTGGGCGGAATGTGTCGCAGTTGCCGCGGCCAACTACCGTTTATCGCGTATAGCGACCGTTTGCGGAATAAGTAACACTCCTTAATAAACCGTGTAAAATCTCAGTTAAGCACGGAGTTTTCCAGGGAGACGCTGTCCTTTGTTATGTGCAAAGGGCGGCGTCTCTTTGGCGCTTAGATGCCGTTGTGCAACAGCGCGACGCGCGTGTCATGTATTGAAAAGCCAATGTCGAGATGGGTCGTGATAAGAATGGGCAAGTATGTAATCGTGGTTGAGTCTGGGTCGGATGTAACGCCGGAGCTCTGCGAGCGCTACGGCATCGTGCGCGTGCCCATGCATGTCACGATTGGTGACGAGACCGTCGAGGACGGCTCGATCGATCCGCTCGAGATTTATTCGCGCTGCAACGAGTTTGGTGTGATGCCCAAGACCAGTGGCTGTTCGCCAGCGGATTTTGCGCATGTGTACGACCGCATCCATGCCGAGCAACCCGACGCGACTATTTTGCATCTTGCATATTCCGAGGCCACGACCTGTTCGCATCAGTCCTCTAAGATTGCGGCTCAGGGGCGCGACTACGTGTTCTCCATGGACACGCGCTTTGTCTCGGTGGGCCAGTCGCTCGTTGTCGTCGAGACCGCCAAGTATATTGAGGCTCATCCCGATGCCACCGTTGACGAGATCTTTGCATTTACGAACTCCGTCATGGACCGCGTGCTGCTGGGTTTTGTTCCTACGGACCTTGCCTTCCTTAAGGCGGGCGGTCGCTTGTCCAACGTCGCATTCCTTGGTGCCCATCTGCTCAAGATTAAGCCCTGCATTGAGGTGACGGGCGGTAAGTTCGTGGCGACCAAGAAGTTCCGCGGTTCTATGCTCAAGTGCGCCCGCGCCTTCATTGACCACATGGTTGCGAAGGGCGAGATTGACTACTCGCACATTGGCCTGGCGTATTCGGTGGGCCTTTCCCAGGAGCTGCGCGATGACATGGAAGTCTATGCGCATGACCTGGGCTTTAAGGACGTTATCTGGACTCAAGTCGGCGGCGTCATCTCGAGCCACTGTGGCCCGACCGCCTTCGGTGCGGTGCTCACGCTTAAGGCGTAAGGTCTGGCGTTTATCGAATTCTATTGCCACGGTGGCGGGCGGGTTGCGATAACCCTCCCGCCGCTCTTGCGTGGGGCCAAATAGAACAACCCAATTGACCACTAAACCGTTTCACCATCATGCGTATGGGCTAGAATGGCTCTGGCATTTATGTAACTAAAACCAATGAGAGGCAAGGTAGCGGGAATGGCTGAGATGACGCTCGAGGGTGTGGACGCTCGTCCCGAGGACTCCGCGTTTGCCCTGGGCCGCGTACATTCGATTGAAACGATGGGTACGGTCGACGGACCCGGCATCCGCTTCGTAGTGTTTGTCCAAGGCTGTCCCATGCGCTGTGCGTATTGCCACAATCCCGATACCTGGTCTGTTAACGGCGGCACCATGGTGACAGTCGAGCACCTGATGGACGAGTTCCAGAGCAACCATGAGTTCTATCGCAGCGGCGGCATTACGGTTTCGGGTGGCGAGCCGCTTCTGCAGCCCGAGTTTTTGGCCGACCTGTTCCGTGCAATGCACAACAACCCCGATGGCCGCGTGCATACCTGCCTGGATAGCTGTGGCTACGCCTTCGACCCTCAGCATCCCGAGAAGTTCGATGCCGTGCTCAACGAGACCGACATGGTACTGCTCGATATTAAGCATGCCGACCCGGTCGAGCATAAAAAGCTGACCGGTTGTGATCCCGCACGCATCCTGGCGTTTGGCGATGAGCTTGCACGTCGCAAGATCAAGGTCGTTATCCGCCACGTGGTGGTGCCGGGCATTACCGACACGGTGGAGGAGTGCGAGAAGCTCGGTCGCCTCATCGCTCCATGGCACAACGTGGTGGGCCTGGAAATGCTGCCGTATCACACGATGGGTGTCGTCAAGTACGAGCAACTGGGCATTCCCTATAAGCTCGAGGGCGTGCCCCAGATGGATACCGCGCGCATGCCCGAGTTGCGCAATGCCGTTATGACCGGCATGAAAAAGCGCCGTGCGGAGCTCAAAAACGCTATCGGATAGCATGCCATAGCCCTCATATCCCCTCGTTCCCAGCTGAGTTGCGGTGGAATAGTTCTTGTTTTTAGGCCCATGTCGCCCAAACAGGAACCATTTCACCGCAACTTCGTTTTGGGTAGAGATGCGCAACAGAATCGTGCCATTTGGATAAATACGCTTGTGGTTTCTTTAAAGACACCTTAAACGCTGCTGAATATCTTTGGAAAGAAATGCCTGCTCGGTATCATGCTGCTCGTATATAAACGGTGGCAGTCAGGAGACCACGTGCGAAACATCGCATCGCGGGACGAGTATGTGCCGCAGCATGGCAGCAGATATAAGACGAAGGGCACGTCTTCGCGTGGTCTTGCCGGCGCTCGCATCAGCGTGAGGAAGATTGCCGCCATTGGGATGCTAACGTCGGCGGTTATTATCCTCGGAATTACCGTTAAAACCTACGCCTCGGAGCGAACGGGGCGCCCAGATGCGTCAACGGTACAGCTGCAAAACGAGAAGGTTTCAAAGCCCAAAGCGTCGGCAGATCAAGCTCTGTCGACGGCAGATCTTAAGACGAGACTTTCGAAGGCGGACTTCAACGATATCCCTTCGGGTGATACCGTTCGGACCTTCTCGTTGGTGGATAACAAGACTCCTGCCTTGGAGGATGAGAGCCTTGCCTTGCTCCAGGATGCCCTGTGTCGGGCGCAGGAGCTGGGCGATGTGGGTGTAGTGTTCTACGACCTATCGAGCGGTAGGGGCGTGACGTATAACGCTGATGTCGAGGTGTATGGAGCGAGCAGCTACAAAGCGCTGTATGCGCTCTATATTTGCGAGACGTTGGTCGAATCGGGGCAGGTGTCGCTCGATGGGCCTTTAGCCACGTATGGTGGTTACAGCATGGGCTGGCAGACGGTGCGCAACCTTATCGAGAATGCCGTCGTCAACTCAGACAACGATTCGTTTATCGCGTTACGCGCGGCGTTTGACCATGATGGCTATGAGGATTGGATTGCCAATCTGGGTGTTGATGACGAAACGGCACTGAATCCGATGAGTGATTTTCCGACCTACTGCCCGCGCACTTCTGCGAGGTTATGGCGTGAGATGAGCGAGTATCTGAGCATGGATACCGAGACTTCACAGTGGTTGTCGGGCCTTCTGGCATCAACATCGCGCTCGTTTATTCGCGATGGCATTGCGGACGAGCAGGTTTTGGTGCGCAACAAGGCAGGCTGGATTAGCGAGGATGGTTACTACTCGACATGCGATGCGGGCCTTATCGACATCGATGGCTGTACCTATGTCATGGGTATCATGACATCGATGCCGTGGAGCGACCGCTCGAGCGAGGTTACGGCCGCGATTGCAAAGGCTCTGTTTGATACGCGAGCTGCACTGGCTTAGCGTGTTCGTTTGACGAGGTCAAACAAAATGCTGGTACCATACCGTGGTTGAGAATTTCGAATAGGTTTGGGGAATGGCATGGCTACCATTGCGATTATCGGTGCGCTCGAAAAAGAGATCATGCAGATTAAGGAAGAGCTGAGCGACGTTTGCGAGGCACGGGAGGCAGGCTTGACCGTTGTGAGCGGTGAGCTCGACGGCCTGACAGTTGTCGCCACAACGGCGGGCATGGGCACGGTGAACGCCGCCGCTGCAACACAGCACCTCATTAGCAAGTATGCTCCGCAGGCTGTTGTGTTTTCGGGCATTGCGGGCGGTTTGAACCCCAAGCTCCATATCGACGACGTGGTCATTGGCAAACGCCTACGCTATCTGGATACCGATACCGCGCTTATCGCCGAGTCCGCACCGGGGCTCGAGGAGTTTGGCTCGACGCCCGCGCTGGTCGATATTGCCGCCGACGTGCTTGCTGAGCGTGGGTTTGTTGACGCTTCGAAAAATGCAGTCGCTTCGAACGAGGGCACCAAGCAGTTCCTGGTCGGCACGATTGCCACGGGTAACCGCTTTGTGACGGGCGCTACCATGCGCAACGACGCTATCGAGGCGACGCATGCCGATTGTGTCGGCATGGAGGGCGCGGCAATTGCCCATGTCGCAACCAAAAATGGTGTCGATTGCCTGGTGTTGCGCGCTATCAGCGATAATTGTGACGAGGCATACGATGCAATTTGCGAGCGCGAGTTCGATCTGTTCGAGTACGCGCGTGTCGCAAGTGACATCACGCTCGATATCGTCCGCCGCATTGCCGCTGCGCAATAGCGCGTCTATTTGTAAGAACCTACGACCAAGGAGTGTCCATGGCCGATTCCATTAACTATCAGCTTGCCAAGTTCGTCGCCAGCTACGGCAAGGTTTCGCAGATCCCCGAGTCCACCTGCCCCGAGGTGAGCTTTGTCGGCCGCTCCAACGTGGGCAAGTCGTCCATCATGAACAAGCTCTTTGGCCGCAAGAACCTGGTGAAGGTTTCGAGTACGCCGGGCAAGACGAGCAACATCAACTTCTTCGAGGCCGACGACGTGCACTTTGTGGACCTGCCAGGCTACGGTTTCGCCCGCCGTTCCAAGGCCGAGCGCGACCGTTGGGCCGAGCTCATTGGCGACTTCTTCGACTCCGAGCGCAGCTTTAACCTGGTTGTGTCGCTGGTGGACATTCGCCACGACCCCAGTAAACTCGACCATGACATGATCGACTACCTGCAGGGCAACGAGTTCAACTTTATCGTCTGCCTCACCAAGGCCGACAAACTCAGCCGCACCCAGCAGGCCCGCCAAGCAGCAGCCATCAAAAAGCAGCTCAACGTCCCGGCCGAGAATGTAATCATCACGAGCTCCCAGACCGGCGTGGGTATCGACGAACTAAAAAAGCGCATCGCCGAGGCCTGCCTCTAGTCAGGGTTAAACCGTCAAAAGCCCCCGTTCATATCACCCCAGTGATAGTTATTGGTAAACTATCACTGGGGTGATATTTTTTAGGAGGTCGATATGGAGCTTTGGCACGGGTCGGAGGTTGTTGTCGAGCATCCATCGTTGGATAAATGCAGGCAATTCAATGACTATGGGCGCGGGTTTTATTGCACACCGCATGAGGAAATGGCAATGGAGTGGGCATGTCGGACCGAGTCTGATGGCATTGCCAATCGATATGAGCTTGATTTAGATGGCCTTGCGATTTTGGATTTGGAATCAGGTGAGTTCTCGATTCTCAACTGGCTTGCAATTCTGGCGAATAACAGAGAGTTCAATGTTTCAACGCCAGTAGCACGCGAGGGGCTTCGTTATCTGCTGGATAACTGCCTGATTGATATTTCTCCCTATGACGTTATTCGAGGCTATCGTGCAGACGATTCCTATTTCTCGTTTGCAAGACAGTTTGTCAACGGCATGATCTCGCTCAGGCAATTGCAGCGCATTATGTTTTTGGGGGATTTGGGCATTCAATATGCGCTTATGAGTGAGCGTGCGTTCTCGGCGATTAAGTTCCGCGATTGGAAGCAGGCTTCGGGAGCTGAGTTTTATCCCAAACGATTTGAGCGAGAACAGAACGCTCGACGAAAGTACCTGGATACGGTAAACGGATTTGACTCTGATGGTGTTGACATTAGGGATTTGATGGCAGGGAGGGTTGATTTAAATGATCCAAGAGTTAACGGATCGTGGGCCGAGTAGGACATATCCCGTCTATTACCTTGAGGACGCAATGAACAACCTCGGGGATTGCTTCGACTATGCCGTTAACGATTACGGAGCAGAAGGATCGGAAGTTGCTGAACTCTTTTGCCTGAGCGGCGTAGCTCGCGAGTTCGAACGCGGCAACGCATGGGTAGTGTCGGGAAAGTCGGGCGTTGAACTATTTGCGCTCATCTCCGAAAGATCTGGTTACCAAACAGGGTCGATGCCAGATCGGACCTACCGATTTGAGAAGACACCAGAATATTGGACGGGCTGGATACTGGCATATTTGCAGTGGCGCCTAGGGGGATCGTTCGAAGATCTGCTTCATGTTGTTCCATTTGATGCGCTGCGAAACCTGTACTACCCCTGGCATGAGGCCTCGGAGGAGCGCGTGGCGCGCCTTGTCTGTGATATGGCGAAGAAGGCGCCGCGTCAGACTAAACTGGCGCTAGCAAGAAAGAGGATTAAAAAAACCCAACAAGACCTGGCATACGAATCGGGTGTATCGCTCCGTTCAATCCAAATGTACGAACAGCGCCAGCGAAACATCAACGAAGCCTCGGTAACGACAGTGAGGGATATTGCAAAAGTCCTACACTGCAACATCGAAGACCTCCTAGAACCAGTCTTCGAATACAAAGAAACAAGCGCAGCGTAAACCAAGCGCACAGGCGAAGCCTGTCACTAGTAAGTGCCCCTACCTAGCAAGAGCCCCTACCAATAAAAAGCAACTATCAGCCCGGCGCTTTTACAAAGCGTAGGTCCCTGTAGCCGCCGTCAGCGAAGCTAACGTAGGGGAGGCCAGGGGCTTTGCCCCCAAATCTTTCCGCAGGACGGCAGGACCCCCGCCGCACGAAGTGCGCAGCGGGGGTCCTGCCATGTCCGAGGACGATTTGGGGGCAAAGCCCCTGGCCTCCCCGGCGAGTATACGGGACGGCGACTACAGGTATTCGATCTGGGCGCCTTCCGT
Source organism: Collinsella sp. (assembly GCA_019413925.1). Classification (GTDB taxonomy): domain Bacteria; phylum Actinomycetota; class Coriobacteriia; order Coriobacteriales; family Coriobacteriaceae; genus Collinsella. The sequence continues at coordinate 43,799 of DXMY01000026.1, forward strand.
GTCGCACGTCAGAATATGCGTATCGCACTTGGGGAACTGCTCGCGCAGCTTGACCTGCAGGAACTTTGCCACGATGGTGTCGTCGGTCACAGCCATGAGGGTCGAGCCCGAGCCGCTAATCCAGATGGTCTTAGCGCCGCCGTTAAGGCAGGTGTCGCGCACGGCGTTGTAGTCGGGAATCAGACGGCGACGATAGGGCTCCTGGATGCGGTCGTCGTTGGCGGCGGCAATCAGGTCAAGGTCGCCGGTCTCCAGGCCGCGCGTCATGCCGGCGATGCGGCCCATCTGCCACACGGCGGTGGAGAGCGGAATCTCCTGCGGCACGACCTTGCGCGCCTCGCTCGTGTGTACCTCGTAGGGCGGAATCACGGTAATAAAACGCAGGCGATCGCTCACCTCGTAGCGCAGGCACTGGGGGAGCGAATCGGTCGGCGTAAAGGAGCAGACGGCGCCGCCCAGGATAGCAGGGGCGACGTTATCGGGATGGCCCTCGACCTCGGTGGCAATGCGGACGAGCTCAGCGCGGTCGACGGTGTGGCCCGTCAGCGCGGCGGCAGCCATGATGCCGGCGACGACGCAGGTGGAGCTGGAACCCAGGCCACGGGCGACGGGCACGTCGGTCTGAATGTCGATAGCGACGGGGAAGGCCGGCTCGCCCCAGGCGGCCAGAGCATCGACAAAGCTCACATAGACCAGGTTATTCTCGTTTTGGAACTCCTCGGGGCAGCCCGTGATGGTGAGCTTGTCGGCGCGCTCGAAGGTGAAGTGCGAGTAGAGGCTGACGGCCATGCCGAGGGTGTCGTAGCCGATGCCTAGGTTGGCGCTGGTTGCTGGGACGGTGATTTTGATCATGTGGGTCCTCCTGGGCGGGTCCGGCCGTTTAGTTCGCTGCTCGGGCAGTCCTGGCTCGCTCGGAAAGCACATTAAGTGCTTTCCGGCTCGTGCGGAACTCGCGACGAACTAAACGGCCAGACCCGCTCGCATGCTCGTCATCATCCCGAAAGCTAAATAAAAAGAAGGTGCGCCGGCTTCCGCCGGCGCCTTATAAGGGGTTTAGTTGGTTGCCATCTTTTTTGCTGCAGACTCGACGTAGCTTGCCATCTCATCGACGTCGCAGACGTCTTCGAAGCGGACGGGCTTGGATTCGAGTTCGGCGAGCTGGGTCGGGGCAACCGTGTTGGTGGCCTGCTCGAGCATGCGCATGGCCTCAAAATCATCCTCGGGAACGTCGAGTCCCAGGGCGTCGCAGCAGGCGCGCGGGAACTTGTAGGGGCTGGCGGTCGAAAGCAGCACGCGGGCCTTGGCGCCCTCGGCGGGAGCGGCCTGCTCAAAGACGTGATAACCACAAGCGGTGTGCGGGTCGATTACGTAGCCGTTCGTATCCCAGCAGCTCTTGATGGCAGTGCGGACCTCGTCCTCGCTGGCCCAGCCGCAGGCAAAGACGCTCTGAATCTTGGCCAGCAGCTCGGCGGGCACCTCGTAGCGACCAGTCTGCGCCAGCTGCTCCATAAGGCCGGCAACGAGCTCACAGTCGCCATCGGACAGGAAGTACAGCATGCGCTCCAGGTTGGAGCTGATGAGGATGTCCATCGACGGCGAGATGGTCGTGAAGAACGGGCGGTTACGGTCGTAAACGCCGGTGGTCAGGAAGTCGGCAAGCACGTTGTTCTTGTCGCTCGCCACGACGAGCTTGGCGACGGGCAGACCCATGCGCTTGGCGTAGTAGCCGGCCAGGATATCGCCAAAGTTGCCGGTGGGCACACAGAACTCAACGGCGTCGCCGGCCTCGATGGCGCCGGCGCGCAGCAGCTGCGCATAGGCGGCAAAGTAGTAGACGACCTGCGGTACCAGACGGCCGACATTGATGGAGTTGGCGCTCGAAAGCACAGTGCCAGCGGCCTCCAGGCGCTCGGCAAGCTCCTTATCGGCAAAGATGCGCTTGACGGCGCTCTGGGCGTCGTCAAAGTTGCCGCGGATGCCGCAGACGGCGACGTTATCGCCCTCCTGCGTGGACATCTGCAGATTCTGCACGCGGCTGACTTTGCCCTCGGGATAAAAGACGGTGATGCCCGTGCCCGGCGCGTCGGCAAAACCGGCGAGTGCGGCCTTGCCGGTGTCGCCCGACGTGGCGGTGACGATCATGATGCGCTCGGCGCCGCCGTCCTTGGCGGAAGTGCGGGCCATCAGACGGGGGAGCATCTGCAGGGCGACGTCCTTGAAGGCGCTTGTGGGGCCGCCAAAGAGCTCCATCACATAGGTCTGAGGGGCGTCAGCGCCCGGCGCAGCGTCGAGTTTGACGAGCGGCGTAACCTCCTCACTCGCGAACGTGCCGCGGTATGCCTCGTCGACACACGCCGAAATTTCTTCGGCCGTGTAATCATTCAGTAACATTCCCAACACATCTTGAGCGATTTCAAAGTACGATTTATCTGCAAGCGAGCTGATATCGACCTGCTGGGTGCCGAGCTCGTCCGAGACAAACAAACCCCCGTCGGGAGCGATGCCGGTGCGGATTGCCACCTTACTTGAGCACGATAAAGTGCGTCCTCGTGTACTATGATAAGTTCCCATATAACACTGCTCCTCGGATGCCTTGGACCCAATCGGTGAAACCATGGTATCAGAGCGCGCAAAACAGGTTTGCAGAGGCTTTTAGAAAGGTAACCTCAAGCCCATGATTAAGATTGCCAAGTTTGGCGGCTCGTCGGTCGCCGACGCCGAACACTTCAAGAAGATCAAGGCCATCGTCGATGCCGACCCTGCCCGCCGTTTTGTGGTGGTTTCTGCCTGCGGCCGCCGCTTTAAGGGCGACACCAAGGTGACCGACCTGCTCTACCTGGTTAACGCGCACGTTAAGTATCACGTGTCGTGCGAGGAACTGCTCGAGGACATTGGCCAGCGCTATTTTGATATCGCTGACGAGCTGGAGCTCACCTATCCCATCCGCGAGGAGTTCGCGGCCTTTGCCGAGCGCGCCCGCTCGGGCGGTTACTCTACCGAGGAGCTCGTGAGCCGCGGCGAGTACTTCACCGCTCGCTTGATGGCCGAGTACCTGGGCCTGCCGTTCCTGGACGCCGCGACGGTTGTGGCGTTCCATCACGACGGTACGCTCAGCATGAATCGCACCTCCGAGCTGGTGCAGGAGTACGGCCAGCAGGGCGGCTTTGTTATGCCCGGTTTCTACGGCGCGACGCGAGAGGGCCAGATCAAGCTGCTCGACCGTGGCGGCGGCGATATCTCGGGCTCGATCCTGGCCAAGTGCCTGGGCGCCGATCTGTACGAGAACTGGACCGACGTTTCGGGTTTCTATTCTGCCGATCCGCGTATTGTTCCCGAGGCTCAGCCCATTGCGCGCGTTACCTACGAGGAGCTGCGCGAGCTTTCGTACATGGGCGCAAGCGTCCTGCACGAGGAGGCCGTGTTCCCCGTGCGCGAGGCGGGTATTCCGCTGGTCATCAAGAACACCAATGCGCCGCAGGACCCCGGCACCATCATTAGCGAGACGGCTGATGAGGGTGAGGCAGAGCCCATCATTACCGGCGTGACCGGCAAGCGCGGTTTTGTCGCCATCAACGTCGCCCGTGACCGCACCAAGCCCCGCGTTGGCTTTATGCGCCGTGCGCTTTCGGTGTTCGAGCGCTATGACGTTTCCGTCGAGCACATGCCCACTGGTGTCGACCGCTTTGGCGCCGTGGTGCAGGAGCAGGATGTGCACGATTCGCTGTACTCACTTGTGGGCGACATCCAGCAGGAGGTCGAGCCGCTCGAGATCGAGGTTGTCGAGGGCTTGGCGCTCATCGCGACCGTCGGCCGTAACCTGCGCGGTCGTGCAGGCATCTCGGGCCACCTGTTTGGCATGCTTGGCCAGGCCGGCGTGAGCGTGCGCATGATTTCGCAGAGCTGTGACGAGATCAATATCATTATCGGTGTCGAGGAGAAGGACTTCGACCTTGCGATTCGGACCATTTACCGTGCCTTCTCCGATGAGAACGGCATTGTGAAGGTCTCCGATCTGGAGGCTCCCGCGCCGGCCGATCCCACCCTGGCCGCGCTCAAAAAGTAGCGACTGCTCGGTAGATTTTTGGGTCATGTCTCAAAAATCTACGGCGGGGCGTTTCGTTTCGGTTTCGTTTCGACGGGGCGGGTTTCGTGCCCGCCCCGTTCTTGTATAAACTGGCAACAATAATCGGCCTGCTCGGCGTGCGGGCAAAAGCCACAACCTTTAAAGGGGGAAGCATGAAACAGTACACGGTTGCTATTTTGGGCGCGACGGGAGCCGTGGGCACCCAGATGCTCGAGTGCCTCAACGAGCAGGAGTTCCCGGTCGGCAAGCTCAAGCTGTTGGCAAGCGCACGCTCCGCGGGCAAGACCGTTGAGTTCCGCGGCGAGCAAATCGTGATCGAAGAGGCTTGCCCCGAGGCCTTTGAGGGCTGCGACATCGTGCTCGGCGCTGCCGGCGACGATATCGCTAAGGAGCTGCTGCCCGAGGCCGTCAAGCGCGGAGCCGTCGTGGTCGACAACAGCCACGCCTTCCGCATGGATCCCGAGGTGCCGCTGGTCGTGCCCGAGATCAATGCCGACGATATCAAATGGCATCACGGCCTTATCGCCAACCCCAACTGCGCGACCATTATCGGCCTGGTTCCCACCTGGCCGCTGCACCAGCTTGCCGGCGTGAAGCGTATGATCGTGTCCACGTATCAGGCAGCTTCGGGCGCTGGCGCGCCCGGTATGGCCGAGCTCGAGGCTCAGCTGGCCGCACTGGGCCGTGGCGAGGAGATTCCCGAGCCGCGCGCGTTTGCCGCCCAGCTGGCGAGCAACCTGATTCCGCAGATTGGCGGCGTCAAGGAGGAGGGCTTTACCTCCGAGGAGATGAAACTGCAGAACGAGGGCCGTAAGATCATGCATCTGCCCGAGCTGCGCGTGAACTGCACCTGCGTGCGCGTCCCTGTGCTGCGTTCGCACTCCGAGAGCATTACGCTCGAGTTTGAGCGCGACATCACGGTGGAAGAGGCCCGTGCTGCGCTGGCTGCCGCTCCGGGCGTGAAGCTGGTTGACGATATGAGCGCCGAGGATGCGCACGATCGCTTCCCCATGCCGATGGATACGTCCGACCAGGACCTGATCTGGGTCGGTCGCGTGCGTCGCGACATCTCGAACCCCGAGGCCACGCGCGGTATTACCTTCTGGTGCTGCGGCGACCAAATCCGTAAGGGCGCGGCAACCAACGCCGTCCAGATCGCTAAGCTGCTCTGCGAGTAGTGTGGCCTGTCCGGCGGGGCCGGGCTTAGTTTTCAGAACGTCCTCGACCATGTGTGGCGCTCCTATTTGGCAAGGTGTTTTTTAGAATCCATTTTGCGCTCGGCCTCGAAGGCCTGCCTGTCCCAATCGAGCGGAAGTCCGGCCTCGACCCATGCCTCGTAGGCCCTCCTTATGGGCTTGAGCTCCCTTTGGCCCCTCTCCAGCATCGAGATGTACTTCTCGCTGGTGCCCAGTATGGACGCCGCCCTCACCTGGCTGACCTTCGCCGCGCGCCTGGCCGCCACGAGCTCCGAGGCGTCCTCGGGCCTCCTGATCTCGTGCGGGCGCATCAGCGCCCGGTACGCCTCCCTGGCCACGTAGCGCTTGAGGCACCTCATGACCTCCCTGTCGCTCTTTCCCCGCCCCCTGGCCCTCTCGGCGTACTCGGCGGTCTCGGGGTCGCGCATGACCCTCCGCCTCGCGATCTCGTGCAGCGCGCTGTTCGCCTGCCGGTCGCCGCCCCTGTTGAGCCTGTGCCTCACGGTCTTGCCGCTCGAGGCGGGGATGGGGCAGGCCCCGCATATCGCCGCGAACGACGCCTCGGAGCGCAGCCTGCCCGGGTCGTCCCCGGCCGCGACCGCGAGCTTGGCCGCGCTCACGGGCCCGCACCCGTACATCGCCAGCAGCGCGGGGCAGTTCTCCTCCAGGGACGCCTCGATCGCGCGCTCCATGTCGAGCGCCGCGTCGCGCGCCGCCGCCCACAGGTCCGCCAGCGCGCCGAGCGCGGCGCCCAGCGCGCCCTCGGCGCGCACGGAGGGGAGCTCCTCCATCAGCCTCGGCCCTCCCATGCCGCGGAACCTCGACCTGAGCCCTTCCGGCGCGGTGGTGAGCAGCGACCTCGCGGTGTTGATCGCCGAGGTCCGCGCCTTCACCGCCCCGGAGCGCGCCGCGAGCATGCAGCGCACCCCGTCGACCCACCCGTCCTGGCTCTTGGGGGTCCCGAGCCTTGAGCCGGACATCGCCGCGCGGGCGGCCCTCTCCGCGTCCGCCTCGTCGCACTTTCCCTGCCCCGGGCGCCTCCTCTGCGTCCCCGCCGGGGAGAGCGCCTCGCGCACGGGCATCCCCAGCGACGCGAGGTGCCTGGTGAGGCCCGCCCCGTAGGACGACGTCCCCTCCATCGCGATGCAGGCCGGCTCCCCGGCCGCGGCGATCGCCCCGGCGAGCGCCTCGTAGCCCGCCGCGTCGGCGGGGAACCGGCGGGACAGGACCCTGCGGCCCCTCCAGTCCAGGACGCACAGCCAGTGCGAGTCGGCGTGGGTGTCGACCCCGCAGAAGACCGGCCCGCGGGCGTCGGGTATCGATTCGTTTTGCATGTCTCGCTCCGTTCTTTCCGTGCTCGCCTGGGCCGGGCAGACGGCACACTGACGGGGCGCGATAGAATGCGGTTGTTCGGGTCCGCGGTATCGCTCCATGCTCCTATTAGGTCATGCGGCGGTCTCGGCTCGCCGCGGCCCGCGCGGGACATGTCAGGAAACGAGGGCAGCCCTGTGGGCGCCAGCGGAATGTGGGGTCACCGCGCGGTCCGCATCTGATGGTGTCGACGTCAATGGTATACGGGTGCATCATCGACGTCTTCAATACAGAAAATATCAGTGCGGAGTGTTCTGAAAACTAAGCCCGGCCCCCGCCTGCGGTGACGCTGCTGCAAGCGATCTGCGATGGGACCGTTGTTGGTTGGGGCCGCTGGGCTGATGTGAGGGCACGTGGCCGCTGCGGGCCCTGGTCCCGGCGGTGGCCTCGGCGCTTTGCGCCTGCTGCCTGCGGGGACTTTGGGGTCGTGCGGCAGCTGCGGCGCTGCGCGCCTGCTGCCTTGGGTGACTTTGGGGTCGATTGGGGTTGTCTGCACAATTCGCGGTATTATGTTGCGGAGTTTTGAAAGGAGCCGCTGGTGGTCACGACGACGTTTGCTTCGCCTTTGGGCGAAATCTTGCTTGCCGCTGATGGCCGCGGTCTGACGGGGCTTTGGTTTGAGGGACAGGAGCATTTTGGCTCCACGCTTCTCAAAGAAGATCCTGAACATGTTGAAGGCGCCGATGCAGTTTCTGGTGCTGGCGGCATGTCGTCGGTGAGTCCTGCAAATGGTGCGGCGTCTTCGGTGCTTGAGCGTTCCTGGGCTTGGCTGAATGCTTATTTTGCAGGGCAGGAACCTCGGTTTACGCCGCCGTTGCATATGATCGGTACGGCGTTTCAGCGTGAAGTTTGGTACGAGCTGCTTTCCATTCCGCGCGGCGAGGTTGCCACGTATGGCGAGATCGCCCAGCGTGTTGCGGCTCGACATCGTGTACCGGGAAACGAGGCGCCCGTTGTGTCCCCCCGTGCCGTGGGGGCTGCGGTCGCGCGTAACCCTGTTTCGATTATTGTGCCGTGCCATCGCGTGGTTGCCGCCGACGGGTCGCTCAACGGATATGCCGGCGGCCTCGACCGTAAGGAGTGGCTGCTCCGGCTTGAGGGCGCGTACGAGGAGTAGCGTTCGAGTGCTTTGCCTGTAGTAGCCGACTTCGACCAAAGCTCGCTCGAGTTCGCTTTGATCAGAGCACTTAAGACCCTTGTTTTCTGTCAATAGTGCTATTTGTTCGTTGATGGATATCCGCGACTTCTGGTATTTCATTAAGCCTCTTGATAGAAAAAGAGCTGGAGTTGCGCATCGTTGAGAGGCTTTCCAGCTTTAGCAAAACAAACTTATAAGATGCGACGGGCCGCGTCAAGATAATTGCTTGACAGCCTAGGAGGCGGCTGGTTGGCTGGCTTAAAACCCAGCGCGTGAAATGACGCTCCACGCTATTCAGCGCGCTTGATAGGATGACGAACCACAGTCTTAAGTTTCTCCGGCGCACACTTGCGTGGATCGGAAAGATAGATTTCGTGATGTAAACGGGTGTCTGAGAAGTCGGGGACATAGCCCTGCTCGGTCGTGTATTCATGCATGGCGTCTACGGTTGCCGGCTCGCTGTCATAAGGTCCGGTATGCATACATTGAACGCAGAGACCCTCGTCAACTTTAAGCAGCTCGACGGCAGAAAAGTCCAGTTTCTTTTTGGCCGTGGCTTCCGCGACTGCCCAGCCAAAGTCATCTCGGGTGACGAAATCGGGCAGGCGGATGCACGAGATAAAGTTGAAATCGTCCTTGCGTACATAATCGATGTCGCCGCTCGGGGAGTCTTGCCACCAGAAACCCTCGAGTGGCGGTACCACAAAGTCGAAATAGCCCTCGATACTCCTTGAACCTTTCTTCGACATCTTGACGGTATAGGCGATGCCGTAAAGCAGCGGCAGGGCGTTTTGATACTCGCCACCTTCGGTATTTGGGTCGCCTTTTCCGCGAACGGCAACGTAGCTCATAGGCGGGACAGTTACGATACTCGGCTTGCTTGCAGGTTTGTAGAGCTCCTTGCATTCCTTCTTAAAGTCGAACGCCATGTTGGCCGCCTTTCTGCGTATTGGCCTGCTTAGATAGCGGAATCATATCATAGAAACGAACAGCTGTTCGAATGATTTGGCTGACAGATTGAGATGTGTGCGTTGTGTTTGGCGGTCGGCCTGACCCCATCGATGATTTCTCTGCCTCCCCGGCGTCTCATCTATAGCTGCCGTTTCCCCATATAGAACCTGCCAAAATAAACCCGTCCCTTTTTAGTCGGTGCGAAATGGGTAATACTAAAGAGTTATCCGACCAGATGGGAACCGATCGATGGCTTATATCGAATTCAAAGACGTCATCAAGGCATACGGCGAGGGCGACGCCCGCATTCATGCACTCGACGGCGCGAGCTTTACGGTCGAGCGCGGCGAGCTCGCCATCATTTTGGGTGCTTCGGGTGCCGGCAAGACCACGGCGCTCAACATTCTGGGCGGCATGGATACGGCGACTTCCGGCACCGTGACGGTGGACGGGCGCGATGTGAGCTCCGCTAACGAGGCGCAGCTCGTGGAATACCGCCGCGCCGACGTCGGCTTTGTCTTCCAGTTCTACAATCTGGTCCCCAACCTGACGGCGCTCGAAAATGTTGAGCTTGCGGCGCAAATCTGCCCTGATTCGCTCGATGCCGAGCAAACGCTTTGCCAGGTTGGCTTGGGTGAGCGCCTCGCCAACTTCCCCGCGCAGCTTTCGGGCGGCGAGCAGCAGCGCGTGTCCATTGCCCGCGCACTGGCAAAGAACCCCAAGCTGCTTTTGTGCGACGAGCCCACGGGCGCACTTGACTATAAAACCGGCAAGCAGATCTTGCAGCTGCTGCAGGACACTTGCCGCAAGCAGGGCATTACGGTCATCATCATCACCCACAACTCCGCGCTGGCGCCCATGGCCGATCGCCTGATCCGCTTTAAGAACGGTCGCGTGGAGAGCGAGACGGTCCAGCAAAATCCCGTGCCTATCGAGACGATCGAGTGGTAGCGCCCATGGACCAAGACCGCCAAAACAGCCTACGCCGCGACGCGCAGAACACGGAGCGCGAGCAGGATTTTACGACCTACCGCACTGCCCAAAGCTCAAACGATATGGTGCCGACGGTTTTTCGCCGTGGCATCTACCGCACAATCCGAGGCAGCCTTAAGCGCTTCCTGTCCATTGTGGTCATCACCGCGCTCGGCGTGAGTGTGATGTGCGGTCTTAAGGCAGGCTGCGAGGATCTGTGCGATTCGGTCGACGCCTACTTCGACCAGCAAAATGTCTATGACATTAACGTGCAGTCGACCTATGGCCTGACTGACGATGATCTCGACGCCATACAAGAGGTCGATGGCGTCGAAACGGCCGAGGGCATCTACACCGAGACCGCCTACACCGCCGTGGGCACAACGCGCGACCGCGTGGTCGTGCAGAGTCTCTCCAAGGAGAACATCGATCAGCCGGTGCTCGTGAACGGCGATTTGCCCGAGAGCGCCGATGAAGTCGCGGTGACTTCGAAGTTCCTGAAGGCATCGGGCAAGAAAATCGGCGATACGGTGAGTTTTGCCGCCAATGACGCGAGCTCGTCCAATCAAAGCGCCAAGGACCAGTTTGCCGCGGGCGATTACACCATTACGGCTGAGGTCCTCGACCCCACTGATGTAAGTTCTGACTCGACAGTCAACGCCTTTCGCGCTGCTTCGGCGGCGGACTATAAGTTCTATGTGAGCGAGGACGCCGCGACATCTTCTTCCTACTCCGCGGTCCACGTGATCGTCGAGGGAGCCAAGAGCCTCAACTCCTATTCGGATTCCTACGCGGCAAAGATCAATGAGGTCAAGGGCAATATCGAGAAGATCCGCGAGGAGCGTGAGAAGGCGCGCGCCCAGGAGCTGACGGTCGACACGCCGGCGAGCTTGGACGCGGCTGAGCGTCAGGCGAATATGCTCTTTGGGATTGAGCAGGACAACATCAATCGCATGGCCGAGGGCAGCGACGAGCGTGCGCAGGCGCAAGCCGACCTGGATCAGCGTCGCGCCGCCGCCGATCAACAGTTTGCCGATGCCCGCGCCGAGCTTTCCGATCTGGGCGAATGCACCTGGTACATCCAGGACCGCGGCAACATCGCAAGCTACTCGAGCGTGGAGAGCGACAGCTCGTCAATTGAGGCCATCGCCACGGTGTTCCCGTTCATCTTCTTTATCGTCGCCGTGCTCATCAGCCTTACCACCGCCACGCGTATGGTCGAGGAGGAGCGCACGCTCATCGGCCTGTATAAGGCGCTCGGTTATTCGCGCGGACGCATCCTGTCCAAATACGTGGACTATGCGCTGTGGGCTTGTCTGATCGGCGGCGTGCTCGGCAACATCATCGGATTTGTGGGCCTGCCGCTGTTCCTGTTTACGGTGTTCGACGATATGTACTCACTGCCCCAGATGCTGCTTTCGTACGACATCGTGTCCTCGATCGTTTCGGTGGCGCTGTTTGCCGTGGGCGTGGTGGGCGCCACGATTATCGCCTGCCGCCACGAGATGGCCGAGACCCCGGCCTCGCTTATGCGTCCCAAGGCCCCGCGCGCTGGCTCGCGCATCTTGCTTGAGCGCATCGGCTTTATCTGGCGCCGCATGGGCTTTTTGAACAAGGTGGCAGCACGTAATCTGTTCCGCTACAAAAAGCGTGCCTTTATGACCATCTTCGGTATCGCCGGCTGCACGGCGCTCGTGATCTGCGGTATGGGCATCCGCGATACGTCGGTGGCGCTTTCGCCCAAACAGTACGGGCATATCACGCGTTATGACTTGCTGGCGGTTGCCAACCCCGATGACTTTACGCAGACGTGCGCGGCGTTGGATGAGCGCAGCGCGGCCAATGATTCCAACGTGACCGTGACTTCGACGCTGCCGATTATGACCGACAACGTCACCTTTACATTCGGCGGAAAGAGCGAGACCGTGCAGCTGATTGTGGTGCCCGATGACCGCACGAACGACCTGGACGACTACGTGTGTCTCGAGGACGAGTCCAAAGAACCACTCGCCCTGCGTGACGGAGACGTGTATCTGAGTAAGAGTTCACAGCTGGTGCTGGGGATTCAACCGGGTGATACGGCGCACGTCCAGGATTCGTCGCTCAATGTCGCCAAGGTCAAAGTTAGCGACATTTCGCTCAACTATCTGGGCAACACGCTTTACATGACGCAGGGCACCTATGAGCGCGCGTTCGGTCGAAGCGCACACCTTAACGGTGTCTTTGTGCTGCTTAAGGGCTCGTCGGCCAACCAGATTGCGTTTAGCAAGAAGCTTAAGAGCGACGGTTGGCTTACGATTTCGAGTACGGCCGAACATTGGCAGAACTACGAGGCGAACTTTGCGATTATTAATTCGGTCGTGGTACTTGTGACCTTTATGGCAGCGTGCCTATCGTTTGTGGTGGTGTTTACGCTGTCTAATACGAATATCTCCGAGCGCGAGCGCGAGCTGGCGACCATCAAGGTGTTGGGCTTCCGCCGTGGCGAGGTGCACCATTACGTCAACAAGGAGACGCTGATCCTCACGGCGATTGGCACCGCACTGGGCGTGCCGCTGGGCGGCTTGCTGGCCGAGAGTTTTACGTACATTTTGCAGATGCCGTCGCTGTACTTTGATGTTGAGGTCGAGCCGCTAAGCTACGTGCTTGCCGTGGTGCTTTCCTTCGGCTTTACGATCATCGTCAACCTCGCCACCAACCGAACGCTCAATAAGATCGACATGGTCGGCGCCCTCAAGAGTGCCGAGTAACCTGCTAAAAAGGGACAGGTTTATTTTGGTAGGTTTTATCTGGGCAAACGCCGGACAACCATTAGGTGGCCCGGCGTTTGCCCCGTTTTGCTGGGGATGTTTGTCGTTCGGTGCTCTTACTGGCCAATCCAGTGTTGCGCATAACTCTTAATGTTCTCGGTAAAACCGTCAAGGTCGTCAAGGGTGATCACGCTGTCGATAAGCAAATTGGCTATCTCTCGGTGCATTGTGCTGCGGCGAATGTCGTTTGCAAGCACTCCTGAGGACAGCTTGTCTCGATTGAGGCGCTCTTCTAGTGCCCAAAATCTACTGGACGCTTCACTGTCGCCGTTCAGCATCTCAACGTACTGGCTGATGAGCTTTTCCATATAACGTTCTTGCCATTGAGGAAGCATTTTCTTAAACAGTTTCCAGTCGCTTTCGGCTACGTCGCGCATATGTCCTCCGCTCGTCAAACGGGCTTTCCATTTGCCTTTCATTCTATTTGGTTTTCGCTCGCAAGCGTTGATGAGAGGCTCTCTTTAGCCTTCGAGATTGGGCTTGAATGGGTTGTATGCCACAAAACGGGCCTATCTACTACGTTTAATTGGATACCCTCAACTATGCCGGGAAAACGAAAAATAAAATCGCAGGTAGAAGGCCTGTCGATTTTCGAAAAAGGCGGTCATGGTTGGCCCCATCGAGTTAAACGTAGTAGATAGCCCCTTTTCGTGGCGGACCATCAAACGAACGCCGACGCTTGTGCTGTAGCCGCTCCGATCATTCGTAAGTTGCGGTGGAATAGTTCCTAAACTCGACTACTCAAGGCTAAAACCGGAACTATATCACCGCAACTTAGGAGGGATGGGCGGGGGAGTACTAGTTGGGTGCTGCTGTCGGGCTGGGATGGTTTAGGCTCGCTTGCGATGCTTCCATTGTTTACGGCACCAACGTATGAGTGCTTTTACGACCGGGATGGTGATGAGGATTACCCAGGCGGGATGGGGTTGCCCCAGGCAGAGCCACATGTAGAGGAACCATGCCTCGGCACTGACTGAATAGACGACATCGATCAGCTTAGATAAGTGGCGTTGGTCGATAAAGTCGCCAAGCGCGTAATAGACGGGAATCAGAAAGACGAGGAAGAGTCCCGTAGCCCATGTGCCGTAGACAATGCCGAGCACCAGATAGGCGAAGGCGACAAGCGCGGGGAAGGGGAATTTGTTCCATGCGCGTCCGACCTTGGTGTGGAAATGCTTGCCATGATGGTCGAGCTTGTCGTGTGCTTCCTTCCAGCTGGAAAACGTCTCGCCGTCGATGGTGACGGTGCCGTCGTCATTGGTATGCACGCTATGTCCATCGTCCTCAAGCGTATCGATATGCAATCCGCCTGGCCCCACATGGATCTCTTCACCCTTGCGCTCGTTAGCCACATGGATGCCATTCCAGCCAACATGAACCTCTTCGCCCTTGTTGGGATCAATAACGTGGATGCCGCGCGCGAGGGAAATATCGACAAGTGGCTTATCGCTGCAATCAGCGTGCTCAGTAGAAGCCTCAGCCTCTTCAGCCTTATCTGAAGCTTTGGCGCCGGCGCCGCTGTCCTGTGCCTCATCATCAGCCTGCGAGTCGTCAGTGCTATCCACTGCCTCCCCATACAACAGCTCATCCAGCGACACGCCATACAGCACGGCGAGCGCAATAAGGTTATCGGTATCGGGCGAGGATTCGCTGCGCTCCCATTTACTGACAGCCTGACGACTCACACCCAGCTGGGCGGCAAGCGCCTCCTGAGAAAGCCCGGCAGCCTTGCGGCGATCAACGAGCCGCTGCGCCATCGCAAGATCCATGGCAGTTCCTTTCATGTGGTGACCGTAATCGAATGAGGCGAGTATGCCGAGAACAACCGGTAGCGACCACCATTTCTAGTTAGAATCTGCCCCAACCCTACCGCAACTACCGGTAGCAACCCCTAACGACCAGCCATTTCAGGACAAATGTCGGTGCTACTCTCAGCTAAGAGCCTGCAACATCCCAAAATCTCAGCCCACGCACCCGCAGTAAGAAGACGAATAGCCTCGGCCTCCCTAGTTACCGCAGGAGGCCCCAGGGCTTACCTCCCAAATCTTTCCGCAGGACGGAAGGACCCCGCCGCGCGAAGCGCGCAGCGGGGCCCTGACATGTCCGAGGACGATTTGGGTGGTAAGCCCTGGGGCCTCCGATGAGAGCGGTTCCAGCCGAGGCTATTCGTCGCCGAAGCTGATGCCCAACGCCTTGGCCTCGCGCACCAGATCGCTCTGGGGATCGACGTACTTGAGCTTGCCGGCGACCTCCTCGAGCGGCATGTGGCACATCTTGCCGTTGCGCAGGGCGATCATGTAGCCAAACTCGCCACGCAGGCAGCCGAGCGCTGCCTCGACGCCGCACTGGGTCGCAAAGATGCGGTCCTGGGCGTCGGGCTGACCGCCGCGCTGCGTGTGGCCGGGGATGGCGACGCGGGTCTCGCGACCGGTCTTGGCCTCGATCTCCTTAGCGATGTCGTACACGATTGACGGGCTCGTGCGCTCGGCGAGCTTCTTCTTGTACTCCTTCTTGGACAGCGCCGCATCCTCCTTGGAGATGGCGCCCTCGGCGACGGCCACGATGGTAAAGCGGCTGCCGGTCTCCATGCGATGCTCGATGGTCTTGATGACGTTATCCATGTCGTAGGGGATCTCGGGAATCAAGATGACATCCGCGCCGCCCGCGACGCCGGCATACAGCGGGATCCAGCCAACCTTGTGGCCCATGATCTCGATAACGAACACGCGGCCGTGGCTCGAAGCGGTGGTGTGGATGTCGTCGATGCACTTGGTGGCGACGTCGATGGCGCTCGTAAAGCCAAACGTCAGCTCGGTGCCCCAGGTGTCGTTATCGATGGTCTTGGGCAGGGCGATAACGTTGAGACCCTCTTCGCGCAGGCGGTTGGCAGTCTTGGTGGAGCCGTTGCCGCCCAGCATAAACAGGCAGTCGAGCTGCAGCTTATGATAGGTGTGGACCATTGCGGGTACCTTCTCGACGCCATCGGCCTCGGGAATATCCAGACGCTTGAACGGCGTGCGGCTCGTGCCCAGGATGGTGCCGCCGCGGGTGAGGATGCCGCTAAAATCGGCGGGCGACATGACGCGGAACCTGCTGTAGATAAGGCCCTGGTAGCCGTCCTCAAAACCATAGATCTCGATAGGCTCTTCGCTATTGGTCATAAGCGTTTTGACAATGCCGCGCATGGTGGCGTTGAGCGCCTGGCAGTCGCCGCCACTAGTAAGAAGACCGATCCTAAGCATGGTGAATCCTTCCGGGCAAGTTATAACATGCGCATAAGTTTACCCCCGCACACTGTTGATGCGGGGGTAAAACGTGTTAGCTCAAATGTATAGAAATGTAAGCAACGTCAGGCGAGCGTAAGGACGACGGGTCTGGCTCCTTACAGTGCGAAGGCGTCGACGTCGCCCCAGTGGCGGCGCAGCGTAATAGCGGCGGCGGGCTCGGTATTGTCAAAGACGACCGACCATTGCGTATTGCTGGTGATGTCTTCCGGATTGGGTTCTTGCGCTGCGGCGCGCAGGGCTTCCCAGGCAATCGTTTCGTCCTGGGCACCGACATGGGCGTCAAGGACATTGGCGATGGCGACGGCGCGTTCCTTGCCATGGCCAAGCTCGCCATTCTTTTGGTTAGGCAGCACTTCGTCGCCATAGCAGGCGTAGAAGTTCGTAACCTGGCGTACAGGAGTCGCTTTGCATGCACGGTCGGGGTCGCGCGGATCCCACTCTACTACGCGCGCGTCACCGGCGGCGTCGTTGATAAAGAAGTGGTAATCGCGTCCTGCCATGGCGTGCATGTCGTAGGCAGAAAGCAGGTCGACAGCATCTTGCGTGGTGGCGGCACGGTCGAGCACCAGACGGATGGCGAGCGAGGTATTGATGACGGGGCGTTGCGTGTCCTGGTCACAGGGCTTGGAATCCAGAGTGAGTACGGCAATGGACACGCCGCATTCGTTAACACCGTCGAGCTGGGCAAACGGGCCCATGAGTGCGGCGGCACGTCCGGCGGCGGAGTCAAGCGGTGTGTTATCGCCCAGGTTATTGAGGGCCGCAAAGCCGATGGAGGCATAGCCGTCGCGCGGGTGATTGCGCACCAGCAGCGCCGAGGTGTCGTCCTTAAAGTCGTAATTGCGACCGGTGCGCACGCGGCCTTCGGCATCTACGGCGACAAAAGCGCTGCAGGCAAACTGGGGCGCCTGGACATGTGCCGGCACGCCGGGGAGCACCTGCGCCACCACGGCATCGATGTAGGTCTGGTCGTCGCGCACGCCAGCGGCGATGATGCGATCAAGATCGTAGTCGTAGGCAATGTCGATTGCGTACAGGTCATAGCCATCCGCGTAGCCGGTCAAGCGTTTGAGCGACGCGGCGGACTTGATTTGCTTGTGATAAACGATACCGGTGGCAGCGGCAAGGCCGACGGCGGCTCCCGCGACACCGCAGGCGATGGCAATGTTACGTGGCTTCATGACGGCTCCTCTCGTCCTGTTAGCGCAATTGTCGCAAAAGGAGCGCGGGCATGATGGCTCAACTTGGTGAGCGGCGCGGAATTAAGCACGGAATGAAGAGTGCGGCGCTGGCGTGGCGGGGTATGCTGGAGGGGACCATCAACCCAGCGAAAGGGGAGAGCATGACGGATCAGAAAACGCCCGAGCGCGCGCATGTGACGGCCGATGATATCGAGGCCGCCAACGATCTTATCGACTTTATCGAGGCATGCCCCAGCATGTTCCATACGGCGGCGACCATTATGGCCGAGCTCGACGAGGCGGGCTTTACCTATCTGCCCGAGAACGCGGCATGGGATATCGAACCGGGCGGTCGTTACTACACGCAGCGCAATACTTCGAGCGTTGTTGCCTTTAAAGTGGGCGAGGACCTGGCCGCGACGTGGGGCGAGGACGGCGTTGCCGGCGACTACCATTTTCAGCTCGCGGCGTCGCACAGCGATTCGCCGACGTTTAAGGTCAAGGCCGTGCCTGAGCTTGACGGCGCGGGCGAGACGCTGCGCCTGAACACCGAGGCTTACGGCGGCATGATCGACTACACCTGGTTTGATCGTCCGCTCGCGCTGGCCGGACGCGTGCTGGTGCGTGAGGGCGACCGTATTGAGAGCCGCCTGCTTGCCACCGAGCGCGAAGTCGCTATTATCCCGAGCCTTGCCATCCATATGAATCGTGGCGTTAACGAGGGCTTTGCGCCCAACCGAGCTGTCGACCTGTGCCCGCTCATCAGCGCTGGTGACCTTAAGCAGGGTGACTTCGATGCCCTGATCGCTGACGAACTGGATGTTGAGCCCGAGCAGATTCTGGGCCGCGATCTGTTCCTGGTCAATCGTCAGGATGCGCGCATTTGGGGCTGGGCCGACGAGTTTATCTCGACGCCCAAGCTCGACGACCTGGCCTGCGCCTACACCTCGCTGCAGGCATTTTTGGGTGCCGAGAACGTGCATGACGTTTCGGTCTTTTGCTGCTTTGATAACGAGGAGGTTGGCTCCGAGACCAAGCAGGGCGCCATGTCGACGTTCTTGGCCGACGCGCTGCGCCGCATCAACGGATCGCTGGGCTTTGACGACGAGTCGTATCATCGCGCCCTTGCCGCTTCGATGCTCGTGAGCTGCGACAACGCGCATGCCGTGCACCCCAACCACGCCGAGAAGTGCGATGCCCGCAACCAGGTGGTGCTTAACGGCGGCATCGTCATCAAGGAAGCCGCCAACCAGCACTACTGCACCGATGCCTTTAGCCGCGCGGTGTTCCAGGCTATTTGCGACGACGCCGACGTGCCCACGCAGGCCTTTGCCAACAAGAGCGATATGGCCGGCGGTTCTACCCTGGGCAACCTGTCGAACATGCAGGCGAGCATGCATGCCGTGGACGTGGGCCTGCCGCAGCTGGCCATGCACTCGAGCTACGAGACCGGCGGCGTGCGCGACGTGATGTACGCCATCCGCGCCCTCACCGCCTTCTACGAGCGCAACCTAACCATCAACGGCGCCGAAAGTGTGGAGCTCTAAAACCTGCCAAAAAGGGATGTTAATTTTGGCAGGTTTTATCTGGGCGAATGCAAAGGGTGAAACCGAACTAGATCAGCGATACGTGGCCGCCGAGGTGCAGTGTGCCTCGGCGGCTTTTTGTGTACAGAGTACGGCTAATGCTTGTAAATGCTATACATGCTTTACGTATCTACCATAGAGATTTATGATAGTTTTGAAGAATTAAGGAGGGGTCATGACCACAACAGCCGCTCAGATCAACGTACGTCTCGATGCCGATCTTAAAAGGAGTGGGGACGCCGCTCTCTCCAGGGCCGGTATGACGCCGAGCCAAGCGGTACGAGCGCTCTGGCAGCTTGCGGCGTCGCTGGCCGATCGCCCCGGTGCGCTCGAGGATGTCCTGCTGCCCAGTCGTGCCCGGGCGGAACAGCGCGAGCGCGAAAAGGTCGCTAAACGTAAGCTCGAGCTCATGGATCAGGGGTCGAAGCTGTTCGCTGCCGCTTGCCGTGAGTCGGGAATCGATATGGTCAAGGCTCAACCATCGGACGACGAAGAGCTCAAACGGAATGCCTATGCGGATCGCTACGGCGAGGAGATGAGCTGGCTCTATGAGTGAGGCTCCAAAGCGCATCTTGGTTGACACCAACGTGTGGCTCGATTACTTCATTCCCTCACGACGTGGTCGTTCGGTCGCGATCGAGTTTTTACGCGATGCATGCACGGCGCAGGTGGATTTGCTGTATGCGGCGACATCGTCCAAAGACCTGTTCTATTTGATTTCAAGCGAACATAAGGCATGGTATCGGCGAGAGCACGGCTCGCTTTCTCAAGATGCTGCCGTGGCGTCGACATCACTTGCATGGGATTGCCTCGACGTGTTGTCGCAACTTGCCACGTCGGTACCCTGCGACCTGAGTGACATATGGATGGCGAGCAGACAGCGTGAGCTCCATAGCGATTACGAAGACGATTTAATCATTGCGGCAGCGATACGCGCCCAAGCAGATTTACTGGTCACCAACGATGTCAAGCTCTGTTCGCATGCGCCCGTCGCAGCAATGAGTGTAGAAGACGCAAGAAAATATCTAACAACGCTTTAATTGCTCTAAACCTCACTGGCCGAACAAGAGTCAGCGAGAGTTCCCGGACTGAGCCAGCACTGGTTAGACCCCGCAGGTTGAACAAAAGTCAGCGAGAGCCCGCCGTTTGCGCCAAGGTGCCGTGAAATGAAAAGGCGCCGACCTTCTGGTCGCGCCTTTGAAATTGAACGGCAGATTGGCCAAACGGCGGGCTCGCAGCGTCGAGCAGTTCCGGCGTTTGGTAAAACGCCGGAACAAATCAGTGCTCGATCCAACAACGTAAAGTTTCGCCGGCTTGCAGATGACGCAGGTTCTCCGCGGCGATGTCGACGACGTTGTTGAGCGTGGCGGCTAGGTGGAACCAGCCCGAGACGTGCGGCGTGATGAGCATGTTGGGCGCATCCCACAGGGGGCTTGTCTCAGGCAGCGGCTCGGGGTCGGTGACGTCGACCGCGGCGCCGGCGAGATGTCCCGATTCCAGAGCGGCAACCAAGTCGTCGGCGACCACAAGATCGCCGCGGCCGCCGTTGGCAAAGAAGGCACCCGGTTTCATCGCGGCGAAGAACTCGGCGTTCGCCAGGCCGCGGGTCTCGGGTGTGCTCGGCATAAAGGATGCAACGATGTCAGCCTCGGCCAGGCGCTCGGGCAGGGCATCCATGCCGTCCATGTCCTCAAACACAATAGGGTAGACGAGTGGATGGCGCTTGATGCCGCGGACGTGTGCGCCCATGCTGCGGCAGAGCGTGGCAAAGTGGCCGCCGATATCGCCCGCGCCCAGCACCAGCACGTTGGCATTTTTGAGCGAGGTGACCGGGCCCAAGTCCTCCCAGCGATGCTCGCGCTGCAGGTCCTGGTAGCCGGGCAGGCGCTTCATCATTGACAGCACCATGGCAAACATGTGCTCGCTTACGGCCTGACCGTAGGCGCCGATCGAGCAAGACAGCTTGGCGTCAGCCGGCACGGTGCCAGCAGCAAGGTAGTCGTCATAGCCGGCGGTCTGCAATTGCAACAGCTGGAGATGCTCGCATGCCGTGAGCATGTCAGGGTCGATGTTGCCCAGGATCACGTCGGCATCGGCGACCTGCTTGCGCGTGGCGGCGTCGGCGCTCGTGTAGATAAAGTCCTCGCCCGGAGCGCTCGACTCAAGAATTGCGCGATGACGGTCGTTGACGGGCAACAAAACCAGAATGTTCACAAGCAGTCCTCTCCGCTCGACCTACCAAAAAGGACAGGTTTATTTTGGCAGGTTTTATCAGGCAAAACGCTATAAAAACGCCGGGCTTCGCGATGGTTAACATATCCATCGTGAAGCCCGGCGCATCCGCGGCTACCAGCTCAGCAGCTCGTAGCCGTCCTCGGTCACCACGAGCTGTACCTCGCACTGGGCCGAATCGCTGCCGTCTTTGGTGCGCACGCACCAGCCGTCGCCCTTGCTGATCTTGATGTCGGGCGCTCCGGCGTTGACCATGGGCTCGATGGTAAAGACCATGCCCGGCACCATGATGGTGTCCACATCGGGCGCCTCGGTGGTAAAGCCCACAAACGGGTCCTCGTGGAACTCCTTACCGATGCCGTGTCCGCCGTACTCGCGCACCACGCTAAAGCCAGCGTCCTCGACGGTCTTTTGCACTGCCTCGGCCATAACGGACAACGGCAGCCATGGCTTGACGGCCGCCAGACCCGCCTCCACGCTGGCACGGGTGACGTCGACCAGGCGCTGGCGCTCGGCCGAGACCTCGCCGATGCAGAACATGCGGCTCGAATCACTAAAGTAACCGTCCAAGATCGTGGAGCAGTCTACGTTGATGATGTCGCCCTCGTGCAGCACATCCGCATCGCAGGGGATGCCGTGGCAGACGACGTCGTTGATCGAGGTGCACACGCTCTTGGGATAGCCCTCGTAGTTAAGGTCGGCCGGCGTGCCACCGTGCTCGACGGTGTAGTCGTAGATCATCTGGTCGATCTGGTTGGTGGTCATGCCTGCGGCGATATGCTCGCCCACATAATCGAGCACGCCCACGTTGATGGCTGCCGAGCGCTTGATGCCCTCGATATCGGCGGGAGTCTTGTAGAGCGTACGGGGTAGAACCTCCCAGCCCTCCTCCCACAGGCGCTCGAGGCGCTCGTCGAAGGCGCTATGGCATTTCTTATATTTTTTGCCGCTGCCGCACCAGCAAGCGTCGTTGCGGCCGGGTACGGGTCCTTTGTCATACATGGCTAACTTCCTTTCGTTCGCAGCTAGTATAGCCCACCCACGTGTCCATAAAAGTTGCGGTGATATAGTTCCGATTTAAGCGGTTTAACAGCACAAATAGGAACTATATCACCGCAACTGATGGGGCGGGATGGCGGCACTAGCTGCTACGTGGTTTTGCTAGTAGCTCACCTGGCAGGGAATGCCGAGGGCTTGGACGCGCGCGGCGATGGCGTCGAGCACCTCGGGCGCTGCTTTGGCAAGGCCGGCGACCGGCGTCTCGCGTGCCACCGTGTAGATGGTCGCCTCCTGCGGACGAATGCGCTCGAGCGCCGCGAGCCAGGGGGCAACGTACTCCTCGCCGGTGTTATCGAGAGACTTGCTCCGGTACTCACCGCTCAAAAACATCGTCTGGATAATGACGTGACCGTCAAAGCTTGCGAACGTCTCGATCTGGTGCTCGACGTCATAGGGGCCAACGGGCTGGTCGAGCAGCTGGATAAACGCCGGGTCGACGGTATCGAGCTTAAGAATGTTGTCGTCGACCATCATGAGCGCGTCGTGCACCTCGGGGCGGTCGGCGCGCGTGCCGTTGGAGAGCACGGCGATCTTGGAGTTTGGGGCAAGCTCGTCGCGCAGCGCGACGGCACCGGCAATGGCCTGCGGAAACTCCGGTGCGGCGGTGGGCTCGCCGTTGCCTGCGAAGGTGATCACATCGGGGAGCTCACCCTCGGCTGCCATCTCGCGCAGCTTTGCCTCGAGCGCGTCGAGTACCATGGCAGCCGTGTTATACGGCTCATGGCAGGGGCGCTCGGCGTTGAGGCCGTTCTCGCAGTAGATGCAGTCGAACGTGCAGATTTTGCCGCTGGCCGGCATCATGTTGACGCCGAGCGAGAGACCAAGGCGACGGCTGCGAACGGGCCCAAAGATGGGGCTGGCATTCAAAAACGTAGACATAGGCATATGCTCCTCAAGACAATTGTGCCTAAGCATAGCATCGGCTCCAAAGCAAGGTGCGGGCTCTTGCTTTACAAGTTTCGTTTTTTCACGTCGCTCATGATGCCGTGCCATGAAAAGTCTCGGGTCGGGTACAGTTAATCTGTTAACAAGGCGTAAGGCAATGCGGGTCCATCCAACCGTACTGACGTGCAACTGGATGGGCATTGATGATGGGGGCACAACATGGATTTTACGGTCGAGAATGCGGGCGCCACGATTGCCTGTCGCGAATATGCCGGCCCGGATGTGTCGCCTGATACTCCTGCCTTGGTGTGCGTGCACGGCGCTTGTGTTGACGGCACATTTTTCGACGGCATCGCTTGTGAGCTCAGCCGCAACTACCGCGTAATTGCCTACGACCGCCGCGGCTGTGGTGGCAGCAGCGAAGCGGCAGACGGCAGCTATGATCTTGCCGCTCAGGCCGCCGACCTGCAGGCCGTGATCGAACACGTCGGCGCTCCGACAAATGTGCTTGCGCACAGCGCCGGTACGTTGGTGGCGCTGGAGCTTCTTCGCACTGAACCCCATCTCGTCGACCGTGCGATTCTGCATGAGCCGGCTGTGTCGGCCGAAGGCGTCGGCATGGGCGCAGCTCCGGTTTTGCTCGATATGATTGCGGCTGGAAAGGTTTCAAGGGCGCTCCGGCTTTTCTTGGGAGCCCTCGGCGACTTGGACCCCGAGGCTCCTGGAACGACCGAAGCGGAAGCCAAGCATGCCCTGCGCAACGGCCGCAGTTTCATGGCAAACGAATACGGGATTACTATGACCTGCGTTCCCGATTGGGATAGCGTTCGCGCGTCAAAAACGGTGGCCGCCGTGCTCCTGGGCGAGCTCTCGATTGGCATGCCCCGCGAGGCTGGCACGCGAGCGGCTGCCGAATATCTCGATTGCCCTCTCGTGACGATCCCGGGCGCGCATAACGGTCTGCGCGATCGCCCCGTTACGGCGGCAAACGCCGTTCGCGATGTCTTGGAGCGTTAGCACGCTCGATGACCTGCGGGGAGGGGGGACTGCTAGCGTTTCGTCATTGTTAACGAATGCGCCCATAACCGCGCGCCCGCGGCTCCATTACCGCCGTTTGCCAGGTCATAAAAATGTAACGATAATCGCGCGTTTGCCTGCAGTTGTTAGATGTTACCCTTGTACCATTTGATATGCACCGTTGCCGTGCGTAACGATAGAAAGGGCCCATATGCTCAATAATCACGAGGTCAATCTAACCGACGAGGAGGCTGCCGCTGAGGTCGCCCGTGTCGCGAAGACCTACCCCGTGGTGCGTTTGCTGTCGGCCGATCAGATTAAGAGCGAGCCTAACTGCTTGCTCGCCGGCGATCGCTGCCCTTGTCTGCGTCAGTCGAGTCTTGAGGCTTTGGCAGACTCCGATGAGGTGTCGGAGCAACTGCTCAATGATGGCACTGAGTACCGCGCCCGTCTACGCCCTCTGAAGGTCGAGGGCGAGCCTCACGTCTTGCTGATGGTGCGTCCGATTGATGAGCAAGAGGCCGCGGAAGAGGACCTTGTCTACACCGACGTGCTGACGAGCGTGCGCAATCGCCGATATTACGAGGAAAAGCTTCGCAGCGCCCGCATGAATGCCGGCGTTGCGATGATCGACGTTGATGATTTTAGGGCCTTCAACGATACGTGTGGCCGTCATGCCGGCGACCTTGCGCTCGGTGCTGTGGCGACAGCCATACGCAGCGGAATTCGTTCGACTGACGAGCTTGTGCGCTATGGCTGCGACAAGTTTGTGGTTGTCATGCCCAATATTCCCTCCGATGACTTCACCCGTCGCCTGCATCAGGTGTCCGATGCCGTTCATTCCACGATTATTCCGGGCCATGAGTACGTGAGCTTGACGGCATGTGTTGGTGGCGTTCGCATTCATGGCGAGACGGTCGATGAGGGCGTTGGCCGCGCTGCCCAGTTATTGAGCCGCGCTAAGGCAAAAGCCGGTACGGTCGTGACCGATGCCGATTCCATCGAGGCCTTCCAAAGCGAAAAGCCTTCGGTGCTTATCGCCGATGACTCCGAGATGAACCGAGCCATTCTCAGCGAGATGCTCAAGGACGAGCATTGCATCCTCGAGGCCGATAACGGTCGTGCGGCGCTCGACATGGTCGACCGCTATGGCGATGAGTTGTCGCTCGTGCTGTTGGACATTGTGATGCCGGGCATAAGCGGCTTTGAGGTGCTGGCCGATCTGTCGCGCCGATCGGGTATCGATAATCTGCCTGTCATCATGATTTCGAGCGAAGATTCCGATGATGCGGTTCTGCGCGCGTACGAGCTGGGCGCCTCGGACTATATCAACCGCCCGTTTGACTCCCGTGTCGTGCGCCGCCGCGTAAGCAACACCATCCGCCTGTACGCCAAACAGCGCCGCCTGACGAACCTGCTGTCCCAACAGTACAACGAGCGCGTCAAGAACAGTCGCATGCTCATCGACATCATGGCCGGCGTCATGGAGCTTCGCAACGGCGAGAGCGGCAGGCACGTTACGAACATCGAAAAGCTGACCGAGCTGCTGCTTGGCTATCTGGTCCAGCGTAGCGGCACGATCTCCCTCGACAATGAGGAACGCTCCACGATCGCCCTGGCTTCGGCGCTGCACGATATCGGCAAGATGTCGATTGACGATGCGATCCTCAACAAGCCCGGGCGCCTCACGCCCGAGGAATTCGAGATTATGAAGACGCATACCACGATTGGCGCCAACATGCTGCTCGAGCTGGGCAGCCATCACGCCGGCAATGCGCTTTTGGAATATGCGTACCAGATTGCGCGTTGGCACCACGAGCGCTGGGACGGCAGGGGTTATCCCGACGGTCTTAAGGGCGACGATATCCCCATCGCCGCACAGGTGGTTTCGGTGGCCGACGTGTACGATGCGCTGACGAGCGTGCGCGTGTACAAGGATGCCATCCCGCACGAGGAAGCGATCAAGATGATCCTGGACGGTAAGTGCGGCACCTTTAACCCGCTGTTGCTCGACTGCCTGCTCGAGGTGCAAGACCAAATTGCCGAGACGTTAGCACGCCCCGCCGACGTTGTCGCGTTTCCCACGATTTAGTTTGACCAAAGGAGTTTTTAATCCATGATTTCCATGCGTGAGGCGTATGAGAAGATCGGCGCTAATTATGACGACGCGTTCGCTCGGCTGATGGGCGGGGAAATGCTTGCCCGCTTTGCCCTCAAGTTTTTGGATGACGAGAGCATGGACAAGCTGGAGGCCGCCATGGCGGCAGGAGACGCCGAAGGTGCGTTTATGGCAGCGCACACGCTCAAGGGCGTGAGCCAGAACCTGGGATTCGATAATCTGTACGAGCCGGCGGTTGTGGTGACCGAAGCGCTGCGCGGCGCCGATGCCGTTGACGGCGCTCGCGAGGGAATGCATGCGCTGCAGCAGCAATATGCGGCAACGATGTCGGCCTTGCGCGAGGCGGCCGAGTAAGAGCTCGCGAGCTTTGATGACTATGAGAGTTGATAATCTCCCGTTTTAGGCCCGGTGGCGGCCTCAAAGTGGGAGATTGTCCACTCTCGTTCGATACATGTCCAAAAATCCACGCTCACCCCTTCTGATTAGTGAATGGCCCATGCGCACTGGCGGGGCTTTCCGCATGCAATCCATATCGTTGTTCGATAAACTATTCGGATAACGATAGATTCGATGAGGGTGAGTGTATGTCCAACAGCGTTCAGCGTATGGCCAAGGCGGGCGAGACTGTAAGGAAGCTTGGCTTTTGCATGGCGGTCGTTTTTGCGGGAATGCTCGTCGCTTTTGCCGCGTTGGCTGTTTACGTGATCTGGTATGCGGTTGCAAACGTTGTTTCTGTCGATTCTTTCGGTGTCGTGACGCTTCTCGATGGCGGGAGCATCGTTATCCCAAGCGGGCTGTGCCTGGCACTCGTCGTGGGTGTTTCGCTTGTCGTTTTGTGCGGAATCAGCCATAACATCTCTCGGGGCGTCTCGCCCTTTACCAAGGCGCATGTGCGGCTTATCCGTGTTCTTGCACTTGCCTTTGCTGTTAACGCCGTGGTTTCGTTTGTTGGTGCCTATGAATCGGTCAATCTCACCATTGGCGGACTGGAGCTTTACATCGTGCCTCATTCCTTCGTTATTGAGATTTGCCAAGGCGCTACCTTTGATGCGGGGTCGTTTATCGGCGCAGTTGTCTGTCTGTTTATCTCGGCGATCTGGAGTTATGCCTCGCTGCTCCAAGAGCAGTCTGACGAGCTTGTGTAGGAGGAAACATGAGCTATCTCATCATCGAGCTTGAGACGCAGCTGCTTAAGACCGGAAAGACCAGCGCTGATCTGATTCGGGCGACGGGGCATACTCCGGCTAATATTTCAAAGCTAAGAAACGGAAAAATAAAAGCTATTCGCCTTAAGACGCTTCTCGAAATCTGTGATGAGCTTGATTGTCAACCGGGAGATATTATTCAGCGCGTGAGCGAGAAAGAGCTTGAGGAGCTTATTGTTGAGCGTGCAAAAAACGTTGTGAGGCAGATGCGGGACGGCGGAGGCAATGAGGCGTCGCTTCCGACATCAGTCTTTGCTGTCGATTTGAGCGACGAGTAGCTTAAGGCGAACAACTAAAACGAAATATCAGCGTGAAGGGACCCGTGTCTAACACGGGTTCTTTCTTCTAGATTATCTTGACAAATACGAGTTATCGAAAAACAATAACTACAAGTAACCACGATAAAAGAAAGGAGGAACGATATGAGCGCATCAGCGATAAAGCTATCGAAGGTGTCGAAGCGCTATGGAAAACGGCGTGTGTTGCATGACGTTTCCTTCGAGGTGGATCAGTCTGAGTTTTGCGCCCTTGTTGGTGCAAACGGGGCAGGCAAAAGCACGCTCATTAAAATCGTATTGGGCCTCTGCGAGCCATCGTCGGGGAGCGTGGAGCTCTTTGGAGGCAAGTCGAAAAAAGACCTGAGCTTGATGCGGGCGCGTGTCGGCTACGTGCCAGATTCCAGCGGTGCATACCAATCCCTCAGTGCGGTTGAGAATCTTCAAATCCGATGTGCGGAATGGGGGCTCGATGAGAAACGTGAGGTTCCTCGCGTCTTGGGCCTAGTCGGGCTGGACGTCGATGAGAAAAAGAGCGTGAGCAGTTTTTCTTTGGGAATGAAACGGCGACTGGATATAGCTACGGCTTTGTTGGGCGGCACCGACGTACTAATTTTCGATGAGCCGGCAAATGGATTGGATCCGTTGGGCATCGAGAGTATATGGACCCTTATCGGTCGATTGAATCGGGAGCAGGGCAAAACCATGCTTATCTCTAGCCACGACTTGGATGAGCTGGCATCGGTTGCAACAAGCTGCCTGTTTCTTCATGACGGCGAACTGCTGAAAAAGGAATCGATGGCCGTCATAAGGGATGAGGCATCGTCCCTAAAAGAGTATTACAGGCGCTTGATGAACGCGGTCTCGCTATGAAGCGGGCGATCCATCCCATAAAGGCAGATATGATGCGTCTACACAGGATGTTTCCGGCGCAGTTTGGTCTTACGCTTATGTTGGCGTGCGGTCTTCTCTTCGGTGTTTTTCTAAATAACGGAGCAACGTTGCTAGGCTTTGGCTATGGCGTTTGTGGGGAGGATATTGGTTTCCTCTGGAATGCAATCGATCCTTCTGCGCCTGATGAGTCCCTTGCGCGCAGCGCTTTTGCCGGTACATCCCTGTTCGTTCCACTCATCGTTTGTTTGGTGCTTTTACAGGAGCATGGCTATAAAGAGGGATACCGAATTTCTTCAGCAAGAGGTCTCGCCCGCTTTAATGGGGCTCTGGCACATGTGCTTTCGTCTGCTTTAATAGTCGGTGCAGCTTATAGCGCACTTTGCCTTCTTTTGTTTGCAATAGCCATAATGCGTGGGGGGGCAAAACTACACGCACGGCATGCTGGCTGCATTTTTGCCTGCGATGATAATCAACGCCGTATTGGTGATATCGGTTGCGTTGGAGACGATGACCATCTATCGGATTACAGGCAGCGCTGTATTGAGCGGGGCTGTAATAATAATTGGATTTGTCATGAGCTTGACGCTCTACGGAACCTTCCTTCAGGCACCTATACCATCCTTGCGATGGATCTTCCTCCTTCCGGGGCCGTACCTTGGAGCCGGATGTGCCCTTGGGTATAGCGATATGGGGCAGCTGACGCTTCTGGGATATGGCGTGGCAGCTGGCTGTCTATCGGTATTGATTTACGCTCTCGTGACCTGTCGTGTCGGAGGTGTGCTCAATGGCTCGTCAGATTAAAAGGTTCCTCCATTCAGAATTGAAGCATGTAAGCGAATGGACGTACGTCTTAATCCTGGCAATTTATGCGTGTATGGTGATATTGCAGCTTAATTCTTTCCCGATGTGGTTCTGTAGCCTCCGCGAGGGCAGTTTCTTGGGCTTTTTCCCAGACCCGACGCTTAAACTGTCGGCAGAGGACGCCCTTCTATTTGGTAATGCAGAGGTTTTTCGCGGTCTGCTGTTCAACGTAGCCCCGTTGGCTCATGCATTGTTCTTTCCGTTCATCGCGGCTTGCATTGTGCCGCGCTTTGTCAGTTCGGGCTTTATTGAGGAACCGTGGGGGTTGTCGGAGGCTCGGGGAGGGAAGCGTGTGTGCGCTATCGTTGCGCGAGTGGTGCTGTCTTCTTTTGCCCTTTTGGGCGCGTTTATCTTGTCGAGTGTCGTTTTGTACTGTCTTAACTGCGTAATCGTTTTGGATGCTCAGCAGTATTTCAACCTGAATATTTTTTGCTATCGACTTCTTCTGGCGAGTGTCGTCTGCCTTGCATACGTGGTCTCTTGCGTGATTGCTGTTTCCTATTTTGGATCCGGCTTCGGTCCGATTGGCATGCTGCTGCTTGTCAACGTTGTAGCGATCTACATACAGCTCGGGGCCATTTCCATGCTTCCGCTTCCGTCCTCGATGCTCATGTGGATTTGTGGCGTGACCCCGTTGGGGAATAGTCAATGCATTTCGATTCTAATTGACTGCCTAATTAACGTAGCAAGCGTTTTTACCATTTGCTTTACCGTAGACCGATTGCGGTCGAGATTTCTTTGATTGTTTGTGAGGGATAATCATACCGAGCATACCAAATACAGGGGGGCGGGCACCGTGGCTGGTGTCCGCCCCCCCCGTCATGGAAAGCTTTAGCCTGTGTGATTCGCGAGCTAGCGGGCCTGTTTTACTTTGGCCGCTGCCTCGACAAACGACTTCCACAGGTTAAAGTCGGTCTCGAGCGTCTGCCAGGTGTACTCGGGGTGCCATTGCACGCCCAGGCAGAAAGGCTGGCCTTCGACTTCGATGCACTCGGGAACGCCATCGGTTGCCTTGGCGAC
This sequence comes from Collinsella sp., assembly GCA_019413925.1. Classification (GTDB taxonomy): domain Bacteria; phylum Actinomycetota; class Coriobacteriia; order Coriobacteriales; family Coriobacteriaceae; genus Collinsella. The sequence continues at coordinate 73,942 of DXMY01000026.1, forward strand.
CAAGCGCGTGCTTTTACCCAGACGATCGACGCAGCAGTGGTGTGCCGAGTTGGTCTGGATCAGCCTGTGCCCGCCAACCGCGCGCTCCAGCAGCGAGCCCGGCACGACCTCGACAGGGTGCACGGGGTCGTTGAGCACGTGGGTGTGGCGCCACTGCGTGCGGCCCTCGCGAGCGCCCAGGCTCGGCACGTCCATGCATAGGGTGCCGCCAGTGGCGACATTGAGCAACTGCGTGCCGCGGCAGGTGGTAAAGAGCGGCTTTTTAGCACGGAGCACCTCGCCGACCAGCTTAAACTCAAAGCTATCGCGGATCTCGCAGCAGAGGGTGGGGTCGTAGGGTCGATCATCGCCCCAGCGCTTGGGGTTGACGTCCGGGCCGCCGGGAATGGCGATGCCGTCAGCGATTTCCACGTAATGACGGATAACGTCGACGTCTTCGGTAATGGACATCTGCAGCGGCAGGCCGCCAGCGGCAAGGATGGCATCGACAAAGACACTTGCGATTTCCTCGTTGGGGGAGAGCGTCTCGCTCAAAAACGGTTTTGCCTCTTCCCAACGCGGCGCGACGAGGATGAGCGGACGGTCGGCGGGGGCAACGTCGACGTGCGGGGTGTATGACGATGAAGTACGAGTTCCGATCATAGGTGTAACTTTCGAGTTTGGATGGTCATGGCGAGCGAACATGGCAATTGAGCTAGTGGCCCTTGATGGAGTTGAGGAAGTCCTGGGCGCGCTTGGTCTGGGGATGGTCGAAGAACTCGTCGGGCGTGCCGGTTTCCACGATCTGGCCGTCGGCCATAAACACGACGCGGTCGGCCACGCGGCGGGCGAAGTTCATCTCGTGCGTGATGACGATCATCGTCATACCCTGCTGGGCCAGACGGACCATGACCTCGAGCACCTCGTTGATCATTTCGGGATCGAGGGCGCTCGTGGGCTCGTCAAAGAGCATGGCCTTGGGCTGCATGGCAAGCGAGCGGGCGATGGCTACACGCTGTTGCTGGCCGCCCGAGAGCTGTGCGGGCACCTTATCGGCCTGCTCGGCAACGCCCACGCGGCCCAGCAGGTCCATGGCACGCTCGCGGGCCTCGTCCTTGGAGACGCCCAGCACATCGACCGGTCCCAGCATGACGTTCTGCAGTACGGTCATATGTGCGAACAGGTTGAACTGCTGAAACACCATGCCCAGCTCGGCACGCATGCGGGCAAGGTCCTTGCCTTCCTGCGGCAAGGGTTGGCCCTCGATGAGGATCTCGCCCGAGTCGATGGTCTCCAAGCGGTTGATGGTGCGGCACATGGTCGACTTGCCCGAGCCCGAGGGCCCGATCACGACGACGACCTCGCCGCGGTCGACCGAGAGATTGATGTCGTTGAGGACATGTAGATCGCCATAGTGCTTATCGACGTGTCTGAGCTCGATCAGCGGCTGATTGCCGGTTGAAGAGGTGCTCTGTGCCATGGTGCTCGGCTCCTTATGATTCGAAATGGTAAAGCGTTAGCGGATGATGGTCGCACCGGTCTTGTGCGAAACGTAGACAGCGGCCTTGTTGATCGCGACGTTGATGAGGATGTAGATGACCGCGATTACCAGGTAGACCGACACGAGAGCGTCGTAGTTGGTAATGAGCACGCGGGCGTTTTGCATGAGGTCGGGGTAGCTCACCACGTAGGCGACGGTGGTGTCTTTAACAACGACCACGAGCTGCGAAATCAACGACGGAATGATAAATCGAATCGCCTGCGGCAACACGATTTTAAAGGTGATTTTAGCTTTGGAGAGACCGAGTGCCTGGGCGGCTTCGACCTGGCCGCGCGGCACGGCGTTAACGCCGGCACGGAAGATCTCGGCAAGTACGCCGGCTGCAGCGAGCGCGACGGGAAGCGTGAGCATCCAAAACGACGGCAGCGCGATCTTGTACTGGGGCAGCACCAAAAAGAAGAAGTAGATGAACAGCAGACTCGGCACGCCGCGGAAGAAATCGGTGAGCACGCGGCAGACCAGCTGCAGCGGCTTAATGTCGCTGGTACGGCCGAGCATAAGGGCTAAGCCCAGCACCAGCGCGATGGCGCCGGCGGTGAGTGCGACTTTGACGGTGCCCTCAAAGCCGGCAAGCAAGAACTTCCAGGTGGTGAGGTGCGTGAAGAAATACCAATAGTGGACCGAAAGCTGGCCGGTCACATAAAAGCGCTGCAGTACCAGGACGACGAGTGCGGCGACGGCAACAAGCGAGATGGCGGTGCCGATGCGAATCTTGGTGCGCATCTTGGGGCCGGGAGCCTCGTAGAGCGCATCGCGCATGGTGAGCGCGGAGGTGGGGTGCTTGCTCATCGGAGGATCCTCACCTTCTTATCGATGTAGTTGCCAATGTGGCTCACCACAAAGGCCGTGCCCAGGTAGCCGAGCGCCGAGATAAAGAACGCGGCGACGCCGCCGAGCGAGCGCGTGTTGATGTAGCTCACCACGCCGGTGAGCTCCTGCGGCTTAAGCGGCACCTGGCTGCCCAAGGCGGTAGTGAGCATGACGGCGATAAAGAGGTTGGTCATGGGTAATACGCTCGAGCGCAGCGCCTGCGGAATCACGATCTTGGCGAGGATACGGCTGAAGCTCATACCGAGCGAACGTGCAGCTTCGACCTGGCCGACGCCGACGGTGTTGATGCCGCTCATATAGTTCTCGGAGCCAAAGGCCGAGCCCAAAAGGACCGTGGCGACGATAACGCAGGTGCGATAGGGCAGGACGACCTTGAGCGGCGGCAGTGCGTAGACGACGATGATGAGCAGCGCGATGCCGGGGATGTTACGGAAGACCTGGACATACAGGTCGCCAAAGACGCGCAGCGGCTTGAGCGGCGACACGCGCATCACGGTGACGGCGACGGCCAGCACCATGGCGATGGTAAACGACTCAAGCGTCATGCCCCAGGTTGCTAGCAGCGCGTCGATATAGTTCTGGTCATAGAGCGACCAGAGCTCGGAGAGACTCATGCGGACCTCCCGCCGGTAAGGAAAGGGGCTCCCGTGTGTACGGAAGCCCCGACAACTCAGTGAGGAAACAGTTTAGCGCAATAAAGCGCATCGTGCGTTTCCGTATGGTTTCGTAGCGGCCGTTACTAGGCTCGCTGCCTAGGCGCCGATCTCGGGCAGCTCGGGAACATTGGTGTCGCCCGTACGGTCGCCAATGCAGATCTGCCACAGCTCGGTCCAGGTGCCGTCGTCCTCGATCTTCTTAAGGAAGTCGTTGACAAAGGCGACGCCGTCGGAATCGAGCGGCAGGCCGATACCATAGGGCTCCTTGCTGCCGAAGGGCTTGCCGGCGATCTTGTACTTACCGGGCTCGCGGACCAGGGCGCTCTGCTGCATGTTGTTATCGATGACGTAGGCGTCAACGCGGCCCTGCTGGAGTGCCTGGCGGGCCTCCTCGTCGGTCTTGAACTCCTGCTGGCTGGCCTTGGGGGCGAACTCCTCCAGGATGGCGGGGCCGTTGGAGCCGGACTGGACGGCGACGTTCTTGTCGGCCAGGTCGTCGACGCTCTTGATGTCGTCGTTATCGGCGAGCACCAGGATAGCCTGCTGGGTGTAGTAGTAGGGACCGGCGAAGGAGACGAGCTTCTTGCGCTCGTCAGTGATGGTGTAGGTGGCAAAGACAGCGTCGACCTGGCCGTTCTGCAGGACGGACTCGCGCGTGTCCGAGGTCACCTGGGTGATCTCGACCTTGTTCTCGCCCAGAATGTAGTTGGACAGGAGCTGTGCGATACCGGCGTCGAAGCCGCGGGTCTGACCGTCTTTCTCGTTGAGGAGGGAGAAGAGCGTGGAGGTCTGAACGCCACCGATCTTAAAGACACCGGCGTCCTTGACGGCCGTGGCCCAGGTGCTGGCGGCGATGGCGTCGTCATCGGCCTTGGGGCCGTTGTCGACGAGTTTGTCGAATGCCTTGGCATCGAGTATGGTGGAAGCCTCGGTATCTTCGGAGCTCTTGGAGGAGCCGGCGGCGGAACCCTTGTCGGCCTCGGCACTGGTGTCGGAGCAGCCGGCAAGACCAAGGCCGGCGACGGTTGCGAAGGTGGCGGCAACGAAGCCGCGGCGGTCGAGAACGACCTGCTGGGAGAGGTTTTTGCTCATGGTAGAACACCTTTCTCAATAAAAGCCCTAGCGGTTGAGTAGAGTTATACCCTATCGCGCTCAAATGGGTCAACACGAAATAACTCAGAAACATACTTACCTTATGGGTAATTCTTCCTACCAAAAAGGGACAGGCACCTTTGTGGTGGTTCTTGCAGATGTGGTGGCCTGTCTCGCTGCTTTGTCTCAATCTGTAACAGTTAGACGAGGAAATGGGTTCTACCTGTTACAGATCGAGATTTTCTCTTTAGGGGAATTCGAATGTCTCAATCTGTAACATCTGGACGGCCAGAAGGTCTCTATCTGTTACAGATTGAGACAAAGGTCAGGGACTAAGACGTCTTTTCTCGATCTGTAACAGTTAGACGGGAATTCGGGCCCTAGATGTTACAGATCGAGATAGTTGAGCTCAAAAATAAAAACTTCCGCAGGGGTGCTTCCCTTGCGGAGGTTTTTTACTCGTTGAGTAGCCTTACGGCCTCGGCGGCCATGTTCTCGACCGTCATGCCGTTCTGAGCGAGCAACTCGTTGGGGTCGTAGCGGTCGGGGAAGCCCTTGGCGATGCCAAAAGTGCGCGTGCGCACGGGCGTGCAGGCCAAGTAGCACGCGACGCGTTCGCCCCAACCGCCGTCCAAGATGCCGTCCTCGAGGGTGACGACAACGCGATGCTCGGCGGCAAGGCTGTCGAGGAACTCGCGGTCAAGCTCGGTTGCAAAGCGAGGGTTGACGAGCGTGGCCTCGATACCGTATTCGGCTGCCAAGCGGTTTGCCACGCGCTCGCCCAGCTCAAAGAAATCGCCGAGCGCGAGCACGGCCACGTCGCGGCCCTGGCGCACCACGTTGTAGCGCGCGATACCGTAATCGGCGTCCTCGGCAGGCGCCAAGTCGGGGCGGCTTACCAGGCCAATGCCGGGCACGCGAATCGCCACAGGATGCTCGCGATGGTCGAGCGACCAGCTCAGCATGGATAGATATTCCTCCATGCAGGCCGGCGCCAGGTAGCGCATGTTGGGAAGACCGCCCAGCATGGAAATATCAAAGAACGAGAGATGCGTCTCGGATGTGGTGCCAAAGATCGACGCGCCAAATACCAGGATGGTTGCGGGGGCGTCGTTGAGGCACAGGTCGTGCCACAGTTCGTCGTAGGCGCGCTGCAAAAACGTGCCGTACACACCAAAGACTGGCTTGGCGCCCGAGCGCGCAAGCGCGGTGGCAAAGGTCACGGCGTGTTCCTCGGCAATGCCCACATCGACGAACTGTTTGCCGGCGGCAGCGCGAAGCTCGGGTGTAAAGCCCATGATGTAGGGTGTGGCGGCCGTGATGCCCACGACCTGTGGATCGCACTCGATGACGGCACTGAGCGCCTCGCCCGTAATGTCGGCATAGGTGCGCGGCGCAGGCTCGCTCGGATGGCCCGGGCAGAGCTTGCGCCCAGTCGCCATGTCAAACGGACCCACGTGGTGCCAGCGCTCGGGGTCGCTCTGGGCTGGCTCAAAGCCCTTGCCCTTGGCGGTCGAGACGTGCAGCACGATGGGGTGATCGATATCGCGCAGCTCCTGCAGCGCGTCGACGAGGGCCAACACATCGTTGCCGGCGTCTAAATAGCGGTAGTCGAGCCCCATCGCGCGGAAAACGTTGCGCCTGCAGGTGCCGTTGCTGGCGCGCAGCTCGGCCAGATTGCGATACAGGCCACCGTGGTTTTCAGCGATGGACTGGTCGTTGTCATTGACGACGATGATCAAGTTGCTGTCGAGCTCGGCGGCATTGTTAAAGCCCTCAAACGCCAGACCGCCCGAAAGCGAACCGTCGCCAATGATGGTGATGACGTTGTACGTATCGCCCGCCAGGTCACGAGCGTGCGCCAGGCCGCAGCCCAGGCTCACCGACGTGGAGGTATGGCCCATGGCGAACAGGTCGTGCTCGGACTCGTCGGGATTGGCAAAGCCAGAAGCCTCACCATAACGCTCCGGATCGATATAAGTGTACGCGCGCCCGGTCAGCGCCTTGTGGGCGTAGGTCTGGTGCGAAACGTCAAAGACAATCTTGTCGATGGGGGAGTTAAATACGCGATGAAGCGCAACCGTAAGCTCAACGACGCCCAAGTTGGGGGCAACGTGCCCGCCGACGGCGGCGGAGCTTTCGAGGATGGCGTGGCGAATCTCGCCGCAGAGCTGCGGGAGCTCGGCGCGATTAAGAGCCTTGACGTCCTCGGGCGTTGTCGTTTGCGTAAGCAGCATCGTTGTGGGTTACTCCATGCGAATCGAGCGCCGGCGCTCCCTCGGCCGGCACAATTGCACAAGACAGTCTCGCACATTTTGGCGTTTGATATGTGACGGCGGCGCGGTAATTCGCCAACTGGCGGGGCAAAACGTTTTGTCCGATGCCATACTGATGTGTTCCATGATGTTTTTATCGATTGTGCACAGGCCGTGGCTTGTCGCCGTGGGCCGCTGGAAGGAGGCAGCATGTCCGATACCGTTCGTGCCGAGAAAATCGCGCGCGAAGTAGACCATGCTGCCCGTCAACTGGCACAGGCGGGCCGCTTGGGCCTGACGCGCGAGTTTATCCAGCATGGTGACGTGACGGTGTATGCGCATGTGACCTCGGTCGCGCGGGCAAGCCTGTCCTTTGCCGAGCGCCTGGGCCGTGCTGGCATTTCGGTCGACCGCGCCTCGCTGCTGCGCGGAGCCCTGTTACACGATTACTTTCTCTACGATTGGCACGATCCCGATCCGAGCCATCGACTGCATGGCTTTCGCCACCCGTTTTTTGCCCTGGCGCGTGCGGAGGAAGATTTTGAGCTGACGCCGCGCGAGCGGAATATTATCGTGCGGCATATGTTTCCACTGGTGCCGGTGCCGCCGACGTGTCGTGAGGCATGGATTGTGTGCCTGGCAGACAAATGGTGCGCGCTGCGCGAGACAGTTGCCGGCCGTCTGCCGCGCAAGGACGAGGTTGACGATGGCGCGAATAGCGAATCGAGCGAAAAGAGGAGAGGGTAGACGGTGGAAACCGCGATCGATATGGCGTTTGGCGGCGCGACGCTTGCCGCCTGCCCGCTCTCGGCACTGGTGCTCTCGTTTGCCTTTTACGGGTTTTGCGGCTGGGCATGGGAGTCGACAGTATGCGCCATGCTCAACCAAGGACGCTTCGCCAACAGCGGATTCTTACTGGGGCCGTGTTGTCCTATCTATGGTGTGGGCGGCATAGCCTGCTGGCTTTTGCTGCGCGGAATTCCGGATGCCTCGAGCCAGTTTGTCGCCGCGGCGCTTGTGTGCAGCGTAATCGAGTACAGTGTGGGCCTCCTATTGGAAAAGACAACAGGCGCTCGCTTTTGGGACTATTCGCACCTGCCGTTTAACCTACACGGACGCATCTGCCTGTACTGGGCTTGCGCGTTTGGCTTGGGTGCGTTGTGCATTTGCCGTTTAGTGGAGCCGGCATTGCTGGGGCTGCTTGGCCATCTGCCGGTGCTGATTGTGCGGCTGTCCGCCTTTATCGTCGCGGTCGCGATGATGGTCGACGCGGTGTGCTCTTTGGCCAGCTGGCGCCGCCTGTCCGATCAGCTTGAGCGTGTGCGCGCCGACCTTGCCGACCGCATCAATGAGTCGCTTGCCGATGCCTCCGACTCCATGCTCGAACGCATTCCCGATTCGACGATTGACTCGGTGGCGCAGACGCACATCCGTAGCCGTGCCGTTAACGCGTGGCTGGCCGAGCTGGGCGACGCGGCGCTCGATGCCCTTCGTGAGAAGGCTTCGATGCCGACGTTTATCTCGGATGGTGCTCGCGGCCTGGCACTCGCTGCCCGCCGCGTGGCCGATGCCGCGCCGAGCATGCCGCGTCCGTCGCTCAGTCGTCGCCTTGCCGGCAAGCGCATGAGCCGTCCGGTGCCGAGTGTGTCACTCAGCCGCCGCGACCTACGCTTCTTTAACGCCTTCCCGCGTCTGCGCATCAATCGCTACGAGGGCGTCATCCGAGCTACCGACCTCCGCGACCGCGCCCACGAGCTGTTTCGGCGCTAAGAGCTGGAGTCGTAGAGGCGCCTTGCAAGTGCGTGTTTCCTAGGGAAGTCACCTTATCGCTCTGCCCAATCGTGATTTCCCTAGGGAAAACACGCTACTGCCGTCGCCGACTGTGATTCCCCTAGGGAAAACACACTAAAGAGTTTCTAGCCGTGATTCCCCTAGGGGAAACACGTTTGAACTGAGGCTACGAGGCGTCATTGATGCCAGGGGCCTAGAGAGGGCAAGGAAACTGCCGCCTGCACCTCGAGGACAACCGTTCACCGGGCGACGTAGTTGCGGTGCGCGCCGGGATGACGTCTTTGACCTGCGGCGTCAAGCAGTACGTCAAGCTTTTGGTCAGTTAATGGCAAGAGATTGGCAAGGTGCCCTTTGGTTATGCTGCCTCTATTGGGAGGTGGCTTTCGTGAGGAATACCAGCGCACGGCAAAGGATTGAAGAACAGCTTGATGGGGCGGAGCGCTTGCAGCGTTGTCTAGTGCCCAAAACCAGGGCGGATCGCGAAGCACTTCGTCGCGCCGTAGCGGCAGGGGTGGCCGTGCGTCCGTTTAGCGGGATGTTCATGCGCGCCTCTACGTGGGATGCGCTCAAGACGAGTCCACGCGTTCGTTGGCGCTATGTTCAAAATACGTTTCTCGACGAGCACCCTGACGAGGCCGTCTGCTCCTTTTCTGCTGCGCTTGACCATGGACTTTGGGTTTCGAAGAAATATCTGGACACGATTCATCTTGTAGCTAGCGGGCGCTCGCATGGTAGGTGCGGTACGGGAATCCATCGGCATGAGTGCCCTCTAAATGAGATCGAGCTAAACGGCACCGTGAAACGAACGACGCTAGAACGGACGGTGCTCGACTGCTCACTTGTTGCTTCTTTTGAAGACGGTCTGGCTATAGCTGATAGCGCCCTGCGGTTCTGCAAGCTTGATATCCAAAAGTATCGCGACTATGTTGAAACGCTGGCGCGATGTCGCTCTGGGGCCTTGTGCGCTGAGATGGTAGCGCGCTATGCCGATGGCGCTTCGGAGAGCGGCGGCGAATCCATCGTGCGCGGATTGATTATCGCGCTGGGTTACCTTCCTCCGACCATGTTGCAAGCCGAGTTTGTTGACCCGATCGATGGCGGTGCGATTCGTGCCGATATGTACTACGAGTTGCCGAATGGGATTCGCTTAATTATTGAGGTCGATGGTTTTGGCAAATACGTTGGTGCGGACGGCCTGGGAAAAGAGATGCAAAGGCGCTTGGTTGCAGAGCGTCAACGAGAGTCGCACATTACGGCTCTGGGCATTCCGGTCATGAGGGTGCAATTTAGTCGCGTGTACGAGGACGGTTATCTCGAACACCTACTGAGGCGTTTCGGTGTGCCAAAAGTCGCTCCTCATATGTAGTGTTGGGCAGTGGAGGAGATGCTGTTAAGGGTTGTTTTGCGTGGTATGGCTTTTTGACATGGTCGTCAGCTTCGTTTTCCTTAAGGGGGCGTCACCCTGCTCCGCCCAGGTGTGATCTCCCTAGGGAAAACACGCTACTGCCGACGCCGACTGTGATTCCCTTAGGGAAAACACGCTAAAGAGCTCCTAGCCGTGTTTCCCCTAGGGGAATCACGGACGAATCTGATGCGGAGTCTGCCTTGGGACTGCCTTGCCTCTGCATATAGCTGATTTGAAATGCGGGCATAGATGGCCTCTTGATTTACGTATTTCCCGTTCGTTTCGCGCCCGTTGCCGCTCCGTTTCCAAGATTGCGGCGCCGTTTCCATTCGACAACGCCGCGTTTAACAACGCTGTATCTGGTCTACACCAGTTGCCCCTCGGCCGCATTATGGGCGCCGACAACGTTTATGCGATCAAGGGGGAGCGAATGTACGATACGGGATCGACAACGTTTATGCTCATCTGCACCATGCTCGTGTTTTTAATGACACCGGGTCTGGCGTTTTTCTATGGCGGCCTGTCCAGGCGCAAAAATGTCATCAACACCATGCTTATGTGCTTTGGCGCCATTGGTCTGGTTGGTGTGCTGTGGATTGTTGCCGGCTGGTCGCTGGCCTACGGCGGCGACGGTTCCAGCCCGCTTATTGGAGGCCTTGACCAGCTGCTGTGCCTGCCGGTGCTCAACCAGGTGCTGCAGGCGGCTGAGGGCAATGCCGCGGACGGTGCCGTCTATCCTCAGATTATCAACATCGCCTTTCAGATGGCATTTGCCATGATTACTGCCGCTATCGTCACGGGCAGCCTAGCCGGCCGCGTTAAGTTTGGTGCCATGACGGCTTTCCTGGGCATTTGGCTGCTTGTGGTCTATGCGCCGCTCGCCCACATGGTCTGGGGCGGCGAGGGCTCCTTTATCGGCGACGTCATCGGCGCGCTCGACTTTGCCGGCGGCGACGTGGTGCACATTTCGTCCGGTCTTACGGGCCTGATTCTCTGCTTAATGCTCGGCCGTCGTCGCGGCTTTGGCATGGTGAGCTACCGTCCACATAACGTGCCGTTTGTGGCGCTGGGCGCCGGTCTGCTTTGGTTTGGCTGGTTTGGCTTTAACGGCGGCAGCGAGTTCAAGGCCGATGCCGTGGCGGCGCTTGCCATCCTCAACACTGTGACGGCCAGCGCGGCGGGCATGGTCTCGTGGCTTGTCGTCGAGCGCGTGCACACCGGTCGCCCCACGCTGGTGGGCACCAGCACCGGTTTGGTCGCGGGCCTCGTGGTGGTCACGCCGGGCGCGGGCTTTGTCGAGCCGTGGGCAGCGCTGGTCATGGGCCTGATCGTGTCTCCCGTCTGCTACTTGGACATCAGTCATCTCAAGACCAGGTTTGGCTACGACGATGCGCTCGACGCGTTCGGTTGTCACGGTATCGGCGGCATCTTGGGCGGCGTGCTCACGGGCCTGTTCTGCGTGCCGGAGCTTTCGTGGACCGGTAAGGGTGGCCTGTTCTACACGGGCGACGTGTCGCTGCTCGTCTCGCAGATTTTGGGCATTGTGGTGACGGTCGTTATTGTGCTGGTGCTCGACTTGGTGATCGCGGCGGTAGTCAAGGCACTGTTCCATGGCAGCCTGCGCGTGGACGAGGCCGACGAGGCGTTGGGCCTGGATGCGAGTCAGCACGGCGAGAGCGCGTATCCTTCTTTCTCCGGACTTGACTAACGGCTTCCCCAGGCACCGCACCTCGGCCTTCAATCGTCGTTTGCGTACCTTAAGTACGCGGCACTCCTCTTTCAGGCCGATCTGCGGCACTTGGGAAACCTGCTAAGACCTGTTAGTTGCACTTATCTGATCTACAAGGTTGGTCTGTGGCACCTGGAAAACCCGTGCCATGTGAAGGACAATCAATTTCTTTTATTGAAGAGAGGAATTCACTATGAAGAAGATTACGGCGATTGTTCGTGCCGAGAAGCTTGAGGTTCTTAAAGACGCGCTGTTTGCTGCTGATGTTCGCGGTATGACTATCAACCAGGTGCAGGGCTGCGGTGCACAGCATGGCTGGAAGGAATACGTGCGCGGCAACGAGCTGCTTGTCAACACGATCCCTAAAGTGCAGTTCACCCTTATCTGCGCCGATGAGCACGTCGATGGCATTGTCGACATCGTCTGCAACGCCGCCCGCACCGGTGCCGTTGGAGATGGCAAGATCTGGGTCGAGCCGGTCGAGGAAGTTATCCGCATCCGTACCGGCGAACACGGCCCTTCTGCGGTGTAGGACAATCTTTCGACTGACGGGCGCGCCTCTCTTGGGGCGCGCCCGTTCTCGTCTACAATATCGTGCAGACGAAGGAGAGGCGTGCCCATGATCAAGATGTTTGCGAGCGACTTAGACGGAACGCTGCTGAACGCCCTGCACGAGGCGGATGGGACCATCCGCCGTGCCATCCGCGAGCTGACCGAGGCTGGCCTGCATGTGGTTCCCGCGACCGGACGCTCGACGCTGCCGATCGGCGAGCATGGCTTTACGGGCCTGGCGCTTGACGCTTGCTGCTCCAACGGATCCATCGTGCGCGACAGCCATGGCGAGGTGCTCAAGACCTGGACTATCGACCCGCAGATTACCGAGGAGCTGCTCAAGGAGTTTCCGGATATCTGTTTTGACTGCTCCACGCCCGATGGAATGTTCTCGAGCGGTTCGTTCGAGATGCACCAGGCGGGCTTTAAAAAGGACAGTCCTATCAAGCGCATCGTGATGCGCGGTATGCGTGCGCGTGGCGGGTATCACGAGGAGCAGTATTTCGACCAGTCGATCGGTGACATCCTGCGTCATGACGTGTGCAAGATCAACTGCCGCGTGACCTCGCCTGAGCTGGAGCGCGACCTTAAGGCATATTTGGCTGAGCGCTCGGACCGTGTGGTCAACGCGCCGTTTGATCCGGTGATGTTTGAGATCACGGACGTGGCGTGCAACAAGGGCGAGAGTGTGGCTTGGCTGGCGGGCTACTACGGTATTGCCGAGGACGAGGTCGCGGTCTATGGCGACGGCGGCAACGACATTGCCATGCTCAAGCGTTTCCGCCACAGCTACGCGACCAAAAACGGCAGTGACGCGGCCAAGGCCGCCGCGAGCGCGACTATCGGCAGCTGCATGGTCCACGCCGTTCCCAAACACATGCTCGCCACCATGCATAAGCAGAACTCCCGCACCGTCATCGAATAATGTGACAAAGGGACAGTCCCTTTGTCATATCCAAAATATTGCCTTTACGTGTTGATGCACGCGGTGTGCAATAATACTCGCACTGTGCAATAGCGCACAGGCTGAGTAACAAGGAGGACGCTTGTCCCAGCTCGAGAAATGCGATCGCCGGTCCCTTCGCTCGCAGCGTGCCCTTCGCCAGGCACTCGCCAGCGAGCTTGCGGAGAGCGGCGACCTTTCGCGCATTAATGTCGCGTCGCTCACCGAGCGCGCTGGCCTTACGCGCCGCACGTTCTATTCGCACTACCGCGATATTCCCGACTTTATCAATCAAATCGAGGACGGCTTGCTGGCCGAGATCCGTGAGCGCATTGAGCTCATCACCGCAGCTCAGCTGCCCGATCTCTATCACAACATAGATGAGCTCGAGCCGGCGCCCGGTTCGGTTGAGCTGCTGCGTTATCTTGCGGCCAACCGCGACTTAATCGGTGCGCTGTTGGGTCCGGGCGGCGACCAGGCCTTCATTAAAAGGATCATCGACACCGCTCGTGAGGCTGTGGTGCCGCGTGCGCAGACGGGCATTTTGGGCCTGGCGCTGGGCACGTTCTTTGACTACTACGTCACCTACGTCGTGAGTGCCGAGGTCGGCATGATTCAGCGCTGGTTTGAGCGCGGGCTCACCGAATCGCCCGAGGCCATGGCGCGCATTATGACGGTGCTCGCTTTTGTGCGCCCTGGTGATCTGTATGGCCAACCCATCGATATCAACGTGCCGGAATACGGCATGAAGTTATTGAATTTGCAGCTCGAGGACGCGGCCGACACCGCCGCAGCCGTCGACTCCAACAACTAAGAGGAGAGACAGATGAGCAAACTCGTCGAGGGCATCAAGGGCCGCATGGTCGCTGCCGCACGCGAGGCCGCGCCCGCCGTGGTGGACGCCGCGCAGAAGGCCGCGACTGCCGCTGCCGAGAAGGTCGCCGAGGCAGTTGTCGATGCCAAGAACGCGGCAGGGGAGACGTCCATCGCCAGTGAGCCCGCCACCGCCGCTGAGCCCGCCACCGCCGCTGAGCCCGTAGCCGCCGTCCGCGCCCCCGAAGGCGCGATCTTCAACCCCGAGGCCGCCCGCGGCAACCTGCACCTGGGCATCGACGTGGGCTCCACCACCGTTAAACTTGCCGTGCTCAACGACGACAACCAGATCGTCTACGCCAAGTACCAGCGCCACCACACCGACGTTCGTGCCTGCGCCCGCGACCTGTTCGAGGGCGCTGCGACCGTGCTGCCGACGGTCCAGATGACCTGCGCCATTACCGGCTCGGGTGGTCTGCTGCTGTCCCAGTGGCTCGACCTGGAGTTTGTCCAGGAGGTCATCGCCAGCAAGCGTGCCGTCGAGACTCTCATCCCGGCCACCGATGTCGCTATCGAGCTGGGCGGCGAGGATGCCAAGATCATCTACTTCGACAACGGCATCGAGCAGCGCATGAACGGCACCTGCGCCGGCGGCACGGGCGCGTTCATCGACCAGATGGCAACCCTGCTGCACACCGACGCCAGCGGCCTTAACGAACTCGCGGCCAACGCCACCACCATCTATCCCATTGCCAGCCGCTGCGGCGTTTTTGCCAAGACCGACGTCCAGCCGCTGCTCAACGAGGGTGCCCGCCCCGAGGACGTGGCCGCCTCCATCTTCCAGGCCGTCGTGACCCAGACCATCTCGGGTCTGGCGTGCGGCCGTCCCATCCGCGGCAACGTCGCCTTCCTGGGCGGCCCGCTGCAGTACCTCTCCGAGCTGCGTCACCGCTTCTACCTCACGCTCAACCTGGACGAGGAGCACCGTATCGTGCCCCAAAACGCTCACCTGTTTGTGGCGAGCGGCGCCGCCATGGCGCACGAGTCCAATAAGCTCAGCACGTTCCCGCAGCTCATCGAGGCTATCGATAGCTTGGGCGACACGCAGGGCGCCGAGGTCGAGCGCCTGGAGCCGCTCTTTGCCACCGACGAGGACTTTGCCGAGTTCAAAACCCGCCACGACCAGGAAGTCGTCCCCAAAGGCAAGCTCGACGGCTACACCGGCCGTGTGTTCATCGGCATCGACGCCGGTTCCACCACCATGAAGGCCGCGCTCGTGGGCGAGGACGGCCAGCTGCTGCACACCTGGTACGGCAACAACAACGGCGACATCCTGGGCACGGCCAAGGTCATCATGGCCGATTTCTACAACCACATCCCTGCGGGCTGTACCATCGGCCACGTGACCACCACGGGCTACGGCGAGGCGCTGCTCATCGAGGCCCTCAAGGCCGATTCCGGCGAGATCGAGACCGTCGCGCACCTGCGCGGCGCCAAGGCGTTCCTGCCCGGCGTCGAGTTCATCCTGGACATTGGCGGCCAGGACATGAAGTGCCTGCGTGTGAAGGACGGCGTCATCGAGCACATCATGCTCAACGAGGCCTGCTCGTCGGGCTGCGGCAGCTTTATCGAGAGTTTCGCCGTGTCTATGAACATGGACGTGCGCGCGTTTGCCGATGCCGCCATCCATGCCAAGGCCCCCGTCGACCTGGGCAGCCGCTGCACGGTCTTTATGAACTCGCGCGTCAAGCAGGCGCAAAAGGAAGGCGCCACGGTGGGTGACATCGCGGCCGGCCTGTCCTATTCCGTCATCAAGAATGCCCTGTTCAAGGTCATTAAGCTGCGCGACCCCAAGGAGATTGGCAGCCAGGTGATCGTTCAGGGTGGCACCTTTATGTCCGATGCCACGCTGCGCGCATTTGAGCAGCTCACCGGCGTGCACGCCGTGCGTCCCGACATCGCCGGCTGCATGGGCGCCTACGGTGCGGCCCTGCTCGCCCGCGACCGCGCCGGCGCCGACGGCACCTCGACCATTCTTTCTGCCGAGGACATCGCGCACCTCACTGTGACGCAAAAGCATGTCCGCTGCGGCCGTTGCTCCAACAACTGCCAGCTCACCGTCAACGACTTTGGCGGCGGCAGGCGATTCATTACCGGTAACCGCTGCGAGAAGGGTGCCGGCCACAAAAAGCAAAAGACCGAGGCCCCCAACCTCTTCAAAAAGAAAAACGAGCTGCTCTTTAACCGCGAGGTGCTGAGCCCCGACGAGGCCCCGCGCGGCACCGTCGGCATCCCGCGCGCGCTCAACATGTACGAGAACTACCCCTTCTGGCACGCGTTCTTTACGCGCTTGGGCTTTAGCGTGCAGCTGTCCGACCAGTCGAGCAAAAAGACCTACCAGGCGGGCATCGAGTCCATGCCGTCCGAGAGCGTGTGCTATCCGGCCAAGATGAGCCACGGCCACGTGATGAACCTTATCGACCGCGATGTCGACTTCATCTGGATGCCGTGCGTGCGTTGGGAGCGCAAGGAGGACCCGACCGCCGGCAACTGTTACAACTGCCCCATCGTCATGAGCTACCCCACGGCGTTGGCACTCAACATCGACGAGATCCGCGAGCAGAACATCGAGTTCCTGTACCCGTTTGTGCCCTATCACGACAAGACCGAGCTCAAGCGCCGTCTGTATCAGGTGCTTGCTGTCGACCGTGTGGCCGATGCGCAAGCCGGTCGCGGTCGCGTGCGTGGACCCAAGATCACGCGCTCCGAGGTCGATGCCGCTGTCAACGCTGCCTTTGAGGCCGATGCGCGTTTCCACGAGGACATCCAGACCATGGGCGAGGAGGCCCTTAAGTGGGTCGAGGACCACGGTGGCCATGGCATCGTGCTCGCCGGTCGTCCCTACCATAACGACCCCGAGATCAACCATGCCCTGCCCGAGCTTATCTCGAGCTTTGGCTTTGCGGTCTTTACCGAGGATTCGCTCGCGCATCTGGTAAAGCCCGAGCGTCCGATTCGCGTCGTCGATCAGTGGATGTACCACAGCCGCCTGTACGCCGTCGCCCGTTTTGTGACGATGCGCAACGATTTGGACCTGATTCAGCTCAACTCCTTCGGCTGCGGCTTGGACGCCCTGACCACCGACCAGGTGCAGGAGATTCTGGAAGCCAGCGGCAAGATCTACACCGTGCTCAAGATCGATGAGGTGTCCAACCTGGGCGCCGCGCGCATCCGCATCCGCTCGCTCATGGCCGCGCTTAAGGACCAGGAGGCCGAGCGCTTGGCCGAGGCCACGGCCGCGGGCGAGGCCTACGAGCAGGGCGATGCCGCGCCGGTGGCGCCCTCCACGGATGCCCCCGCGTTCGCGAGCCGTAAGTACACGTTTGCGGCTCAGCGCGAGAGCGCTTCGACCGCGTGGCCCAAGGTGCCCTTTACCGAGCAGATGCGCGAGGAGGGCTACACCATCCTGTGCCCGCAGATGGCGCCGATCCACTTTGATCTGGTCAAAGAGGTGTTCCGCGGTGCCGGCTACAACTTGGAGCTGCTGCCCTCGACCGACCACGATGCCGTCGAGGCCGGTCTGCGCTACGTGAACAACGACATCTGCTATCCGTCGATCCTGGTGACGGGTCAGATCATGGAGGCCATCGAGAGCGGTCGGTACGACCTGTCCAAGACGGCCGTGGTTATCAGCCAGACCGGCGGCGGCTGCCGTGCTACCAACTACATCGCACTCATCCGCAAGGCCCTGCGCGAGAGCGGCCACCCCGAGATCCCGGTGATCTCGCTTTCGGCCGTGGCGCTCGGCGAGGACAACCCCGGCTTTAAAATTACGCCGGCGCTGCTTAAGCAGGCAATCTACGCGGTGCTCTTTGGCGACGTGATGATGCAGATGCTCTACCGCTGCCGTCCGTACGAGGCCACGCCCGGTGCTGCCAACGCACTCTACGAGGAGTACATGGCGCGCGCTCGCAAGCTGGCGCCTAGGTTCAACCGCCACAACTATACCAAGCTGTGCCGCGAGGCCATCCGCGCGTTCGACACCATGCCGCTCGTGGGCGAGGGCACCAAGCCGCGCGTGGGCGTGGTCGGTGAGATCTTGGTCAAGTTCCACCCTACGGCCAACAACCACGTGGTCGATGTCATCGAGCGCGAGGGCTGCGAGGCAGTGGTGCCGGGCCTGCTCGACTTCTTCCTGTACTCCATGAGCAACGCCGAGCTGCAGAAAGACGAGCTGGGTAGCTCTGCCACGACGCGCGCGGGCATGCAAGCGCTCATCAAGCTTGTGGACTGGATGCGCACGCCGGTGGAGGAGATGCTCGAGAAGTCCCGCCGCTTCGAGGCGCCCGAGCGCATCGGCACCATGGCCGACAAGGCCCGTACGGTGCTTTCGGTGTGCAACAACATGGGCGAGGGCTGGTTGCTCACGGCCGAGATGCTCGACCTGATCGACCATGGCGCGCCCAACATCATCTGCACGCAGCCCTTTGCGTGCCTGCCCAACCACGTGGTGGGTAAGGCTGTGATCAAGGAACTGCGCCGTCAGCACCCCGAGAGTAACATTGTCGCGGTGGACTACGACCCCGGTGCGTCCGAGGTCAACCAACTCAACCGCATTAAGCTCATGATCAGCGTGGCCAAGGAGAACATGCGCGCCGGCAAGGGCTTTAAGCTCGAGAAGGTGGCGCCGCTCGCGATGGACGAGGTCACCGGCCAGATGCGTGCTCATGACGGCTGCGTGAGCTGCGGACCTGCCAGCGAGGAGGCCGTGGCATCGGTCGCCAAGCGTCTGGGGCGCGGCATTAAGAAGTAGCTGGCCTGCTATGGGCTAGATATGGGACAAACGGGTGGCAGCCGTACCGGTTACCACCCGTTTTTTACTGGATATCTGTTGCGTAAACGGTCCAACTATCACCCCCTGCGAACTTAGATTTCGGAAGTATGCGGCAAAATTTGAATAGGCCGAGCACACTGGATATGCCCAAGCTTTGTACCTGCACTGATAATTGTTCTCGGGGGAAGCGGGCACTGCGGGGCGCGGCAACGGCGCGCGATTTCCGCGTCGCAGCGCTACCCTGATGCTGAATGCCGGGACGATGACCCACTGGCCTGCTGACGCCTCTTCGGCCGTCC
>DXMY01000027.1 GCA_019413925.1 Collinsella sp.
ATCCACGATTGCGCCAACTGCCGTCTGCGTGCCCGCAAGCTGTCGCTCAAGAATATCGACGGAAAGGTCATGCCCGTCCGCACCGACATCCACGGCCGCTCTCGCCTGTACGATGCCTACCCCATCGACCTCACGCCGCAGGTACCACAGTTGCTCGATGCCGGCGTGCGTCGTCTCATGGTGGACGGAACGTTGCTCGAGACGGATGAGGTGGGCCGTGCCGTCGCTCGCGTCCGTCGCGCCGTCGAAGCAGCGCAGGCCGGCCGCAAGCCCGCCGCCCGCCTACGCGGGGCGACCTCGGGCTGCATGTTTGTGGGAATCAGCTAACCGAAAGGCTTACACGTGAACGAAGAACCTCAAGTCCTCTACTGCGACGCCTGGCTCATGGCCATCGACAAGCCCGCCGGCATGATTGTCCACGGCGACGGCACCGGCGAGCGCACGCTCACCGACTACGCCAGCGACCTGCTGCTGGCGATGGGCGACGGCTTTGCCGCGACCGACATGCAGCCGCTCAACCGCCTGGACCGCAACACCACCGGCGTGGTGCTGTTTTCGCTCGACAAACAGACGCAGCCCGCCTTTGACCAGATGGTGATCGACCACGCCTTCGAAAAGCACTATCTGGCGCTCGCCGAGGGCAAGATCGACTGGAACGAAAAGCTCATCGACAAGCCCATCGCCCGCGACCGTCACGACAGCCGAAAGATGCGCGTCGGCGCCAGCGGCAAGCCGTCTCAAACGCGCGTCAAGGTACTCAAGCGTCTTAAGAGCCGCCGTGGCCTGCCCACGCGTTCGTATATCGATGTCGAGCTGCTCACCGGCCGCAAGCATCAGATTCGCGTGCACCTGGCGAGCGAGCGTCATCCCCTGGTTGGCGACGACCTGTACGGAACGCCGCGCCCCTGCGGCCTGATGCTCCACGCCCACAGCGTGTCCTTCACGCATCCCGTAACCGGCGAGCACATCCACATCGAAGCCCCCTGCCCCTGGGAGCCCTAAACCACCACAATGGGGACAGGCACCTTTGTGGTGGTTTTGCCGCAATGGCTCAGCCGCGGTCCCAAAACGTCTCGATCTGTAACAGTTAGAAACCGTTTTCCGGTCTATCTGTTACAGATTGAGACATTCAAATCCCCCTTAAGGGAAAATCTCAATCTGTAACAGTAACTCGGCAAAATCGGTCTCAGATGTTACAGATTGAGACAAAGGGACGACGCGGTTCGGAAGTATCTCGATCTGTAACACTTGGCCCACTTTTAACGGTCTAGTTGTTACAGACTTAGACAAACCGGTAGACAACAAAAGCGGCAACGCCCGTAATGGACGTTGCCGCTTTTCTATTGAGAAAACAAAATGGTTTTGGCCTTGTCCCGTCGCTAGACCGTAATGACGTTGTCCATCGACTGGTACTTGGCGGGCACCTCGCCTGCGGTAATAATCGTTGCGTCGCGGAAGTCCGCGAACTTGACGGGCGCCACCATGCCAAATTTACTGGCGTCCGAGATTACGAAGCGCTTGGCTGTATGACGCATCGAGATGCGCTTTACTTGCGCTTCCTCGATATCGGGCGCCGTGAAGCCCTGCTCGGCGGCAATGCCGTTAGAGCCCCAAAAGCCACAGTTGAAGTTGTAGCGGTCTAAGGTTGCCAAGGCATCGGGGCCAACGAGCGCCTCGGTCTCGGGTTTGAGCTCGCCGCCCAGCACCACGGTACGCATGCCGCGCAAAGCAAGGCGCTGAGCATGGAGCACGGAATCGGTCACATAGGTGACATCTTCAAGGTGTCGAAGATGCTCGATGAGCCTGAGCGTCGTCGATCCCGAGTCGATGTATACAAAGCTCTCAGGCTCCACCAGCGCCGCCGCACGGGCGCAGATACGCTCCTTGTCGTCGTTGTGCAGATCGCTGCGCTCATTGAGCGTCAGGTCGCGCGTCACGTGCGCACGCTCAAGGCTCGTCGCTCCACCGTGGACCTTGGCGATGCGGTGTGCGCGGTCGAGCGTCTGCAGGTCGCGCCGAATGGTAGACGCCGTCACACCCAGTGCCTCAGCAAGCTCTGGCACGGTAACCGAGCCAGCCTGCTGCACCATCGATACGATCGCGTTGAGCCTATCTTCCGCAAGCATCGCTTACTCCTCCTCGGGGTACACGACCCCCCAGTCGGCGCGAAGCTTGGTCATAAGCTCCATAACATCAGAAGCATAATCCAGCAGCTCGCGCTTGGAGTCGTCGCCGGCAACGGCCTTCTCAAGATCGGCCATCTCATAGCAAAGGGCGTAAGCCTCGGTGCCGGCGTTGACCTCCTCGCGGTGGCCATCCTCAGTCCACACGATGGTCGCGTGATCGGCGCGCGGATAATCGTTGACCTCGATATAGCACTTGTCGAAGCTGATGACCGAGCGCTTGGGTTGCTTGGAGTGGAGCGTGAGGCTCACCACGCCCAGCTGCTGTTCGGCATTACGGCAGACGATGCCGCCCGCAACGTCAACGCCGGTCTCGCAGGTGTTGCCCAGCGAGACAACCTCAGCGGGCTGACTTGCCATAAAGAGGCGCATGACGGACAGGGCATAAACGCCAATATCAAGCATGGCGCCACCGGCAAGGTTGCGGTTGTAGAAGCGATTGGTCAAATCACCGTACTCCTTGTAGCTGCCAAAGTTGAGTTGGGCGAGATTCATGCGGCCGAACTCACCGACATCCATGCGGCGACGCAGCTCCTGATACAAAGGCATGTGGAGCACCGTGGTGGCGTCCATGAGGGCCACGTTGTGCTCGTCGGCAATGGCGCGGGCCTCGTCAAGCTCAGCGGAATTGAGGGTAATGGCCTTCTCGCAGAGCACGTGCTTACCGGCTGCCAGAGCGGATCGCAGGTAGGTGATGTGAGTGTTGTGCGGCGTGGTGATATAGACTGCGTCAATGTTCGGATCGGCATAGAGGTCCTCGACCGTTTCATAGACCTTCTCAACGCCATACTGCTCTGCAAAAGCCTGAGCCTTGGACAGCGTGCGGTTGGCAACGCCCTCAAGCTTGCGGCCGGCAAGAGCGAGAGACTGGGCCATCTGGTTGGCGATTACACCGCAACCGATCACTGCCCAGCGGAGCTCGGGGGCCGTAAAAATATCGTTGGGGAACGGCTGATCCTGGACCGAGGCAAACGCCGCCTTAGCGGCTGCTTCGGCATCGAGCGGAGCCTGTTTGGAATCTGCCATTATGTGCCTCCTGTGTCATAGAACGCCTTGCTTTCTGACAGCTCTATATTCGCACAAACACGCGCTTCTGTGCGCGTTTTTGCGTATCTCACCGCTAAACGGTCATTGTTGTCCCGAAAACGGCGCATCTATACGCATGGGTGTGCAATTAACGCAATCTAACGCGCATAAACGCGCACACAAGCAATTTGTACAGCGCACCCGCTCATCTATGCTTGCCCATTAAGGGCACTCATTTAAGTCTGTCCCCAATGAGTGGAAGCCGACGAAACGCGACAGGGTGTCACCTGGCGGCACTCGATTCGAGACGGCACCGAAAACTGGATGCAACCGGAATGACGGGACCGCAGAACCGAAGCCATCGAGTGGGGATAGAAAAAGGCCCGGGTGCCGTGGGGCATCCGGGCCTTTGCTAGCAACTTGATGTTGCGGGCAGCTTAGAACTTGTGGCCGCACTTCTTGCAGACGCGCAGCTTGTTCTTGCCGTCCTTCTCGTGACCGACGCGGGTAACCTTACCGCACTCGGGGCAGACGAGATTGACGTTGGAGGCGTCGATGGGAGCCTCCTGCGAAACGATACCGCCCTGCTGGTTGGCAGCGTTGGGCTTGACGGCCTTCTTGACGACCGAAACGCCCTCGACAACGACCTTGTTCTCGGCGGGGAGAGCACGCAGGACAACGCCCTGCTTGCCGCGATCCTTACCAGAGAGAACCTGGACCTTATCGCCCTTCTTGATATACATATATCTCCCCTAACTACAGGGTCTCGGGAGCGAGCGAGACGATCTTCATGTACTTCTTGTCACGAAGCTCGCGAGCGACGGGCCCGAAGATACGGGTGCCGACGGGCGAACCATCGTTGTTGATGACAACGCAGGCGTTCTCATCAAAGCGAATGTAGGAGCCATCCTTGCGGCGGATCTCCTTAACGGTGCGAACGACGACGCAACGGACAACGTCCTTCTTCTTGACGTTGGCGCCAGGGGTAGCCTCCTGGACAGCACCGATGAACACATCGCCGATGCCTGCATAACGACGCTTGGAACCGCCAAGCACCTTGATGCAGCGAATCTTGCGAGCGCCGGAGTTGTCGGCGACGTTCAGCATGGTTTGCATCTGAATCATGGTAGATGTTCCTCCGAA
The DNA here is from genome assembly GCA_019413925.1 of Collinsella sp. Taxonomy (GTDB): domain Bacteria; phylum Actinomycetota; class Coriobacteriia; order Coriobacteriales; family Coriobacteriaceae; genus Collinsella. Next base: position 4,353 of record DXMY01000027.1, read on the forward strand.
CTAAGAACCGAAGAGAGGTGCGCAGCCTTTATACGGCCCGTGGTATGCAAGCCAGGCATACGCACATCTTCGGAAACGTACAAGTCGTAAGAGCGACTGCTTATTTAGCGCGCTCGACGACCTCGATGAGGCGCCAACGCTTCATCTTGGACATAGGACGGGTCTCCATAACGCGGACGGTATCGCCCACGCCAGCCGTGCACTCCTCGTCGTGAGCGTGCAGCTTCTTGGAGCTGGTCATCATCTTGCCGTACTTGGGGTGACGCTTGCGCTCGGTGATGGTGACAACAATGGTCTTGGCACCGGAGACGGAGGTAACGACACCCGTACGGACCTTACGCGAGTTACGCGAATCAGTCATGTTCTCTCCTTAGGTCCTACTCGGCGACAGCGGACTTCTCCGCTGCGATCTCGCGGGCGCGCTGCTCCGTGAGGACGCGAGCGATGTCCTTCTTCACGGTGTTGACGCGAGCGGTGTTGTCCAGCTGGCTGGTGGCCATCTGGAAACGAAGGTTAAAGAGCTCGGCGCGCATTTCCTTCAGCTTCTCAACGAGCTGAGCGTCCGAGAGCTCACGAATCTCTGCGGGCTTCATTAGTTCTCCTCCTTGGCGGCGGCGGCGTCCTCAGCAGCCCACTTGGCCTCGAGAGCGGCCTCCTCAGCCATCTCCTTCTCGATGCGCTGCTCAGCGTTCTTAGCAGCAACAATCTTGGTCTTGATGGGAAGCTTGTGCTGTGCAAGACGCAGAGCCTCGCGAGCGACCTCCTCGGGCACGCCCTTGACCTCGAACATGATGCGGCCGGGCTTGACGACGGCCACCCACTCCTCGGGGTTACCCTTACCAGAACCCATGCGAGTCTCGGCAGGCTTCTTGGTGATGGGCTTATCGGGGAAGATCGTGATGTAGACACGACCGCCACGCTTCATGTAGCGGGTCATGGCAATACGAGCGGCCTCGATCTGACGGTTGGTGATCCAATGGGCCTCGAGAGCCTGGATACCAAACTCGCCGAAATGCAGCTCGGTATTACCCTTGGCCTGGCCCTTCATGGAGCCACGCTGCACCTTGCGGTGAAGAATACGCTTAGGGGCAAGCACTACTGACCCCTCCTCTCGGAGTTACGACGACGAGGACGGGAAGAGCCCTCGAGTGCAGGGTTGGGAACAGGCTGGCCCGGGAGCTTCTCGCCCAGGTAGATCCAGACCTTCACGCCGCAAGCGCCCATGGTGGTGCTGGCGACAGCCGTGCCGTAGTCGATCTTGGCACGGAGGGTGTGCAGAGGCACGCGACCCTCACGGTACCACTCACGACGGCCCATCTCGGCACCGCCGAGACGACCGGAGCACTGGATACGGATGCCCTTAGCGCCGGCCTTACGGGCGGACTGGACAGCCTTGCGCATAGCGCGACGGAAGGCAACGCGGCCCTCAAGCTGCTCGGCGATAGACTGAGCAACGAGGTTGGCGTCGAGCTCGGGGCGCTTGATCTCGACAACGTCGACGGAGAGCTGGCCCTTGGAGACACCAGCGACCTTCTCGAGCTCGGTGCGGAGGGTATCGATCTCGGCACCCTTCTTACCGATGACAACGCCGGGGCGAGCGGTGAGGATGATGACCTTCACCTTGTCGCCAGCGCGCTCGATCTCGACGCGGGAGACAGCTGCGCGGGAAAGACGCTTCTCGAGGTACTTGCGGATCTCGAGATCGTTACCGAGGGTCTTAGCGTAATCCTTCTCTGCGAACCAGCGGGAGCGCCAGTTCTCGGTGATGCCAAGACGGAAGCCGGTGGGGTAGACTTTCTGACCCATACAGCTTTACGCCTCCTTTCGAGGAGCAACGACGACGGTGATGTGGGAAGTACGCTTCAGAATGCGAGAAGCGGAACCCTTGGCGCGGGGACGGATGCGCTTAAGCGTCGGACCCTCGTCAACATAGGCAGCGGCGACAACCAGGTTGTCGGCACGCAGACCGTTGTTGTTCTCGGCGTTCGCAACGGCGGAACGGAGAACCTTCTCGACATCCACGGCGACGGCGCGGTCGCAGAAGTGGAGGATGTCGAAGGCCTGAGTGACAGGCTTGCGGCGGATCAGATCGACCACCAGGCGGGCCTTGCTGGGGGAAACACGCACGTACTTAGCGACGGCGCGAACCTCGGTGGCCTCAGTTTCAATAGACTTAGTTGCCATTTACGGTTAACCCCCTATTTGGCCTTGTGGCCACGGAACGTACGAGTCGGCGCGAACTCGCCGAGCTTGTGACCAACCATGGACTCGGTAACATACACGGGCACATGCTTGCGGCCGTCGTGGACGGCGATGGTGTGACCAACCATCTCGGGGAAGATGGTGGACGCGCGGGACCAGGTCTTCACGACGTCCTTCTTGCCAGCCTCGTTCATCGCGGTGATACGCGAGAGAAGGCGAGTCTCCACGAACGGGCCCTTTTTGAGACTTCTGCTCATAAGTGCTTTCTCCTAAAACTCGGTATCCGAAATTACTTCTTACGGCGACGAATGATGTGCTGGTTCGAGACCTTCTTCTTGCGCGTACGAAGGCCCTTCGTCGGCTTACCCCAGGGGGTAACAGAGGGACGACCAGAGGTGTGGTTCTTGCCCTCGCCACCGCCGTGCGGGTGGTCGACAGGGTTCATGACGGTACCGCGGACGGTCGGGCGCACGTTCATGTGACGCTTACGGCCGGCCTTGCCGATGACGATGTTGGAGTGATCGGCGTTGCCGACCTCACCGACGGTGGCGCGGCAGGTAACGAGGATGCGGCGCATCTCGGAGGAAGGCATACGAACGATAGCGTACTTGCCCTCCTTACCCATCAGCTGGCAGGAGTTACCGGCGGAACGGGCGATAGCAGCGCCCTTGCCCGGCTGGAACTCGACGGCGTGGATGAGCGTACCGACGGGGATGTCGGCGAGGGGCAGAGCGTTGCCCGGCTTGATGTCGGCGTCAGAACCGGACATGATGGTCTGACCGACCTCGAGGCCCTTGGGGGCCAGGATGTAGCGCTTCTCACCGTCAGCGTAGTGCAGCAGAGCGATGCGAGCGGAACGGTTCGGATCGTACTCGATCGTGGCAACCTTGGCGGGCACGCCGTCCTTGTTGCGCTTGAAGTCGATCACGCGGTAACGACGCTTCACGCCGCCGCCCTGGTGGCGGGTGGTGATGCGGCCGTTGTTGTTACGACCGGCCTTCTTGGGCAGGGGCTCGAGAAGAGACTTCTCGGGCTTGGTGCAGGTGATCTCAGAGAAATCGGAGATCGTCTGCCAACGCCTACCAGCGGAGGTCGGCTTAAGGTGCTTTACAGCCATTACAATCCCTTTCAATAGGAATCCGTTAGCCATCGCAGACAGGGATTCGAGGTTCTGCCTCGGGTGCGATGACACCGGACGTATACACGGTTCCGGGCGTGTCCATTTTATACGCCCAAAACCTTGAGCTCTCGCCTCCCCTATTTGGGAGGCATGAGCTCACTCAACAGCAGCGAGTCTTAGGCCTGGTTGCCAAAGACCTCGATGGTGTCGCCCTCGGCCAGCGTGACGATGGCCTTCTTCCAAGAACGGGTCTTGCCGGCGACATAGCGCACGCGCTTGGTCTTGGGCTTGACCGTCAGGGTGTTCACGCGAACGACCTTGACGCCGAAGATCTCCTCGACAGCGTCCTTGATCTGATACTTGTTAGCATCCTTGGCGACCTCGAACGTGTACTTGTTCAGCTCCATGCCGGAGAAGGAACGCTCGGACACGATCGGACGGATGATGATCTCGTGGGCGGTCATTTATGCAAGCACCTCCCCGAAGTGAGCGGCGATGTCGGCGGGCATCAGCACAGCGTTGTTGTTGACGAGATCGTAGGTGTTGGCCTCGTCAGCGGTGATGATGAACGTCTTGGGAATGTTGCGGAACGACAGGTAGGCGTTGACGTCCTCATCGCGAACGATGATGGTCAGACGCTTGCCCTCAAGGCCGAGAGCCTTGAGCATGGCGACGGCAGCCTTGGTGGAAGGCTTCTCGAAGCCGTAGTCGTCGACGAGCACGAGCTCGCCATCGGCCAGCTTGGCGGACAGCGCGGAGCGCATAGCCAGCTTGACCTCCTTGTTGTTCATACGCTTAGCGTAAGAACGGGGCTTGGGGGCGAAGACGACGCCACCGTGACGCCACTGGGCAGCACGGATGGAACCCTGGCGGGCACGGCCGGTGCCCTTCTGACGCCAAGGCTTCTTGCCGCCACCGGAAACCTCAGAGCGGCCCTTAGCGGACTGGGTGCCCTGACGCCAAGAGGCCATCTGGCACTTGACGATGTGGTGCATAACGTGGATGTTCGGCTCGATGCCGTACACCTCAGCGGCGAGCTCGGCCTCGGCGACCTTCTTGCCCTCGCTGTTCTTTACTACAAACTTTGCCATTTAAGTGTTCTCCTTGGTATGACGCTGGGCTAAATGGGCTGGGCCCTTAGGCCATACGGATGGCGACGAGACCATTCTTGGCACCCGGGACAGCGCCCTTGACCAAGATGAGGTTCTGCTCGGCATCGATGCGGACAACGGAAAGGTTCTTGACGGTAACGCGCTCGTTACCCATGTGACCGGCCATCTTGACGCCCTTGAGGACGCGCGCAGGATAGGCGCACTGACCGATAGAACCGGGGTGACGCTGGAAGTGAGAACCATGCGTCATAGGACCGCGGCGCTGACCCCAGCGCTTGATGCGACCCTGGAAGCCCTTACCCTTGGAGGTACCGATGACGTCGACCTTCTCGACATCAGCGAAATCAGCGACGGTGACGACCTCGCCGACCTTGTGCTCCTCGCCGTTCTCGACGCGGACCTCACGAAGGAAGCGGACAGGCTCGACGCCAGCCTTGGCGAAGTGACCAGCCATGGGCTTGTTCACGTTCTTGGCCTTGATGTCGCCGAAACCGATCTGGACGGCGTCATAGCCGTCGGTTGCCTGAGTTTTAACCTGCGAGACAGCGCAGGGGCCAGCCTGGATGACCGTGACGGGAACGACGTTGTCGTCTTCGTCCCAAACCTGGGTCATGCCAATCTTGCGGCCGAGAATCATGCTGATCAAGATATGATCCCAACTCTCGCGTGGTCTTGGGACAATGCGTACACCACCGAGCGTACGCCCCTAGAGGACCACTACTTACACGACGTGCTCCCCAACCTTGTATTGCGTCCGGACTACCTGACAACCCTATTAAGCAGGCATTTTGTCCAGCCAGAATACTCCCCTGGTTACACACAGCTGTTTAGTATACACGGCTGCGGGCGTATCCATCGAGATTCATATTTCACTCACATTGTTTACGCAGGTAAAGTGCGTGGATGGCTCCCGAGCACGGCGGAGGGCCGGAGAAATATATTAAGGTCCCTGCTCTACAGTCCTGCGCAAGACGAAGGCCACATTAAGTGGCCTTCTTTGCGTGCGGAACTCGCGATGACCTTAATATATTTCTCCGGCCCTCCGCCGTGCTCGGGAGACGACACGTTGATGTCTGCTTAACTCTGCTCGTTCAGGCTAATGACTTTGTTGGGGGTCCACTATTTGCTGGAGAGTGAACTTGCATTGGGACCTATCGCCCTCTCCTTGCAAATCTTCCTCGTCAAAATCGAAAATCATGATGGCGCAGTTGGGGAGTTTTGTTGGGAGCTCGAAGCCCTCTGGGGCTGCAGCCTTGATGAATTGGCGGCTGGCGCTGCCGTGGCTTACTGCTAGGAGGGTTTCGATACCCTCGGCGCCCATGAGGTTGGTGAGGGTGCCTACCATGCGCTCCTGCAGGGCATGACTTCCTTCTCCTCCAAAGGGGACCAGGTCCTCGCCCGGATCCCAGACGTCGGTGGGCAGGGCGTCGTGCGGGCCCTCTTCGAAGGAGCCGTAGCTGCGCTCGATGCTGCCTTCGCAGGGCTCGACTGCGGCGTCCGGACCGAGGAGTTCGCATGCGACGAGACTTGCCGTGTCCATGGCTCGGCCTAAGGGTGATGAGACCACTTTGTCGGGGACGACGCCGTGGGTCTTGAGCCATGCGGCGGCCATTCCCGCTTGTTTGCGGCCCAGGTCGGTCAACGGTGAATCGCAGCGACCTTGGACCAGCTTTTTAACGTTGAATTCCGTCTGGCCGTGACGGAGTAGATACAGCTTCTTCATGCTCTCCCCTTCTGCATCAATAGCTTGCGTGGCGCAATCCTACTCGTGGGCATGCCCTACGTAGTCTTCGTCAATCGTAATCTTGGCAATCGACTTGGGATATTCCGATTCGACCCGTTGTGCCAGCGCGTGCTTTAAGTCTTCGGCACTCATCTGCAGATCCGAGGGTCGCACGCAGTCAAATATCACATTGGTGTGCGTGGGGCCCGGCACGCAGCGCAGATCGTGAATCGAAAGGCGGCTATCGATCTCTTGAGCCATAGCGTTGATGCGCAGGCGCATGCTCGCAACCTTTGAATCGTCGGTCACGATGGGGTCGTAATGGAGCGTGACAATCATGCCGTCTTCGTTCCTAAACGCCTGCTCAATATTGTCGAGCGTGTCATGAGATTCCAGCGGGCTGGCCTCGGCCGCCATCTCGGCGTGCGCACTTGCAAACTTCCTGCCCGGACCGTAGTCGTGAACCATCAGATCGTGAACGCCCAAAACGCCGGGGTAGCTCATGATCTTGTCTCGAATGTGCTTGACCAGCTTGGGATCGGGTGCCTGGCCCAAAAGCGGGCTCACCGTATCTTGGATAAGCTCAAAGCCGCTCCAGCCAATATAGGCGCCAACGGCAAGTCCAACCCAGGCATCAAGATTGATGTGCGTCACCTGCGAAACAAGTGCGCACGCCAACACGGCGCCCGTAGCAAGGACATCGTTCTTGGAATCCTGAGCGGTCGCGTGCAGCGTCTCGGACTCAATGCGGTCACCGAGCTTTTGGTTGAGGGCTGCCATCCACAGCTTAACAATCATCGAAAGCACTAGAACCGCCACCAGGGCAAGCGAGAACTCGACAGGTTCGGGGTGGATGACGCGCTCGACCGAGGACTTCACCAGCTCAACGCCAATCAGCAGCACGAGTGCCGCCACGACCAGACCCGAGAGATACTCGTAGCGACCGTGGCCGTAAGGATGCTCGGGGTCGGCCGGCTTGCTCGCCAGCTTAAAGCCCAGCACGCTCACGATATTCGAGCTGGCATCGGACAGGTTGTTCATAGCATCCGCCACAATCGAAACCGATCCCGAAACCACACCAATGGCACCCTTTGCAGCACAAAGCGCCACATTGGCGACAATACACACCATGCCCGCTAACGTGCCCACACGTGCACGATCGCCCTGCGCGCGCTTAACAATCCACTCGACCATCTGCATCCGCCCCCACGGTACTACTTATATATCTATTGCTTGACCGGATTGTAGTGTAGCCACTTTGTCCCCCAGATACAAAAAGGCCGCAGCCCACACGGGCCGCGGCCTTGGAACACGACAAAGGGATCGTCCTTTTGTCGCACAGGTTTATGCGCTTACTTCAGCAGCGCTCGCCACTGTTTCGGGCGAATCGGCTCCGTCCCCCGTCGCCTGCCCCTTCGCCGGCACCACGCCAAAGCAGTAGCTCAGCGCCGCAGACACCGCAAATGCCGTGCCGCCGGCAACGCAGCACCACAGCAGGTTCGAGATGCCGCCCGTGGCAAAGCCAATGACCATGAGGACATTCGTCATGCCGATGGTATAGGCCGTAACGTGGCCCACGGCCGCAACAAGGCCTCCGACGGCACCACCAATGGCCATGCACGTCAGGCACCTGCCGTATTTAAAGCCGCAACCGTACAGCGCCGGCTCGCTTACGCCGCCAAGCACGCCCGAGATTGAATAGCCCAGCATGAGCGCCTTCTCGTCCTTATCCGCAACGCGGAGCGACGCGCCAAAGGGCATGCCCCAAACGGCGAACGTTGCCATCGTCGCGGCGATCAGGATGCACGAATCCGTTCCCACACTCATAAACTGCGCATAGGCGAGCGATAGGACAACGTTGCTGACACCCGCGATCTTAAGGAACTCCCAGCCCGCGGCAAGCCCCATGAGCGTGAGCAGCGATACGATGCCACCGGAATTGCCAAGCATAAACATAAGCTGGCCCAACAGCATGCCCAGATAGCTGCCCGCCGGCGCCGTAATACACAGCGAAACCGGAACCATAACGAGCATGGTCGCAAACGGAACGAACGAAAACGCCACGGCCTTAGGGATAACGCGCCGAAAGAAACACTCCACTCGCCAAAGCACGGGTACCGAGATGAGAACCGGAATAACAGTCGTCGTGTAATCGTTGACCGGCGCGGGAAGCAGGCCATACACGGAAGTCATCGATGCCCCCATCGTCGATGCGGCATCGACGAGCTTAAGCAGATCGGGCGCAATCAATACGCCGCCCAGCATCATACCCAGCTGCTCCGAGCAACCGAGCTGGCGGGCGGCCGCCCACCCAAGATAAATGGGCAAAAAGTAGTAGCCGGCGTTATAGAGCCAACTGTAGAACAGGCGATAGATTTCGGAATCGGCAGACCATAGGCCCAGCATGCCTTCGCCCATAATGACGGCGACGGTGCGGAACAACGCCGCGCAGACAATAAACGGCAGCGCCGACATCATGCTTTTGGACAGATAGTCCACCACGGCCATGGCGTTTGATGAGACCGTCGTTGTAAACGAGGTGTTAGAAACTTGTGACACAGGAACCCTTTCCCAATGTGACATGCGGACTGTCCCTTTGTCACATCGTGCGGTACTGACCGATTGCGCGGTACTTTTCGTAGCGGAGGTTTATGAGGGTCGCGTCATCGAGCCGCCCAAGCGTATCGAAGGCATCAAATGCCGAGGACATGACGGCGCCGGCGATCTCCTCATGCGACAGGCCCCTATCGTCGACAATGCTGTCGATGATGCCGAGCGCCAACAGATCGGGGGCCGTGAGTTTCAGCGCCTCGGCGGCCTCATTCGCGCGCTCGGTATCCTTCCACAGGATCGACGCACAGGCCTCGGGGCTCACGACCGAATAGGCCGAGCTCGAGAGCATCAGGATGCGGTCGGCCACGGACAGCGCCAGCGCGCCACCAGAGCCGCCTTCACCCGTCACCACCGAGACAATCGGTGTCTTAAGGCCGCTCATCTCCATGAGATTCTGGGCAATCGCCTCGCCCTGGCCGCGCTCCTCGGCACCGATACCGCAAAACGCGCCCGAAGTATCGACCAGGCACAGAACCGGTCGACCAAACTTTTCGGCCTGGCGCATAAGGCGACGCGCTTTGCGGTAGCCCTCGGGATGCGCCATGCCAAAGTTGCGGCGCATACGCTCTTTGGTCGTGGTGCCGCGCTCAATGGCGATGACCGTTACGGGGCGTCCATCTTTCCAGCCAATGCCAGCCACCACAGCGGCGTCGTCGCCAAAGTAACGGTCGCCGTGCAGCTCCACAAATCCATCCAGGCCCAGCGAGATCATCTCACCCGCCGTGGCGCGATCTGCCGAGCGGGTCTGCTTGACAATCTCGAGCGCGGTTTTTGGTGCCGGCGAGCGCTTAAACAAGTGTCCCAGCTTTTTGCCGCGGCGACCCGTATGCACGATTTCATGCGGTGCCCCCAGGCCGGGCGCGTGCCCTTCATGCAGCGCCAGCAGCTCGCCTACCGTGAGCGCAATCTCGCCACGCGGAACAACGGCATCGCAAAAGCCGTGCTCCAGCAAAAACTCGGAGCGCTGGAATCCCTTGGGCAGGCGCTTGTGCATGTTCTGCTCGATCACGCGCGGGCCGGCAAATGCCGTCAGGGCATCGGGCTCGGCCAGGATAATGTCGCCCTCCATGGCAAAGCTCGCGGTTACGCCTCCGGTCGTGGGGTCGGTGAGCACCGTGATATACAGGCCGCCCGCCTCGCTGTGGCGCCTAACCGCCGCAGAAATCTTGGCCATCTGCATAAGCGAGGTCACGCCCTCTTGCATGCGCGCACCGCCCGAAACGGTAAAGCCGACAACTGGCAATCCCAGCTCGGTCGCACGCTCAAATGCGCGACAGATCTTCTCGCCCACCACAGAACCCATCGAGCCCATCATAAAGTTAGCGTCCATAAAGAAGAGCGCGGTATCGCAACCGCAGATTTTGCCCCTGCCGCACACAACGGCATCGCGCTCGCCCGAACGCTCGCTCACGCCCTTGAGCTTATCGGCATAGCCGGGAAACGAGAGGAAGTCCTCCGACGCCAGATTGGCATCCCATTCCTCAAACGTGCCCTCGTCGACCGTCATGCGCATGCGCGCGCGACCGCTCACGCGAAAGTGTTTGCCGCAACGAGGGCAGACCTCGAGGTTGTCGTGTAGGCGTGCCTCATCGATCACACGGCGGCACTCCGGGCACTTGATAAACACGTGGCGCGCGGGAAACTCGGCGCACGACTCGGTTATCGGCCCCTCAAGGACATTGACCGTCTTCGCTTTTCTATTCATCAGCATAGAGATGCCCCATCAGATCGGTGTGATACATGCCCGACAAGAACTCGTCGTTTGCCAGCACGTCGAGCTGAAGCTCGCTGTTTTCGCTCACGCCCTCAATCACGAGCTCGCCCAGGGCCGAGCGCATCTTGCGAATGGCGCCGTCACGCGTGGGCGCACACACGATGAGCTTGCCGAGCATGGAGTCGTAGTACGGCGGAACTGTCGCACCGGTGAACATGGCCGAATCCCAGCGCACGCGCGGACCACCCGGTACACGCAACGCGGTGACCGTTCCGCATGACGGCAGAAAGCCCGGCGTCTCGGCATTGATGCGGCACTCCATGGCATGGTTGCGGACCGGCATGTCCTCCTGCTCAAAGGGCAAAGGCTGGCCGGCCGCCACGCGCAGCTGCCACTTGACCAAGTCGGTATCGGTCACAAACTCCGTAACTGGATGCTCCACCTGCAAGCGCGTGTTCATTTCCATAAAGTAGAAATTGCCGTCGTCCGAATACAGGAACTCGATGGTACCGGCTCCTTCGTAGCCGACGGCACGAGCCAGGTCACGCGCCGCCTTGTGCATACGGGCACGAATGTCGTCGTGTCCGTCAAGGCACGGTGCGGGGCTCTCCTCGATCAGCTTTTGGTTGCGGCGCTGCACCGAGCACTCGCGCTCGCCGAGCGAAAACACATGGCCCTGCTTATCGGCCATAATCTGCACTTCGACGTGGTGCGCCGGCGCGACGAACTTCTCCATGTAGCACTCGCCGTCGCCAAAAACGGCCTCACCCTCGGCACGTGCTTCAATAAAGGCCTTTGCCGCGTCTTCCACGCGCTCGACCTTGCGAATGCCGCGACCGCCGCCACCTGCACGCGCCTTAATAAGCACGGGGCAGCCAATGCGCTCGGCCTCGGCCGTCGCCTCCTCGGGGCTTTTGAGCAAATCGCAGCCCGGCACGATGGGCACGCCCGTCGCGGCAGCCGTTCGACGTGCGGCATCCTTGTCGCCCATGCTGTCGATCACCTCGGCCGAAGGACCGACAAACGCCAGGCCATACTTGTCGCAGTCGCGCACGAAGCTCGCCTTCTCGGAAAAGAAACCGTAGCCAGGATGGATTGCCTTTGCCCCCGACTTCACGGCACAGGTGAGCACAGCATCGTCGTTGAGGTAGCTCTCGGCAAGACGCGGGCCGCCGATGCAATACGCCTCGTCGGCAAGCTGCACGTGCAGCGCGTCCGCATCGGCCGTGGAATAAACGGCAACGGTCTTGATGCCCATATCGCGGCACGCGCGGATAACACGGACCGCGACCTCGCCGCGGTTGGCGATGAGCACTTTGTCGAACATGAAGCCTTCCTTAACTTTCGTGCATGAGTGCAAAGGACATATCGGCGCGGCAGCAAACCTCACCGTTGACGCTCGCGGTACCCGTCGCAAAGCGGAACGGCCCGCGCGCACGCGTGATGGAGCACACCAGATCCACCGTGTCGCCCGGGCGCACCGGACGCTTAAAGCGCACCTTGTCCAGACTCGTGTAGAACGGCGTCGCGCCGCGCGCCTCCTCATCGCCCATCAGCAGCACGCAGCAGTTCTGGGCGAGCATCTCGCACTGGATCACGCCGGGGACGACCGGGTTTCCCGGAAAATGCCCCTGCAAAAAGTACTCGTCGCCCGTAATCGTGATCTTGCCGTGGGCCTCGTCGCCCACTAGCTCGGCTTCGTCGAGCAAAAGCATCGGCTCGCGATGCGGCAACAGCTTCTTGAGCTCTTCTTTGTTCATGGATATCACCTATCCGATCCTCATGAGGCAGCTGCCAAACTCCACGAGGTCGCCGTCGGCCACGCAGATCTCGAGTACCTCGCCATCCGCCTCTGCCGTCACCTCGTTGAGAACCTTCATGGCCTCGATGATGCAGAGGGTCTCGCCGGCCTTGACCTTGGAGCCCACGCGCACAAACGGTTCGTCGCCCGGCGCCGGGGCAGCATAGAAAACGCCGACCATGGGAGCTGTCACCTCGGTGCCCTCAGGCTCCGGTGCGGCGGCAGGCGCCTGCGCGGCGGGCTCCGGTGCGGCGGCAGGCATGGCGACAGGGGCCACCGCCGGAGCAGTTACTGCACCCGGCATAGGCATGGGCACGGTAACCGGCTGCGCTGCACTCGCGCGCTCGAGCTCGACCGCGGTGCCATCGGGCTCCTCAACACGCACGCGCGTGAGGCCGCGGTCCTCCATCACATCGGCTATCTCGGCAAGTCTTTTGGAATCCATGCTCTAGCTCCTTGCATATCTACGCAGCGCGATGGCGGCATTGTGTCCGCCAAAGCCCAGATTGGTCGAAAGCGCCCAGGTAAGGTCGGCGCGAACCGCTCGATTGGGCGTGTAATCAAGATCGCAGGCGGGATCGGGCGTGTGGTAGTTAATGGTCGGGGGCACCACGCCCTGCTCGAGCGCCATGGCGCAGGCCATGACCTCGATGGCGCCCGTAGCACCGATCATGTGGCCGGTCATCGACTTGGTCGACGAGACGTGCGCGGCGCGTGCCGCGTCCTCGCCGAGCGCACGCTTTATGCCCGCCGTCTCGGACGAATCGTTGAGCTTGGTCGAGGTGCCGTGAGCGTTGATGTAGAGGCCCTCGGAAGGCTTAACGTCGCCCTCAGCCACCGCCAGCGATATCGCACGGGCAATGCCGGCAGCCTCGGGATCGGGGCTCGTGATGTGATAGGCATCATCGGTGTTGCCGTAGCCCACGACCTCGGCATAAATGTGCGCACCGCGCGCCTGCGCATGCTCCATGCTCTCGAGAACCAGCACGCAGGCGCCCTCGCCCATCACAAAGCCGTCGCGGTCTGCATCGAACGGACGGCAAGCCGTCGACGGGTCAGGATTAGTGGTGAGAGCACGGCAGGATGTAAAGCCCGCAACGGCATCGGGGATGATTGCGGCCTCGGCGCCGCCGGCGAGAATCGCATCGGCATAGCCATGCTTGATGGCGCGGAACGCCTCGCCCACGGCATGGGCCGAGGTCGCGCAGGCGGTCACCACGGGCAGGGTCGGGCCCTTTGCCTTGTGGCGGATTGCGATATTGCCCGAAGCCATATTGGGGATCATCATCGCGATCATATAGGGCGATGCGCGGCGGGGCCCACGGTCGGCAATCGTGTGGACGTTGTCGACGAGTGTCTGCATGCCGCCCACGCCTGAACCCACGTAGACGCCCAGGCGCTCTCGATCGATGGCGCCTTCGACATCAAAGCCCGCATCATGCATGGCCTCGTCCGACGCTGCCAGGGCAAACTGAACGCAGGGGTCCAGGTGCTTGGCGTCACGCTTGCCAAAGTACTCGTTGCCGTCAAAACCCTTGACCTCGGCCGCCACCTTAACGGCAAACGCATCGGTATCGAAGTGCGTGATCGGGCCGATGCCGCACGTGCCGGCGCACATGGCCGCCCAGGTAGCAAGCGCCGTGTTACCGAGCGGCGATACGGCACCGATACCGGTGATTGCAACTCTCTGTTCCATCTTGGTCTCCTCATCCAAGCCGTTGTTCGGCCCTGGTTTCTACATCGCCATTCCGCCGTCGACGCGCACAACCTCGCCCGTAATGTAGGCAGCCGCATCACTCGCCAAAAAGCGCACTACGCCGGCCACTTCCTCGGGGCGCGCCATGCGCTTTAGGGGAATCTGCTCCTCGGTTGCCGCGCGAACCTTCTCCGAAAGCTTTGCCGTCATATCGGTCTCGACAAACCCGGGTGCGACCGCGTTCACTCGTACGCCGCGGGGCGCAAGCTCGCGCGCCACCGCCTTGGTCAGGCCGATGACGCCCGCCTTGGAGGCGGCGTAGTTGGCCTGCCCGGCATTGCCCATCAGGCCCACAACCGAGCTCATGTTGATGACACAGCCGCCGCGCTGACGCATAAAGGTCTTGGTGAGCGCGCGCGTCGTATTGAACGTGCCCTTGAGATTGACATCGAGCACGCGGTCAAAGGCATCGTCGCCCATACGCATGAGCAGGCCGTCGCGCGTGATGCCGGCGTTGTTGACGAGCGCCCAAATGGAGCCAAAGTCGTTGAGGACCGTCTCCACGCAAGTGTTGACGGCGGCGGGGTCGGCCACGTCACATTGATATGCGCGCGCCGTGGCGCCAGCCGCCTCACAGGCTTCGCACGTCTCGCGCGCCGCATCTGCGCTACCGGCATAGACGACGGCGATATCAAAGCCGTCCTCCGCCAGGCCCACGGAACAAGCGCGACCTATGCCGCGCGAGCCGCCCGTGACAAGCGCCACGCGACGTGAGTCGTTGCGCTCGAGCGCGCCGTTGTTCAAGTTGCCCATGTCATTCCTTTCGGGTTACAGCCCTGTGAACTATGCGAGCTCGTCGGCAATAGCTGCGACCTGCTCGGCCGTTTCGCACGAATACACGTGGACGTCGCTCAGCGTACGCTTGACCAGGCCCGACAGCGTTTTGCCAGGGCCGACCTCAATAAACGTGTCGATGCCCTGATCCTGCAGAGCGTGCAGCGTGTCGACCCAGCGCACGGCATGGCTCACCTGGTTGGCCAGCACGTCCGATGCCGCCTGCGGGTCGGCCGGATAGGGCGCCGCCGTCATATTTGCCATGACCGGAATCAGCAAAGGGGACGGGGCGTGCCCGGCTTGGATATACGTCGCCAGTCCCTCAGTCGCCTCGGCCATATAGGGGCTATGGAATGCACCCGACACCGCGACCTTCATGGCGCGACCGCCAGCTTCTTTTACCAGGACGTCGAGGGTCTGCAACGCATCGGGCGCTCCGGCCACAACCGTCTGCTGCGGGCTGTTGTAGTTGACCGGCCAGCAGTCCTCGCCGGCCTGTCTTGCCAAGCCCTCGACCTGCACTGCATCGAGTTTGATGACGGCGCGCATGCCGCCGGGGTGACGCTCAGCCGCCGTGGCCATCAATGCCGCGCGCTCACACACGAGCTCAAAGCCCTCTCTCGTATCGAATGCCCCCGCAAAGGTGAGTGCAGCGACCTCGCCCAGCGAGAATCCCGCACAAGCGGTAGGTACCACGCCGTGCTCGCGCAGGGCGACGGCGACAGCCAAGTCGTGCACGAACACGCAAGGCTGCGTGTTCTCGGTCTGCGAGAGCTCCTCTTTCGAGGCGCTCCGGCACTGCTCGCTGGTCCCCGGGCGCACCTCGTCGGCAATGGCGAACACCTCGGCAGCCGCCGGCGATGCTTCGATGAGGTCGACGCCCATCGCGGGATGCTGGGCACCCTGACCGGCAAACAGAAACGCTACGCTACCCATGCGAACGCACCCTTCAGGACATGCTCGGCGCCATCGACCAGATCGTCGACGATTTCGCGTGCGCTCTGGCGCTTGTTGACCATGCCGGCAATCTGTCCGCACAAATACGAACCCTCTTCGTAATTACCGTCCTTTGCGGCTTTACGAAGCGCGCCCGTGCCCATGGCCCCGAGCTCCTCGGGGCTTGCGCCCGCCGCCTCGTTCTTGGCATACGCGTTGGTGAAGGGGCTCTTGAGGGCGCGAACCGGATGTCCCGTCGAGCGACCGGTCGCACGCGTCGACGTGTCGCCCGCCTTGAGCACCAGCTCTTTGTACTGTTCGGATACGGTGCACTCGTTTGCGACCAGAAAGCGTGTTCCCACCTGGACGCCGGCAGCGCCGAGCATAAAGGCGGCCGCCACACCGCGGCCATCGGCGATGCCGCCAGCCGCAACCACGGGAATATCGACCGCATCGACAACCTGCGGCACCAGTGCCATCGTCGAGGTCTCGCCGATATGGCCGCCTGATTCGGTACCCTCGGCAACCACGGCAGTGGCTCCGCGACGCGCCACGAGACGCGCCAGCGCCACCGAAGCCACGACGGGAATAACCTTGATGCCTGCATCGCCCCAGGCCTTCATGTACTTGGTGGGATTGCCGGCACCGGTCACCACAACGGGCACCCGCTCATCAATCACCACTTGTGCGACCTCGTCGACAAACGGGCTCATGAGCATAACGTTGACGCCAAAGGGCTTATCCGTCTTGGCGCGCAGCTCGTGAATCTGATCGCGCAGCCAGTTTGCGTCGGCATTCATGGCCGCGATAATGCCTAAGCCGCCTGCCTCGGACACGGCAGATGCCAGCGAGGCGTCGGCAATCCAGGCCATGCCACCCTGGAACACGGGCTTTTCGATGCCGAGCAGATCGCAGAGAGGAGACTTGAGCATCACTACTTCTCCAATGCCGCCTCGACCGTATCGACGAACTCGCCGACCGTCTTGGGGTTCTCCTCGGTATCGAGCTCAATGCCAAACTCGTCCTCGACGGCAACGAGGATCTCGACGGTACCCAGGCTGTCGAGACCAATCTCCTCGAGCGTAGACTCGGGCTTCATCTCGACGTCGTCAAGGCCGGCGGTCTCGCGGATAACGTCGCAAACGCGCTCGAAGGTCTTCTGATCTGCCATGGTAGTTCTCCTTTGTTTGTGCCCGAGGGGCGTTTTCATTTCCTATGTGCAACTACTTCCAGCGAAGTAGATAGCCACCTACATCCAAGCCGGCGCCAAATCCGACCAGGGCGATGGTGTCGCCCGCGTGCAGCGCGCCGGTATTTGCCAGTCGATCGAGAGCAAGAGGAATGCATGCGCTCGAAATGTTGCCGGTCTCGCGCAACGTGCGAACCACGCGCTCGTCCGGCACGCCCAGGCGCTTGACCGCCTGACTCAGGATTCGTTCGTTAGCCTGATGGAATACAAAGTGGTCGATGTCCTCGACCGCGATGCTCGCGTCGCAGGCGAGCTTGTTGACCGTGTCGCAGATGGCATTGACGCCAAACTTGAAGACGCGACGGCCGTTCATGGAAAGCACGCTTTCGCAGTCCTGCGCCGTCTTATACGGCGAGGAGCCCGCCAATCCAGGGACGCGCAGTGTTTCGACGTCAGGCGACGTCGAAAGCTCAACAGCAAGGGGATTCTCTCCCCCAGCCTCTATGACCGCAGCACCCGCGCCATCGCCAAAGAGCACGCACGTGGCACGGTCGGTCCAATCGAGCGCTCGCGTCATCTGCTCGGCGGCAACGACCAGCACGTGCTTGGCGCGACCGCGGGCGATATAGCCCTCGGCGACATCGAGCGCAAATACGAAGCCGGCACAAGCCGCCGAAACGTCGAAGGCTGGACATGTGGCACCCAGGCGTTCAGCAACGGCGCACGCTTCGGCAGGAACGAGATGATCGCCCGTCGTCGTCGAGCAGACGATAAGATCCAGCTGGCTCGCATCGATTCCGGACGTCTGGAGCGCTTGCTCGCTTGCTGCCACGGCAAGGTCGTCGAGTGACTCGGCGGTGCACACATGGCGGATCTTGATCCCCGTGCGGGTAAAAATCCACTCATCCGAGGTATCGAGGAACTCGGACAGCTCGTCGTTGGAAACACTGCGCGCAGGAAGTGCCGAGCCCGTTCCCAGTATCGTGAAACCCATCACTAACCTCCTTTGCGTTGTTGACGTGTTTACATCGACCAAGAGAGGATAGCGCATTCTTCGCTTTGTTGACGTGTTAACATTAAATTGTCCAAATGCGACAAAGGCTTCACATTGTGTCTGTCTCTCGACACCATTGCGTTATTCACTTATTCATTAAGGAGGTAGCAGCCGCTATGGATGCCCAATTAACGATAGTCGACGTAACCGGATCGACCAACGATGACCTGCTCGAAGCAGGAAAACAAGGAGCGCCGCACGGCACAGGACTTGCCGCCCGGGCTCAGACAGCAGGACGCGGCCGGCGCGGCCACAAGTGGGATTCAACCGCCGGCAACCTATTGCTTTCGATTGTCCTGCGTCCATGCGTTAATCCTGCAAAGTACTCTGGTCTTGCCGCCGTCAGCGGCCTAGCGGTGCTCGAGGCGCTCGAAAAGCAGGGTCTTGCAAACGAGATTGGCCTCAAATGGCCCAACGACCTGGTCGCGCGAGGACGCAAGCTCGGCGGCATTCTGGTCGAGACGGCACGCGATAACAAAGGCATGCCCTTCGCCGTCTGTGGCATTGGCGTCAACGTAAACTACACGCCCCAAGAGGTGCCCGATGGCGGCCTGGCGGCAATTGGCCTCTCGGACCTCAACGAGAATGTTCCCGCCCTCGATGTGCTCCTCGATGAGGTCTATCACGCAGTTATAGACGCTGTAGATGCCTGGGCAGAGCGCCTCAACGCCAAGGAAGAAGACGCCGGACCGCTCGCACCCGTCCACGGCGAATATGTCGCTCACCTCAATTGGATTGGGGAGCACGTTATCGCCCGCTCCCCCGCTGGGGACGAACTGGCGCGAGGCATCTTTAAAACCGTCGATGCCTATGGTCGCGCATGCATCGAGACAGAAGACGACTTGCGATCCTTCCATTTTGAGGAGGCATCGCTGCGCCCCTTGAGCGAATAGGGAGCCGCAGCCACCCGCTCGGCAGCATTACCCAGCAGCCCAAACCCGTCATGCAAAACAAAAGAGCCCCGCTACCGTAATGGCAGCGGGGCTCTGTAAGCTATGAGCGGTATCGCTTAGAGCTTGATGTCGATGTCAACGCCAGCGGGGAGGTCGAGACGCATGAGCGAATCAACGGTGCCCGAGGTGGGGTCGAGGATGTCGATGAGGCGCTTGTGGGTGCGCATCTCGAACTGCTCACGGGAGTCCTTGTTCACGTGCGGCGAGCGGATAACCGTGTACAGGTTGCGCTCGGTGGGCAGGGGGACAGGACCGGAAACGCGAGCGCCGGTCTTCTGAGCGGTCTCGACGATGAGCTTCGCGGACTGATCGACGACCTCGTGATCATAGCCCTTGAGGCGAATGCGGATCTTCTGGGTAGCCAACTTAAACCTCCAAAGAGTGCGAGAGACGTTCTCGCGGATTACGTAACAGGGAGCTCGAACTTAGGCGTTCTTGCTCATGACCTCGTCCACGATGGACTTGGGCGCGGGCTCATAAGAGTCGAACTGCATCGTGTAGGATGCACGGCCCTGGGTCTGGGAGCGAAGGTCGGTAGCGTAACCGAACATCTCGCCCAGCGGCACCTTGGCACGGATGAGCTTGCTGTTCTTGCGATCCTCCATGCCCTCGATCTTGCCGCGGCGACCGGAGAGGTTGCCCATAACGTCGCCCATGTACTGCTCGGGAGTCTCGACCTCGACAGCCATGATCGGCTCGAGCAGCTGCGGGTCGGACTTCTTGAGGGCGTCCTTGATAGCCATAGAACCGGCGATCTTGAAGGCGGCCTCGGAGGAGTCGACCTCGTGGTAAGAACCGTCGAACAGGGTGACCTTAACGTCGAGGACCGGGAAGCCGGCGATAACACCGGTGTTCAGGGCCTCCTGGATGCCCTTGTCGATGGACGGGATGTACTCCTTGGGCACGACGCCGCCGACGATAGCGTTGACGAACTCGTAGCCGAAGCCCTCCTCCATCTTCTCGAGCTTGATGACGGCGTGGCCGTACTGACCGCGACCGCCGGACTGACGGACGAACTTGCCCTCAGCCTTCTCGACGTCGTGACCAGCGGTCTCGCGGTAGGCAACCTGGGGCTTACCAACGTTAGCGTCAACCTTGAACTCGCGGAGCAGACGGTCGACGATGATCTCGAGGTGCAGCTCGCCCATGCCGGCGATGATGGTCTGGCCGGTCTCGTGGTTGGTGGACACCTGGAAGGTCGGGTCCTCCTCGGCGAGCTTGGTCAGAGCCAGGGACATCTTGTCCTGCTCGGCCTTAGTCTTGGGCTCGATGGCAACGTCGATAACGGGCTTAGCGAACTCGATCTTCTCGAGGACGATCTCCTTGCCCTCGGCGCACAGGGTGTCACCGGTGGTGGAGTTCTTGAAACCGACGCAAGCGACGATGTCGCCGGCGGCAGCGTCGTCACGGTCGATACGCTCGGCGGCGTTCATCTCGAGGATGCGGCCGAGGCGCTCGCGCTGACCGTTGGAAGCGTTGACAACGTAGGAGCCGGACTCGGCGCGGCCGGAGTAAACGCGGACGTAGGTGAGCTTACCGACGAACGGGTCGGTCATGATCTTGAAGACCAGGCCGGAGAAGGGCTCGTCGAAGGAAGGATGACGCTGGATCTCCTCGCCGGTGTCCGGATCGGTACCGGTGACGGCCTCAACGTCAAGCGGGCTGGGCAGGTAGTCGACGACAGCGTCGAGCAGCTCCTGAACACCCTTGTTCTTGTAGGCGGAACCCACGAAGACGAGGTTGAGCTCGTTGGCCAGAACGCCCTTGCGCAGAGCAGCCTTGAGCTCCTCAACGGTGAAGTCCTCCTCCATGAGGATCTTCTCCATGAGCTCGTCGTCAAAGCTGGCAGCAGCGTCGAGGAGCTCCTCGCGCTTGGTGGCAGCGATGTCGGCGAACTCAGCCGGGATCTCGTCCATCGGCTCGGGGTAGGTCATGCCCTTGTCGTCGGCCTTGAAGTCCCATGCGGTCATGGTGACGAGGTCGATGACGCCCCAGAAGTTGTCCTCGGCGCCCATCGGGACCTGAGCGGCCACAGCGTTGGCGTCGAGACGATCCTTCATGGTCTCGATAGCGTTGAAGAAGTCAGCGCCCACGCGGTCATACTTGTTGATGAAGGCGATGCGGGGGACGTTGAAGGTAGAAGCCTGACGCCAAACGGTCTCAGACTGAGGCTGAACGCCGGCAACGGCGTCGAAGACGGCGACAGCACCATCGAGGACGCGCAGGCAGCGCTCGACCTCGGCGGTGAAGTCAACGTGGCCCGGGGTGTCGATGATCTGGATGCGGTAGTCCTTACCGTCCTTGTTCCAGAAGCACGTGGTAGCAGCGGAGGTAATGGTTACGCCGCGCTCCTGCTCCTGAACCATCCAGTCCATGGTGGCAGCGCCCTCATGGACCTCACCGATCTTGTGGGTCTTACCGGTGTAGTAAAGAATACGCTCGGTCGTGGTGGTCTTACCGGCATCGATGTGGGCCATGATGCCGATGTTACGGGTATCGGAAAGCTTGTACTTAGGCTTAGCCATGTTAGTTCCTTACCTTAACTTACCAACGATAGTGAGAGAACGCGCGGTTGGCCTCGGCCATCTTGAAGACGTCCTCACGCTTCTTGACGGAAGCACCAAGACCGTTGGAGGCGTCGAGGATCTCGTTGGCGAGACGCTCGGCCATGGTCTTCTCCTTGCGAGCGCGGGAGAAGTTGACGATCCAGCGGATACCCAGAGCGGTGGAACGACGGGAGTTGACCTCCATCGGGACCTGATAGGTAGCGCCACCGACACGCTTGGGCTTAACCTCGAGCGTGGGCTTGACGTTGTCCATAGCCTTCTTGAAGGTAGCGAGAGCGTCGCCACCCTCGGACTTCTCGGCAACGATCTCGAAAGCGGTGTAAACGATGCGCTCAGCGGTGGCCTTCTTGCCGTCAAGAAGGACCTTGTTGATGAGCTGGGTCACCAGGCGGTTGTTGTAAACGGCGTCAGGCTGAACCTCACGACGATTAGCTGCTGCACGACGCGGCATGTGAAATCTCCTTAAGTGTCTACCGTGCGGCGTTTAGGCGACACACGGCGAAAGTATCAAAACGTTATCTGGCTTATTTGGCCTTGGGGCGCTTAGCACCGTACTTGGAACGGGCCTGCATACGGTTCTGGACCGGAGCAGCGTCGTAGGCGCCACGGATGACGTGATAACGGACACCAGGGAGGTCACGGACACGACCGCCGCGGACGAGCACGATGGAGTGCTCCTGCAGGTTGTGGCCCTCACCCGGGATGTAAGCAGTAACTTCGATGCCGTTGACAAGGCGAACACGGGCAACCTTACGAAGAGCCGAGTTCGGCTTCTTGGGGCTCGTGGTGAAGACGCGGGTGCACACGCCGCGCTTCTGGGAGTTGTGCTGCAGAGCAGCGTTCTTGGACTTCTTGGGCACGGAACGACGGCCCTGGCGAACCAGCTGGTTAATAGTAGGCAAAGCGTACTCCTTCTCGAATGATTCCAGCTTTCTGTAAAGTGCAACGGCTTGAATCGAGGGGTCAGCATCCCCCTACGAAACACGCAGTTCGATAGGATACGTGGCGTTAGCTGTGCCGTCAACAGACCACGCCGCCGGGCGTATCCCAAAATAGGCACATTTCCGCAAACCCTACACAAAAGGAATCCCCTTCTGTGCGCTTGGGAGGATTCCCGGGCCGGGCGGCACAGGGGTTAAGTTTGCTGCTCTACAGTCCTGGCTCGCACGGAGGCCACATTAAGTGGCCTCCGGCTCGTGCGGAACTCGCGACAAACTTAACCCCTGTGCCACCCGGCCCGGGAATCCGGCGTGCTCGTCAGGAAAACGCTACCCGCCAAAAAGGGACAGGTTAATTTTGGTCGGTTTTATCTGGGGAAACGTCGCGCTCCAGCGGTGATCTGCTCTCACCTGTCGCATGGAAATCGGCGGCGTCTTCGGAAGTATATTGCTCGTTTTAACCGCCCATTTAACGCAAAATGGGCCGCTTCCCCTAGTAGGAAGCGGCCCCAAATCTTACGAATAGACAATGGTAAAGGGTTCCGACGTTTCGGCGTCCCCTGTTGAAGTGCAGCGTGTGCCCTCAAGCGTTACTGAGACCACTTGGTCGACATCAATCAACTTCGTTGGCACCCAAATGTTCTCTCCGCTATTGCGTGCCATCGAAACATAGAAATTGTACGCCCCTGCGTCGTCATCTTCGATAATCTGCTCCGATCCATCCTTGTAGCTGACGGTCAGTTTATGATCAACTGCTTCATAGCCCAGATCATAGATGTGCGTCTGGATGGAAAACGGGCTAATCTCAAGAGACGAGTCATCGGAGCTGAGTTCCTTTATATCAACGTGCGCTCCGACGTTAAACTCTGGCGTCGATACCTCGATCACCTTCGCATCCTCACCTTTGCCCTCCGTCCAGCTGATATTCCAGGTGACCGCATGTCCCAAATCTCGCTCGCGATCCCACGAGGCAAAGTACATCGTGCCATTAATGACCGTGTCGCTTGATGTGTCCTTATCAATTGTGCAGCGTGTGTCAGCCCATTCCTCGCCGAAGTTCATGCTGGGCGTGCCGATTCCTTGTTCTTCTTCACCATAGAGAACTAGTTCGCCAGTCTCTGCTGCCGGCTTGTAGTAGTTAACACCATTTGGATTGGATAGCGTAAACGTCACAGCACCGCAGCCGTTTTGGTCGATTGCCATCTCATGGATATCGAGCGTATAGCCGTTACCCTCGACGGACAGATTAACTTTCTGAACTGTGCCCTCCAGGCTTTGGGGCGCGATGCCATCACCGAACTCTCTGGTGTAGGTATATTTAGTTCCCGATGAGCCTCCGTTGGTCCAGGTAATGGAATCCCCGTTGCCGTGGTTTCCCCAAGCTGAGGCAAAATAGCTGGAATTGACAACGGCGTAGGCGACCCCTCCGGTCGCCAGCACTCCGGCAAGGCATCCGATCACGGCAACATACAGAGGCTTCGCGTGACCCTTTCGGCGAAGCGGCTCACCAGCAGCGGCATAAAGAACACGGTCAGCAAGATCGCTATCGGCTTGGACGGACTCGAAGGCCTGCTTGATTTGATTGGATTTCACGGTCGCCCTCCTCTAGGATGAATTTGAGCTTCGATCGACCGCGAGCTAAACGCGTTCGAACGGTCGCGGCCGGCACATGCAGTAACTCGGCAATCTCTGAAGTCGAAAAGCCCAGATAGTAATAGAGCACGATGGGAACACGGAATCGCTCCGGAAGTCGCATAACGTCTGACAAGACCGCCTTGGTCTCATCCTGCGCCGCCGAAAGCGAATCGGTCAGACTTTCAATATCCTCCACGCGTCTCCACGGCTTTCGAAAGAGCGATTTGCATTCATTGATCGTGACCCGGATAAGCCATCGACGAAGATGTTCCCAACTTTCAAAATGTCCATCGCTTTTAAGCAACTTAAGAAAGACGTCTTGGGCAATATCGTCGGCATCGGCGCGATCGCGCAGGTACGTCAATGCGATTCGGAACACGACATCCCGGTGATCTTCGACCGCCTGTCTAAAAGCTTGTTCTTCCATAATCACCTCCCGGTGACGTTAATGGTTCTCGATGAGGCCCTCACCATAGATACGCTCTTGTCGGGCGAATTGTTTCAAATTCAAGCAGGAAAAACCTACCAAAATAAACCTGTCCTTTATTGGCAAGGGATCAATGGAACGCAACAGGTTGAGCATACGCAAGCGAGCGGCCCCCAGAGCGTACAAGGTGGCATGAAAAAGGCAGGGCATTGACCTTTTGGTCATGCCCTGCCTTTTGAATGACAGATTGTAGCTCTGGGGGCCGCGCAGCGACGGAGGTCGCCGCCGTTCGTTAGAACGGCGGAACTAGTTACTCCTCGTCGTTGTCCTTGGCCTCTTCGGCGTCGTCGGTGTCCACGAGCTGGTTGAGCAGCTCGTCGAGGGAAGCCATGTCCTCGTTGATGGCACCGTTGGCGGGAGCCTTCTTGTCGTCGATCGGAGCGCCCAGGAGCTCCTCGTCGGCGTCGGCGTGATGCGTCGGCGCGGCAGAGGTGCCCAGCAGGATATCGTCCGGACCGTCGGGGCTAAAGACCATCTGCAGCAGCTGCGAGAGATCTTCCTCGTCGGCGACGTCGTCGTTGTTCTCGAGGATGTAGAGCAGGTCGTGGGCCTCCAGGCCGTCACGGAGCTCCTCGATCGCCTTGGCACCAATACCATCGATGCGCAGCAGATCCTCCTCGGACTTGCCGACCAGGTCGCCGACCGTCTCGATGCCGACCTCGCTGAACTTGTTGGTCCAGCGCTGCGACACGCCCAGGTCGTCGAACAGGTACAGGCGAGCCTTCTCGGCGGAGATGGTATGGCCGTTGCGGGTGAACGAACCGTCAGCACCACCGAACTCGTCGTAGCCGGCCCAGTCGAGCTGCTGCGGGAGCTGCTCGTCCAGGTCCTTGAGCTCAACCGGAGCCCACTCGGGCAGCGACTTGGCGTTAGGCGAAGCCGGGCCGTCGATGTCCACGTAGCCGTCGGCCGTGCGATACGTCAGCTTGGCGTTGGCGTACGGCTTGAGGCCGGTACCAGCCGGGATCTTCTTACCGACGATGACGTTGGACTTAAGGTCGAGCAGGTGGTCGACCTTGCCCTCGATGGCAGCCTCGGTAAGGACGCCAGCGGTACGGATGAACGAAGCGCTCGACAGCCAGGAGTCGATGTTGGACGCGACCTTGAGCGTACCCAGGATGACGGGCTCGGCCACGGGAGCCTGACCGCCCAGACGGGCAACGCGCTCGACCTCGTCGGCAAACTCGTAGCGGTCGACGTACTGACCAAGCAGGTACTTGGAGTCGCCGGGGTTGGTGATCTGAACGCGACGCAGCATCTGACGTGCGAGCACCTCGATGTGCTTGTCGTTCAGGTCGACGCCCTGGCTGGTGTAGACGTCCTTGACGCTCTCGACGAAGGTGTGCATCGTCGACTCGATATCGGTCAGCTTGCGCAGGTTGCGGAAGTTGACGAAGCCCTTGGTGATCTGGTCGCCGGCGCGAACCTCGCAGCCGTCCTCGATCTCGGGCATAAAGCGCACCGAAGCGGGGACGCGGCGCTCGTCGAGGACACGGGTGTGATCCTCGGAGTCGGTGAGCGTCAGCACGTACTCGGACTTCTCGGGCTTAATCGAGAGGTGGCCGGAGTACGGAGCCAGCTCGGCCTCGCGACCCAGGATCTTCTCGTTGACGTTGCCGACGATATCGAACATACGGCTGACCGTAGGCAGACCCTGCGTAATATCGTCGACGCCAGCGACGCCGCCGGAGTGAATGGTACGCATCGTAAGCTGCGTACCGGGCTCGCCGATGGACTGGGCGGCAATAATGCCGACCGCGGTACCGATAGCGACCGGACGACGGGTGGAAAGATCCCAGCCGTAGCACTTCTGGCACACGCCGTACTTGGAGCGGCAGGTGAGCAGCGCGCGGAGCTTGACCTTCTTAAGGCCCGCATCGACCATCTTCTGGATGTCGGCGACCTTCTCGATGTAGCCGTCCTGCTCAAAGAGCACGGTGCCATCGGGGGCCACGACGTCCTCGATGAAGCAACGGCCGACGAGGTCGGTGTTGAGATCGGTGGTGCCGGGGATGATGAGGTTGTAGGTGACGCCCTCGTGCGTACCGCAGTCCTCCTCGCGGACGATGACGTCCTGGGCCACGTCGACCAGACGACGGGTCAGGTAACCAGAGTCCGAGGTGTGGGATGCGGTATCGACCAGGCCCTTACGGGCGCCGTAGGTCGAAATGAAGTACTCGAGCGGCAGCAGGCCCTCGCGGAAGTTCGCCTTAATGGGAAGGTCGATCGTCTCGCCGGACATGTCTGCCATCAGGCCACGCATGCCGCCGAGCTGACGCAGCTGGGTCTTAGAACCACGGGCGCCGGAGTCGGCCATCATGTACAGCGGGTTCTCCTCGTCGAACATGTCGAGCATGAGCGCTGCAACCTTATCGGTACAAGCGGTCCACTCGTTAACGACTTCGATGTGGCGCTCCGTCTCGTTGATGAAGCCCTCCTCGAAGTACTCGTTGATCTGGTCGACGTTGGCCTGGGCGCGATCGAGCAGCTCCTGCTTCTCGGCAGGGATGAGAGCGTCCCACACCGAGATGGTGAGGCCGGCGCGGGTAGCGTAGTGGAAGCCGGAGTACTTGATGGCGTCGAGGATCGGGCCGACCTTGGCCTCAGGGTAACGATCGCAGCAGTCGGCAACCAGCTTGGCCACATCGCCCTTGACCATCTTGTAGTTCATGAACTCATAGTCTTCGGGCAGGCACTGGCGGTTGAAGATGATGCGGCCGATAGAGGTCTCGAAGCGCGCGGTCTTGTTACCGGTGACGTCGTAGTCGACAAACTCGTTCTTGCCGTTTTTGACGCGGAAGATACGGGTGCCGTCCTCGTTGATGACATTGGCGTCGGCAGCGGACACGCGGACCTGAATCTTGGCCTGCATGTCGACCTCGGAACGGCAGTCATAGGCGTGCAGCGCGTCGTCGAAGCTGGCGAACACGTGGTTCTCGCCCGGCAGACCGTCGCGGACCTGAGTAAGGTAGTACACGCCGATGATCATGTCCTGCGAGGGGATGTTGACCGGCTTGCCGGATGCCGGCGAGCGCAGGTTGTTCGCAGAGAGCATGAGCACGCGGGCCTCGGCCTGAGCCTGGCTGGACAGCGGCACGTGAACAGACATCTGGTCGCCGTCGAAGTCGGCGTTGAAGGGCGAGCAGACCAGCGGGTGCAGGTGGATAGCCTTGCCCTCGACCAGCACCGGCTCAAAGGCCTGGATGGACAGACGGTGCAGGGTCGGTGCACGGTTGAGCAGCACGACGCGGCCGTCGATGACCTCTTCGAGGATGTCCCACACAAAGGTGGCACCGCGATCGATAGCGCGCTTGGCGCCCTTGATGTTCTCGACCTTGCCAAGCTCGACCAGGCGCTTCATGACGAAGGGCTTGAAGAGCTCCAGCGCCATGGTCTTGGGCAGACCGCACTGGTGCAGCAGCAGCTTGGGGTCGGTAACGATAACCGAACGGCCGGAGTAGTCGACACGCTTACCCAGCAGGTTCTGACGGAAACGACCCTGCTTGCCCTTGAGGGCCTCGGCGAGCGACTTGAGCGGGCGACCGCCACGGCCAGAGACCGGGCGACCACGACGGCCGTTGTCGAACAGGGCGTCCACGGACTCCTGGAGCATGCGCTTCTCGTTGTTCACGATGATCGCAGGGGCGTCCAGGTCGAGCAGGCGCTTGAGTCGGTTGTTACGGTTGATCACGCGACGATACAGGTCGTTGAGGTCGGACGCGGCGAAGCGGCCGCCGTCGAGCTGGACCATCGGGCGCAGATCGGGCGGAATGACCGGGATGACGTCCAGGATCATGTTCGCGGGGCTGTTGCCGCCCTTCAGGAAGGCGTCAACGACCTCAAGGCGCTTGACGGCCTTCTCGCGCTTCTGCTTCTGGGAATCCTCGTCGGCGATGATGGCCTTGAGCTTCTCGGCCTCGGAGGGGAGGTCGATGGCAGCGAGCAGGTCGCGGACGGCCTCGGCACCCATACCACCCTTGAAGTACATGGAGTAGTAACGGGTCATCTCGCGGAACAGCGGCTCATCGGAGATGAGGTCGCGCTCGGTGAGCTTCATGAAGGCGTTGAAGGCGTCCGTGCGGAGCTGCTTCTCGTCCTTGCACTCTTCCTCGATGTCGACGATGCCAGAAGCGATCTCCTCGGGGGTCAGCGGCTCCTCGTCGGAGAACTCGTCAAAGTTCTCGGGGTCGCCCTGCTCCTTGAGGGACTCGATCTGGCGGGCGCACTCGGCATCGATCTCTTCCAGATCGGCGGCGAGCTCCTCGCGCAGGTCGTCGGCGTCGGCCTCGCGAGCCTCGTAGTCAACCTCGGTGATGATGTAGCTGGCAAAGTACAGAACCTTCTCGAGGTCCTTGGACTTGATGTCGAGCATACGGCTCATCGGGAAGCTCGTGGGGCTCTTGAAGTACCAGATGTGGGACACGGGAGCGGCGAGCTCGATGTGGCCCATGCGGTCGCGACGCACCTTGGCCGAGGTGACCTCGACGCCGCAGCGCTCGCAGACGATGCCCTTAAAGCGGATGCCCTTGTACTTGCCGCAGGAGCACTCCCAGTCCTTGGCGGGACCGAAGATCTTCTCGCAGAACAGGCCGTCCTTCTCGGGCTTGAGGGTACGGTAATTGATGGTCTCCGGCTTCTTGACCTCACCGTGCGACCAGGAACGGATCTGGTCGGCGGAGGCAAGGGAGATCTTTACCGAGTCAAAATCAGTAGCTTCGAAATCTGCCACAGTCAACTACTCCTTATCAGTGGTCGTGGCGGCGACAGCCTCGGGTGCCTCGGCGGTCTCGGCATCCTGGGCCTCGACGTCGGCGTCAACGCCGGCGAGCGCAGCCAGGTCGTCGAGAGCGGAGGTCTCCTCGGCGGTCACAGGGGCGGAGGCGTCCTCGTCGGCATCGTGCATGGGCTCGATGTCCAGTGCGAGGGAGCGAATCTCCTTGACGAGAACCTTGAAGGACTCGGGGATACCCGGAACAGGAACGTTCTCGCCCTTGACGATGGACTCGTAGGTCTTGACGCGGCCCACGGTATCGTCGGACTTGACGGTCAGGATCTCCTGCAGGACGTTGGACGCACCGTACGCGTACAGTGCCCAAACTTCCATCTCGCCGAAGCGCTGGCCGCCGAACTGGGCCTTGCCGCCCAGAGGCTGCTGGGTAACCAAGCTGTAAGGGCCGGTCGAACGGGCGTGGATCTTGTCGTCGACCATGTGGCCGAGCTTGAGGATGTAGGACGTACCCACAGTAATGGGCTCGCGGAACTCCTCGCCGGTGCGGCCGTCGAACAGACGGGTCTTGCCGCGCTCGTCAAGCTGGGTGACGAACTCGGGACGCATGTGATCGCCAAAGGCAGCGGTGGCCTTGTTGAGCATGTTCTTGTTGGCACGACGAATGACCTCGGCGATCTCGTCCTCCTTGGCGCCGTCGAAGACAGGCGTCGCGGTGAAGAACGGACCGGGGACGTACTTGTCGGAGTCGGCCTGCTCGGTATCCCAACCGCAGGCAGCAGCCCAGCCAAGGTGGCACTCGAGCAGCTGGCCGACGTTCATACGCGAAGGAACGCCCAGCGGGTTGAGGATAACGTCGATCGGGGTACCGTCAGCCATGTAGGGCATGTCCTCGACCGGCAGAACGTTGCAGATAACGCCCTTGTTGCCGTGGCGGCCGGCGATCTTATCGCCCTGCTGGATCTTACGACGCTGGGCGACGTAGACGCGCACCTGCTCGTTGACGCCGGGAGCCAGATCGTCACCGTTCTCGCGGCTAAAGCGGACAACGTCGATGACACGGCCGTAAGCGCCGTGAGGCATCTTAAGGGAGGTGTCGCGGACGTCGTGGGCCTTGGCACCGAAGATGGCACGCAGCAGGCGCTCCTCGGCGGTCAGAGCGCTCTCGCCCTTAGGCGTGACCTTGCCGACCAGGATGTCGCCAGGGCCGACCTCGGCGCCGATGCGGATGATGCCGTCCTCGTCGAGGTTGGCAAGCATGTCCTCGGAGAGGTTCGGGATCTCGCGGGTGATTTCCTCGGGGCCGAGCTTGGTGTCGCGGGCATCGATCTCGTGACGGGTGATGTTGATGGTCGTCAGCAGGTCCTCGGCCACCAGGCGCTCGGACACGACGATACCGTCCTCGTAGTTAAAGCCTTCCCACGGCATGTATGCCACGGTGAGGTTCTGACCCAGTGCGAGCTCGCCATGATCGGTCGAAGGACCGTCAGCCAGGGGCTCGCCCTGCTCAACGGTGTCACCGACGCGCACGAGCGGACGGTGGTTGATGCAGGTGGACTGGTTGGAGCGCTGGTACTTGGCCAGGTGATACTCGTCCATGCCGCCGGCATGCTTGACGATGATCTTGGCGGCGTCGGCAAAGATGACCTCGCCGGCGTTCTTGGCCAGGGTGACCTCGCCGGAGTCCAGAGCGGCGCGGCGCTCCATGCCGGTACCGACATAGGGAGCGGCGGGGTGAACCAGCGGCACGGCCTGACGCTGCATGTTAGCGCCCATCAGCGTACGCTTGGCGTCGTCGTGCTCGAGGAACGGAATCAGCGTGGCTGCGACGGAGAGCATCTGACGCGGTGAGACGTCCATATAGTCAACGTCCTCGACGGGCACGTCGGCGGGAGCGCCGAAGGAGCCGTCGAAGTCGCGGGTACGGGCGATCACGGTATGCGGGCGGACAAGCTTGCCCTCGGCATCGGTCGTGATGAACTCGTTGGTCTTGGGATCGAGCGGCGTGTTGGCCGGCGCGATGACGTGCTTCTCTTCCTCGTCAGCGGTCATCCAGTCGATCTGGTCGGTGGCAACGCCGTTCTCGACGCGACGGAACGGGGCCTCGATGAAGCCGTACTCGTTGACGCGGGCGTAGAGGGCGAGCGAGCCGATCAGGCCGATGTTGGGGCCTTCGGGGGTCTCGATCGGGCACATGCGGCTGTAGTGCGAGTTGTGAACGTCGCGGACGGCCGTCGGCACGTTGGTGCGGCGGCTGGAGCCGGACTTGTGGCCGGCAAGACCACCAGGGCCGAGTGCGGACAGACGGCGCTTGTGGGTCAGACCGGTCAGGGGGTTCGCCTGGTCCATGAACTGCGAGAGCTGCGAGGAGCCGAAGAACTCCTTGATGGAGGCCACGATCGGGCGAATGTTGATGAGCGACTGCGGGGTGATCTCGTCGATGTCCTGAGAGCTCATGCGCTCACGGACAACGCGCTCCATACGGCTCATGCCGATACGGAACTGGTTGGCGACGAGCTCGCCGACGGTGCGGATGCGGCGGTTGCCAAAGTGGTCGATGTCGTCGACCTTGAAGCCCTGCTCGCCGGCAGCGAGGGACAGCAGGTAGCGCAGCGTCGCGACGATATCCTCGTCGGTGAGCACCGTGACCTCTTCCTCGGTGGTGAGGTTGAGCTTCTTGTTGACCTTGTAACGACCGACGCGGGCCAGATCGTAGCGCTGCGGGTTAAAGAGCAGGCCCTCGAGCAGGCTGCGGGAAGCGTCCACGGTGGGAGGCTCGCCCGGGCGCAGGCGACGGTAGATCTCGATAATGGCATCCTCGCGGGTGAGGGCGGTGTCGCGCTCCAGGGTGCGCTTAATGACATCGGAGTTGCCGAGCAGCTCGATGATGTCGTCGTTGGTGACGGCAATGCCAAGGGCGCGCAGGAACATCGTGGCGCTCTGCTTGCGCTTACGGTCGATGGAGACCATGAGCTGGTCGCGCTTGTCGACCTCAAACTCGAGCCAGGCACCGCGGGACGGGATGATCTGGGCCTTGTAGATCTGCTTGCCCGAATCCATCTCGGAGCTGTAGTACACACCCGGGGAACGGACGAGCTGCGAGACGACGATACGCTCGGTACCGTTGATGATGAAGGTGCCCTGATCGGTCATCATGGGGAAGTCGCCCATGAAGACGAGCTGCTCCTTGATCTCGCCGGTCTCCTTGTTGGTGAGGCGGACGTCGGTCAGAAGCGGAGCCTGATAGGTCATGTCCTTCTCGCGGCACTCCTCGACGGTGTGCGCGGGGTCGCCGAACTGATGCTCGCCGAAGGTAACCTCGAGAACATGGTTCTGGCTCTGGATGGGGCTGGATTCCTTGAACGCCTCACGAAGGCCCTCGTCCTTAAAACGCTCAAAGGATTCCCTTTGAACAGAGATAAGGTTGGGGAGCTCCATGGCCTCCGGGATTTTCCCGAAGCTGACGCGCTGGCGCTCAGTGGCAGTGTATGCGTAGGTCACCAGGTTTTTCCTCCTTCACGGAAATGCTCGGTGGGTTGGCGAGGCATAGCTTCGCCAGTTATCGCAACCTAATAGTTTATCAGGTACCGACCGTTGGGCAAGAAAAGCCTTGACGCGATTGAGTTTTTGGAGTAGCAAAGTTTTTCGACAGAAAAGATGCAGGTAGATAGGTATGTATCGAACACCTGTTCATATATTTTCTGTGAACAGAGAGCCGACAATCGCAGCTCTTATAAAAAACGGGTGCGGACCGAGGTCCGCACCCGTAAATGTCGATGATCGAAGGCTTATTTGCGCATCAAGCCGCCGCGCTCGTCGATGGCGTCCCAGAAGGCGCTGGCAAAGCGGGGGTCGCTTGCAGCCATGAGGGCGTTGGTGGCCATCCAGCCAGAGGGAGTGCCGGTGTCGTAGCCCGACAGCGGGTCGATGACGACCGCATACATGGCCTCGCGATCGAGCGAACGGGCCATGGCGTCGGTGAGCTGGATCTCGCCGCCCTTGCCGGCCTGCTGATCTGCCAGCAGGTCCATGACCAGCGGGCTCAGCAGATAGCGGCCGACGATGTACAGGCTGGACGGAGCAGCCTCGGGAGCGGGCTTCTCGACCAGACCGCCGATACGCCAGACAGCGCCCGGCTCTGCATCGGCAACGTCCTCGGCGCCCTCGAGCGAACCAACGCGCTCGCCGGCGATAACGCCGTAGCGGCTGACTTCCTCGGGCGAGCAAGCAGCGACGGCGATAACCGAAGCGCCACCGTGCTCCTTGGAAACGGCGAGCATCTTGTCGCAGATGTCGCGGTTAGGCACAACGTAGTCGCCCAGAAGAACCAGGAAGTTCCCCCCTGCCACGGCGTCGGCAGCAGAGCGGATAGCATGGCCGAGGCCCTTGGGCTCGTACTGATAACGGAAGTCGACCGGCATACCGCCAGCGTGGGCGACGGCATCGGCATAGGCGTTCTTGCCGCGCTCGCGCAGCAGGTTCTCGAGCGAGCGATCGGGCTGGAAGTAGTTCAGTAGCTCGGGCTTACCGGGAGAAGTAACGATGATGGCATCGTCGACCTCCTCGGGATCGAGCGCCTCCTCAACGACATACTGGATGACCGGCTTGTCGAGCACCGGCAGCATCTCTTTGGGCGTGCACTTGGTGCCGGGCAGAAAACGCGTGCCAAGACCGGCGGCGGGGATGATTGCCTTCATGTTATTCAAAGATCCTTTCGCAGGCGCAAAAGCGCCCCATGCGTGCGGCACACAGCCGCAGACCAAATTGCGATACCCAAGCATCTTACCGCTGGAACTATATGTCGCTACAAGGCAGAGACAATTCTTCAGCAGGTCAACGCAAATTATTGCTCGAATGGTGCAATTTTATTGCCCAACGACAGGGCACCCGATACGACGCAAATCACAGAACATGGCAGTTTGAGCAACCGACGTCGAGGGACCGAAAAACAAAAAAGACGGGGCTCGCAATGCGAACCCCGTCTGCAAAGAAATCTGGCGAGAAAGCCTGATTACTTGAGGGTGACAGCAGCGCCAGCAGCCTCGAGCTTCTCCTTGGCAGCCTCGGCGTCCTCCTTCTTGGCACCCTCGAGAACAGCCTTGGGAGCGCCCTCGACGACCTCCTTGGCCTCCTTCAGGCCAAGGTTGGTGAGCTCACGGACGGCCTTGATGACCTGGATCTTGTTGTCGCCGAAGCCCTCGAGCACGACGTCAAACTCGGTCTTCTCCTCGGCCTCAGCAGCGCCAGCAGCGGGAGCGGCGACAACAGCGGCAGGAGCAGCGGCGGAAACGCCGAAGGTGTCCTCGATAGCCTTAACGAGCTCGGAAGCCTCGAGAAGGGTCATTTCCTTAAGAGCATCGATGATCTCATCGGTGGTAAGCTTAGCCATTTCTAAGTCCTTTCGGTTTCCGTGCGGATGCACGGAGATCAGTTAAAACACGGCGCGAATACGCCAGGGGTGCGGCGTTGCCGCCGCGGGTGAAAACAGCGACTAGGCTGCCTTCTGCTCGGAGACCTGCTGGATCGAACGAGCGAGACCAGAGGAAACGCCGTTGACGCAGACAGCGATGTCGCGAGCGAAACCGGAGATGAGACCGGCGATCTGGCCGAGAAGCTGATCCTTGGTGGGCAGCTCGGCGATAGCCTTAACATCATCAGCGGAAACGGCCTTGCCGTCGGAGATACCGCCCTTGATCTCAAGGACGCCCTTGGACTTAGCGGAGAAGTCCTTAAGGGCCTTAGCGGCCTCGACCGGCTCGGTCTCGTAGAACACATAAGCGACGGGGCCGGCGAGAATCTCGTCGATCTCGGGCTGCTCCTGGTTCTTGAGGGCGATCTTGACCAGGTTGTTCTTGTAGACCTTCATCTCGGCGCCGCACTCGCGAAGCTGATGACGCAGCTCCTGAGCCTGCTTAACCGTCAGACCGTTGTAGTTGACGACGAACAGACCGGCGTTCTCGGCGATACGGGACTCGATCTCTGCAACCTTGTCGATTTTGTACTGCTGGGGCATGAATTACACCTCCTCGAATTCTTTCCGGGCACGGTCCGCCACAAGGACGTGACGGGGGCATGTCCAAAAAGAAAGCCCCCGCGCTGCATGAGCGACGGGGGCGAGAAGACATATCTACTCGACCACCTCGGCTGGCGGGATGTCCCATTAAGCTCGCGGGTAAGACCCGTTTGCGCCGGCTGTCTCTGGCAGCGGATTCGTGCGTGAACCGAAAGTATTATGGCGGGGACCCCGGCGTCGGTCAACGGACACGAGGATTCGTACACAAACCCTGCATACGCTCCGGCCGGGAGGGGCAGGGCGAGTTTTCCGCTCGGTCAAGTCCTGGGCTCGCACGAAGGCCACATTAAGTGGCCTTCGGCTCGTGCGGAATCTACGGAAAACTCGCCCTGCCCCTCCCGGCCGGAGCTACGTTGCCTCTGCTGAGAATCCTCGCGTCCGTTGGCCGGCGCGCCCCACTCATAATGCTTGGGTCGGTGGGCTGATGGTTTTGGGTCCCGTTGGGCTATAGGGTTGACACGAAGTTGGACAGGCGGTGGAGGCCTTCGTCCAAATCTTGGTCGGAGACGCAGTAGCTGAGGCGGATGTGGCCTTCGGTTCCGAAACAGTCGCCCGGGACTAGGGCTACGTTTGCCTCTTTGATGGCTTTGATGCAGAAGTCTTCGCTTGTTAGGCCGAATTGTTTGATGCTGGGGAAGGCGTAGAAGGCGCCTGCCGGTTCCACTACGTCGAGGCCCATGGCGTCTAAGGCTGCGAGTACGCGCTCGCGGCGGACTCGGTAGACTTTGAGCATGGGGGCTGGGTCGACGGTGAGGGCTCGGGCTGCGGCGTCCATCTCGAAGGAGACGGCGCTCGATACTAGGTATTGGTGAGCTTTTGCGATCTCGGCGATGACGGGGGCTGCGGCTGCGAGCCAGCCCAGGCGCCAGCCGGTCATGGCCCAGGGCTTGGAGAAGCTCTCGATGACTACCGTCTGTTCACGCAGCTCCGGGTGACGCTGGGCAAATCGCTCGTAGCCATCCACATAAACCAGGCGGTTGTACACGTCGTCGCAGACCACGTAGATGCCCGCCTGCTCCGCCACGTGCGCCACGGCGTCGAGCGAAGCCGCGTTGAGGATACAGCCCGTAGGATTGTTGGGCGAGCAGATGAGGATAGCCTTGGTCGCCGGCGTCACGCAAGCACGAAGTGCGTCCTCGTCAATCTGGAATTGCGCAGGCTCCGTATCCAAAAAGACCGCCTTGGCGTGGTTGGCCACGACGATGTTTTCGTACAGGCCAAAGGCCGGCGTGGGAATAATGACCTCGTCGCCGGGGTTGAGCATAGCCATGAATGTTGCCGACAGTGCCTCGGTCGCACCGTCGGTCAGGATGACCTCATCGGCGGAAAACGCCAGGCCCGCGTCATCCATATATCTGGACAGTGCATCGCGCAGGGCGGGGCGACCGTTGTTGGGCGGATAGTGCGTGTCGCCGCGGTCCAGTGCGGCGGTTACCTCGGCGCTAATCACACCGGGCGTGGGAAAATCGGGCTCGCCAAGCGCAAGCGCGATGCACCCCGGGTGCTGGGCGGCGAGTGCGTTGATCCGGCGGATACCGGAGGGCTTGAGCGTGGCAAGCGAGGTATTCATGGGCAGTCGCATGGCGTTCCTTTCGTAAGGGTTGCACTAGGATAGCGCGGCGGGGCGCCGCCAGACGGTGTAACCTAAACGGAAACCAACCGGAAAGGAGGCGGCATGGAGACGACCGTGCGCGGCGATGTACCAAAAACGCTGCAAACCATTGCGTATATCAGCATTCCCAATAGCGCCGATCTTGAGTTTTTGCTTTGGGACCTGAAGGATGCCATCGCCGCCTATGCACAGCTTTCCGGCACTGTACTCCCCCGCCCAGTCGACTTGAAGGCAAATGACGCCGGCAGCGTTGCCGATGGCATCGTGCTGGCCATTGAAGATGTGGCTGACGATGAGACGTTGACTGCTATCGAGCAGGCGCTTGAGCGCTTTGGCGGTACGGGAACGCGTGTCTATGCCGTGATCCGAGCCGCACGACAGGGCGCTGAACAGGCGCGTGGGACCGCCGTTCGTCTGCACAAGGTATGCGAGCGCCATGACCAATTGTGGTGTGGCGGCGTTGCCATCTGCGCCGGCAGCGGCATTGCGGCGCTTCGTCGCTCTCCGCGCATGGGACTCTTGCGCCGACCTTTTTCGGAAGCGATGGATAAGCTTGTGGGCGCTGTGCGCATGGGCTGCTCCGTCGAGCATGCACAGCGACTTGGCGGCGGCAATGCCGCCAACGTCGGCACCGACGGCATGGTTTGCGCCGAGCCAGCCGTGCCCGCGCCGATCTGGCGAGGCGTTCTGAAACGTCTGGG
Organism: Collinsella sp.; assembly: GCA_019413925.1. Classification (GTDB taxonomy): domain Bacteria; phylum Actinomycetota; class Coriobacteriia; order Coriobacteriales; family Coriobacteriaceae; genus Collinsella. The sequence goes on from DXMY01000027.1 coordinate 42,039, forward strand.
CGCCCACGCTCAAACAAAAATCTAAATTAAATAACAGCCCAGTCAACGGCTTCGTGCCAACGCTCGACAAGCCGCTCCAAACGCCACGCCGCGTTGGCAGGACTCGTCGACGGCAGCACGATGGCGGGTAGCCCCGTCCGCTCTTGTAGATAGCGTTTGTAGAGTCGCCCTGCCGTACCGCCGTTACAGACAACGACCTCGATCGGCGCGGCATCGGTAATGCGCTCGATATGTGCCGGCACGACGTTGCGAATGCTCGCGTCGCTCGAGCCCTTAATGTCGCAGCTCTCAATCACATCCCACAGGGCCACGCCACCGTTCAACAGCATGGCCCGCTTGGCGGCAATGGAGGCATCGAGCGTCGCGGGCTCACCGCTTGCCAAAGGATCGCCCTCGTTGGGCGGCACAGGCATACCGAGGCACGTGGCCATCACACGCCAAAAGCGATTCTGAGGGTTGCCGTAATAATAGGCATTGGCGCGCGAAAGCACCGAGGGAAACGACCCGAGCACCAAAACGCGCGAGTGCTGGTCGAACACAGGCTCAAACCCATGCTCAATATGTTGATAGCCCTCGTCCGGCGCTGTCATGATCTAGGCCCTCAACAGATAGCGCACCTCGTAGGGTGCAAGTTCAAGGGTGCCCGTCAGCTCGACCGTGGGAGCATCGTCGGCAAGCAGGTCGACGAAGGACCCGTTGAGCTCGCCGGCGCCAAAGGTGTAAGGCTCACCCACGGCATTCACCGCCACGAGCACCGTCGCGCCGTCACAGGCGCGCTCAAACAACAGTTGCTTGTTCTGAATCACCACGTTGCGGTACGCACCGTAGTTGAGGGCACGGGCTGCCGCGTCGTTTGCCGAGCGCAGGTGCGCGAGCTGCGTGATGAACGCCGTCAGCTCGTTAGGCGCAGGCTCATCGAGCGCAGGCCGCAGCGCCCAGTCGCCATCGGGGCCGCCCTTTTCGCCGGCAATTCCCCACTCGCTGCCGTAGTAGACGCAGGGGATGCCCGGCATGCCAAAGAGCATGCCATAGGCGGGACGCAGACAGGACTTGTCGGTGAGGATGCTCGCCAGGCGCGGCACGTCGTGGTTGTCGACAAACGACAGCAGATGTTTGCCGCGGTAGATGCACCACGGATCGCCGCCAAACTGGCGGTGCAGCGAATGGGCGATCTCGAACATGTTGACCGAGTTAAAGCTGGAGTACAGGCCCTTGTAGCACTCGTAGTTGGTGCAGGAGTCGAGCATCTCGTCGTTAACGATTTGGTTATAGTCGCCGTGGAGCGTCTCGCCGATCAGCACAAAGTCGGGCTTGAGCTCACGGGTAAAGGCGTGCAGGCGGCGCATAAAGTCGCGGTCGAGCATATAGGCAACGTCCAGGCGCAGGCCGTCGACGCCAAAGACCTCGGCCCAGCGGCGCACGGACTCGAGCAGGTAGTCGACCACGGCGGGGTTTTGCAGGTTGAGCTTCACAAGCTCAAAATGGCCTTCCCAGCCCTCGTACCAAAAGCCGTCGCCGTAGCACGAGTCGCTATCAAAGCTAATGTGGAACCAGTCCTTGTAGGGCGAGTCCCACTTGCGCTCCTGCACATCGCGGAAGGCCCAAAAGCCACGGCCCACATGGTTGAAGACCGCATCGAGCACCACGCGGATGCCATGGGCGTGCAGTGTCTCGCATACGGCGGCAAAGTCGGCATCCCCACCCAGGCGGCGGTCGATGTGGCGCAGGCTGCGTGTATCGTAGCCGTGGCTATCAGATTCGAGCGGAGGGTTAATGAGCACAGCGCCAACGCCGAGTTCCTGCAGGTAGTCGGCCCATTGGGCGATCTTCATGATGGGCGCATCGGAGTTGGGTTCAGCGCCGGCAGCTTGGGAGAGTTCATCCTCGGCAACGGGGGCGGCGTTTTCGCGCGGAGCTCCGCAAAAGCCCAGCGGATAGACCTGATAGAACGTCGTCTCGTATGCCCACATAGCAACCTCCCGGTAAGCTCAACACAACGACATCCATTGTATGCCCGGCAGGGTAGCTAATTTGGGACGGAGCTGTTTTAGCTACCCCGACCCCTTTCCAAGTTGCGGTGGAATACGGACTGTTTGCCGGGTTTATTGGACCCAGCAGTCCGTATTTCACCGCAACTGATAGGGGGATGTGGTTAGGCGACGGGCTTGGCGCGACGGATGGCCGGGAACATCACCGTGATGGCGAGGATGACGCCCGCGACCGCAATCGCGCCGCCTGCATAGCCGATCCAGGCGATACCGGGGCCCGACACCACAGCGCCGCCAATCGCCGTGCCGGTGCCGATGCCCAGGTTAAACAGGCCCGAGAAGATCGACATGGCGACGGCCGACGAATCCGCGGGCGTGTATTTGATGAGCTCGGCTTGGAACGCCACATTGAAGGCCGTGGCGCAGCAGCCCCATAGCGCGCAAACAGCGAGAACCGCGGCGAGCGACGATGCGGCCGGGCCCATGAGCAGCAGGGCCACCGGCACGCCGGAGAGCGTAATCGCGAGAAACGGGAACCGGTGCCCATCGAACAATCGGCCGAACAGCCAGCTTCCGAGCAGGCCAGAGCAGCCGAACGCCGTCAGCGTCATGGTAATAGCGCTTGCGTCGACGTGCGCGACCTGTTCCAGGAACGGCTCGATATAGCTGTAACCCGCATAATAGCCGGTTGCCATGAACACCGTGACCGCATAAAGCGCGATGAGTAACGGGTTCTTGAGCAGCTCGGGCAGCTGTTTGAGCGTAAAGCGCTCGCCCGCCGGCATGGCCGGGAACACGGTCGCCTGGTAGACGACCGCGATGGCCGAGAGGACCCCGACCACGGCAAACGTCATGCGCCAGCCCACGGCCAAGCCAATAGCGCGACCGAGGGGCAGACCAAAGATCTGCGCGATGGACGAGCCCGTAGCGATCATGCTGATGGCGAGCGCCCCGTGGCGAGTGTCGACCAGGCGCGAGGCCATAATCGAGGCGACCGACCAGAACACAGCATGTGCGCAAGCGACCACCAGGCGCGCGCAGACCAGGATGGGATAAGTCGGCGCCACGGCCGACAGAAACTGGCCGAGCGAGAACACGGCGAGCACGCCCAACAGCATCCGCTTGAACTCAAAACGCGAGGCAAACACCATAAGCGGCAGCGACAGCAGCATGACGCCCCAGGCATAGACCGAGATCATGATGCCGGCCTGGGCCTCGGTGAGTGAGAACGACGCGGCAATATCAGTCAGAAGGCCGATGGGCATAAACTCCGACGTGTTGAACACGAACGCGCAGCAGGTGAGCCCGACGAGCGGGAGCCACTGCCTGAGTGCGATACCACCTTGCTTTGTTTGAGCCATATAGGAAAACCTCTCCGATTATCTTGAGCGGTGGGCGATTATAGCAATGAGAAGTCTATAAATGAGCAACAAAAGAATTCTTGGAAAACGATCGTTAACAGACGGCGCGCCAATTCTACTTAGAAAGCAAGGTACGCAGGAACTCAATGTCGAAAACGCGGCTTCATCTTCGGGCTATCGCGCCTGCTCGGATACGCACAAGGACACCCCCATGAGCACGTCAATTTCGAGCCAACTCGCAACCGCACAATGAACTAGCAAAAGAAGGATATAAGCAAACGCCCCATAATAAAGTCCCTCATGTACAAGCGCCGTCACTGAAAGTGCCGACGGCAGCGCCGCACTCGAAGCTACCCATCCAACAAGAACCTGGATAGCGCAACTTGCAACCAGGTTCCATGCCACTAGCAGCGTTGCGGGACGCGCGATTTCTCTGCAGGAGGAACGAAGCGCCGTGACCGAACGCATGATGTAGCGTGGTGCAAACCGAATGCCTCGTAGCCCCCTCTGCTCCACGCCCGCATCTTCAATTAACACGAATACGAACGACGCGGAAAGAAGCGTCACGATTACTGCCACCACAAGCGAGCACAACACCCCGAGCTGACTGCTCACAAGCGAGGCAAAGACTACAATTGCCGATAAAATCAAGTGAACCAAATAAAGTAGTAGCGCCCCAGAAATCTGGAGGGGAACCGTCGAGGCCAAGAGATAAACCGGAGGGGTTCGAGCAGGTTGCACCGTCTCTTTGGACCGGTCGACGGCAAATAATGAAAAAGCCACATTCGATAGAAGCAGGTTTAAAAAGGCCGCGACCACAGTGCAAATAAGCGTAATGGACGGATTGATATAGGCGAGCTCAGTTGCAACGTTTGATACACCAAGTTGAAGCGCGCTCATAACAAACAAGGGGATATATAACGCCATCGTGCAGCCACTCCGGCATCCCTTCGCCCGATCGCCCGATTCCAGAAAGACATTGAAGTTCTCTCGCAAGTTCACTCTATACCCGTTTTCTTACTAGGCAGGGCGAACGGGCGCCAATATAAACGCCGGTCCGCCCATCCATAATTTTTAGTTTTAACGTCCAGACTAGTCTGTCCAGCCGTCGATGTAGTCGCGGTTAAGCTCAAAGTACTGCGCGGCGATATCTTTCGCCAAGGAGTACGAATTAACGAGCGGGTGCATCGCGAGGCTCTCGACAATGTCGCGCTTCGATCGGTTAACGATGCCACGCGCCACGGTGCGCTCGTAGTACTTGACGCGACGAATCAATTCGAGGTTTCCCGCGGGCACAGAATCGGCTTCGACGCGATGCGGTACACAGCCATCGGTGGAGATATCGCACGTTGACTCGATGACATCTGTATCGAGAAGGCCGGGGATGGCGCCATTGTTGGGGGTGCACAGGATCATCTGCTGCGTCTTGCCAGAGCGAGCAATATCCATGAAACGAAGCGCGACACCTGCGTATCCGCCAGCATCTTTGCCGTACACGTCAAACGTCCACGGCTTGTCGCGGTGAATACCTGTCTCGGCCGCCATGTAGTTGTTTTCGCGCATTCCGTACCACTTCTCAAAGCACGCGAGGCCCTTTTCGAAGTCGTTCTCAATATCGATAGATGCAAGCTCGCTCGTCATTTCTCGATTAATTTCTTCGATTAGTTCGCCGCGCGTCTGGGGCGAAGAGAGAACGTTAGCAACGGCGCGCTCGCGATAGTAGAAATAGTATAGGTACTCATTTGGCACGCATCCGCGATTTAGAACGAGATCCTTCTCGAAGAACCTAAGATCCGTATGAGCATATGCCCCGTCGTCGTGGATCAAGTCGGGCATGATGTCCTCGCCGTCAACCGTCACATTGCGGAAGAACGAGAGGTGGTTGAGTCCATAGCACTCGCCCTGAACCGATGCGGGATCAACGCCTTTATACTCGGCAAACTGATGCAACATGCCCGAGGGGGCATCGCAAATGCCATAAGTAAAATCGTAGCCCATATCGCGTAAGGCCTGAGATACGACGCCAGCGGGATTAGTAAAGTTAAACACCTTGACGCCCGGCTTTGCGTACTTCTTGATCAACTCGCAATACGAAGCAAGCGCAGGGACGGAGCGCATGGCAAAAGACACGCCGGCTGCGCCAGTCGTCTCTTGGCCAAGAACCCCATGTGAGAGAGCAATGCGCTCATCGCGAACGCGCATATGGTCCCCACCGACGCGAATCGTCGTGATCACGTAATCGGCGTCCTTAACGGCCTCGACTGCATCGCCCGTCAGTGAAAAATTAAGCGTGGGGCAAAGCATGCCCGAGACATGGGCGGCAAGGCCACCGTAGATGCGCAGCTTCTCGGGATCATTGTCCATAAACACAAGTTCATCGATTCCAAGCGATGACGCCTGCTGGGCTATGCTCTTTGCCAAAAACATGGAGCGGACGCCACCGCCGCCTATGACCGTAAGTTTCATATCGAAACCCCCAATTAGCACATTCAATATTGCATGGTTCGCCTGTGTATGGATATTGTATCCAGCATGGAGGGCCGCTTCCCGCCCCGGCTGCAAGGCGGGAAAGGAATTCCCCAAGGAGTTATTATTTACGCAACGGAAGCGGCCACACACGTCCGGCGGGAAGGGAGCACCGATGGTTGATAAAAAGCAGATTTCCAAGCTCTACTCAGCCGCAAAGCTATCCGAAACCGAGCAAAGCGTACTCGAATACCTACTCAACAATATCGACACCCTCGATGATATTGGCATAAAACCCGTCGCCATGGCATGCTTTACCAGCATGACGACAGTCATCAGGCTTTCGAAAAAGCTCGGCTACCGTGGCTATCGCGAAATGATGTACGATCTCAAGCACCTTCAGCATGTCTCCCGCGAAATGAATCAATCACTCAAAGACAGTAGCGTCCACTTCGTATGCCACACCGGAGATGTAGACGTATTCATCGCCGCCCTGCATCGCAACAGAATGATCGGAGTAAACGGAGAGGGTTTCTCACGCATCGTTGCGCAGTACATGGCGACTAAGCTCGTTGGACTTGGCTTTTTGGCCGTCATACAGGATTTCCTAGAAACCGATCAGTTTGTCGAATCCAACCGAAATACGCTCAGCTGCATGATGCTCATATCCAAATCGGGCCAGACAGAAGCCATCCTGGAAACCGCAAGGGCATGCCACGACGCGGGCATTACGACCCTCGCGTTTACCGGCAACGAAGACAGCGAGCTCGCCAAGACGGCAGACGCGATCTTTACGATACATGACGATCACCCAATGGATCTTAAGAACGTTAAGCCTAACTGCTTTACCGGAAGTTGTATTCTCGCATTCGAAGAACTATTGAGTATCTGCCTTGACAATCTAAAACAAGAAGGCTTGGCCCCCTAAATCATGCGATAGGAAGCCAAGCCCTGGAATTGCGCTATGCAATTGAAAGCCGCTTGCGCGTTTTACTCGTCACCGAGAACTTCGTGCACCTCAGAAGCGACTTCGCCGACACGAGGACCGTAAATGACCTGGATTGCCTTGTCGCTCAGGCGGATAACGCCCATAGCTTCAAGATTCTTGGTGAACACCTCGTCGTCTGCAACCTTAGAACCATCCTTGACAATCACGCGAAGACGTGAGATGCAGTTGTCAAGATCATCAATGTTGTCGGCTCCACCAAGCGCTTCGACAATGCCAACAGCAAGCGCGCTGTCCTTGGTCGCACGGCCCTGGACTGCCTTCTCGGGAGTGCTATCAGACTCGCCCTTTGCCTCAGCGGCCTTTGCCTCGAACTCAGCTCTGCTGTTGATCAACTCAATATCGTCACCATCGTCTCGACCGGGCGTCTTGATATCGAACTTAGTAATAAAGAACCGGAAGAGGAAGAAAGCTGCCAGGAAAAAGGCGGGGAGCAGAATAAGGTACGGAAGCAGATTAAGCTTCTCGGGGCGGAATAAGAATGGGATCAGGTCCTTGATATTTCCCTGGTACACCGAAACGCCCATTGCCTCCGAGAGAACTTCACCCAGTCCGGAAAGCGGAGCGTAAACGCCAAAGTAGAGCCAGGGGGCGGCGAACAGGAACGTAAAGAGAATAGGCTCCGTAACGCCAAAGAAAACAGTCGAAATCACTGTGGGGATTAAAAGACCAGCAACCTTCTTGCGGTTCTGGGGCTTGGCACAAGACCACATAGCAAGGGCGATGCCCGGGAACAACGCGTAATCGTTAATGCCATAGCCAGCCATGAAGGCCCTAACCAAGAGCTTGTCACTGCTGGGAGAAGCGAGCTGTGCAAGCTGAATGGCGCTATTGCCCACCACGCGCGTTCCATCGACGACCATGGAGCCGCCAAGCTCAGTCCAATACATGGGCGTCTCGAGCAGCGGATGCAAGCCAAACGGCACAAGGCTCTCGAGCACCCAGCGATAGACAAACGTACCGACCAGACCGGAGCCTTTCACGAACGTCGCAATACCCGAGAAGCATCCACCGATGACGGGCCAGACGAAGTACATGATGCCGCCCAGGATGCCACCGGCGACCAGCGATACAATGGGGACCGTTCGACTGCCCGCAAAAAACGCCAGCGCCGTTGGAAGCTTGGTCTTGTAAAAACGGCCGGTGATCCAGGCGACCAGGCAGCCCACGATAATGCCGCCAAAGACACCAGAGCTGTAGCCAAAAAAGCCGAGCGAGGTAGTGTAGAGTGCGGACTGCTCACTCGCCTGAATGGACGTAAGGCCGACCTTCTGAAGAGCTTCCACCGTTGTATTGTCGGCAGCCAAGCCAGCTGCTCCAAGCAGAATCTCAACCGTCTTGAGCATGGTGAGATAGCAGACAAGGGCAGAAAAGGCAGCCCAGCCCTTCTCTTTGCGAGACAAGGAGAAGGCGCAGCCGACGGCAAACAAAACACCGAGGTTTCCAATGATTACCTCGCCGAGACCCTTAAATACCGAGAAGAACGTAAAGAGCGGCGAAGCGGCATACCAGTCCCAATTAACGCCAAGGGACACAAGGGTCAGTTCGGTCGTAAAAACGCTACCGATACCCAAAAAGAGACCGGAAATGGCAATGAGCGTAATCGGAACGAGCATTGCCTTTCCGAACGATTGGAATTTTTCTTTCATCAATTCCCTCCTCAATGAGCCTCTATAAACGACTATTGCAGCCCACGTCCCCACACAGGCGAAACGGAAGACATGTTCGGCAATAGACACAAAGTGATTGTAGAAAGGGGCACACAAAATGCGCATCGGCATCGCGTAATGCGGTTAAATCGACCGACGATTGCAAGTATTTACGAATCCGTAAACGGCAGCAAATAGGCAGCGAACGGCAATCTGCAGCGTAGGACAGTCCCCGCAGTTCAACAATTGTCGGTATTTTTACTCATATTTATTGAATTCTTGCTCGCCCAAAAGTGCGGAGCATCAACGCGCCCTTAAGCCAACCCCAGCAATATGCCCGCCGAATGCACGACAAACGCCACGATCCAGGCGACCGTCACCTGAAACGCGAATACAGCCACGGCATAGCGCGCGCCCAACTCGCTCTTGACGGCGCCGATGGACGCCACGCAAGGCGGGTACAGCAGTGTAAAGACCAAGAACACGTAGGCGGTAAACGGCGAAAACATGGTCGACAGCGCCGCGGGCGACGTTGCGCCCAAAAGCACCGTGAGCGTCGAGATGACGCTCTCCTTGGCAATGAGTCCGGTGACGAGCGCCGTCGAGGCGCGCCAGTCGCCAAAGCCGAGCGGCGCCAGCACCGGCGCGATGATGCTGCCGAAGCCCGCAAGCAGGCTTTGCGACTGGTCGGCGACCACGTTAAAGCGGATATCGAACGTCTGCAGGAACCAGATGACCACCGTAGCGGCAAAGATAATGGTAAAGGCCTTGGTGATGAAGTCCTTGGCCTTATCCCATGCCAGCATCACCGTCGTCTTGACGCTCGGCAGGCGGTAATTGGGAAGCTCCATGATAAACGGAACCGGGTCGCCCTTAAATGCCGTGCGGTTGAGCACCAAAGCCGCGATGCAGCCGACCACGATACCGATCAGATAGAGCGAGACCATGGCGGGGACCGTCGCCTGCGGGAAGAATGCTCCGCACAGCAAGCCGTAAACCGGCAGCTTGGCCGAGCAACTCATAAACGGCGTGAGCATGACGGTCATCTTACGGTCGTGCTCGGACGGCAGCGTGCGCGTCGACATGATGGCCGGCACGGTGCAGCCAAAACCGACGAGCATGGGCACAAAGCTTCGACCAGACAAACCAAAGCGGCGCAACACCTTATCCATGACAAAGGCGACGCGCGCCATGTAGCCCGAGTCCTCCAGAATGGAGAGGAACAAGAAGAGCACGACGATAATCGGCAGGAAGGTCAGCACGCTGCCCACACCCGTAAGCACGCCGTCGACAGCCAGCGAGCGCACCACATCGTTGGTTCCGAACGCCTTGAGGCCCGCATCGGCCGAAGCGATGATGACCGCGATACCGTCCTCCATGAGTCCCTGCAACGCCGCGCCGATCACGCCAAACGTCAGCCAAAAGACGAGGCCCATGATCACCAGAAACGCCGGAATGGCTGTGTAACGACCTGTCAGGATGCGGTCAATCTTGACGGAGCGCACGTGTTCGCGGCTCTCGTGCGGCTTGACGACGCAACGCCCGCACACGTCGCCGATAAAGCTAAAACGCATATCGGCCAGCGCAGATAGGCGGTCGGTGCCGGCCTCGCCCTCCATCTGGGTAATGATGTGCTCGATAGCGTCGAGCTCATTGCGATCCAGGTGAAGCGCCTCGGTTACCAGCTCATCGCCCTCGACCAGCTTGGTCGCCGCAAAGCGCACCGGAATGTGCGCCGTCACGGCATGGTCCTCGATCAGGTTAGCAATACCGTGGATGCAGCGATGCAGCGCACCGCCGTCCGGACCGTCGGGCGCACAAAAGTCCAGGCGACCGGGGCGCTCGCGGAACCGTGCCACGTGCAGGGCGTGGTCCACCAACTCGCCGATGCCCTCGTTGCGGGCAGCGCTAATGGGGACAACGGGCACGCCCAACAGGCTCTCGAGCAGGTTGACGTCCACGGCGCCGCCGTTGGCGGTCACCTCGTCCATCATGTTGAGCGCGATGACCATAGGACGGTCAAGCTCCATGAGCTGCAGTGTCAGGTACAGGTTACGCTCGATGTTGGTGGCATCAATGATGTCGATGATGGCGTCCGGGCGCTCGTCAAGGATGAACTGACGGCTCACGACCTCTTCGCCTGTGTACGGCGACAGGGAGTAAATGCCAGGCAGATCGGTAACGCTCGCCTCGGGATGGTTACGGATGGTGCCATCTTTGCGGTCGACCGTCACGCCGGGAAAGTTACCGACGTGCTGGTTGGAGCCCGTCAGCTGGTTGAATAACGTGGTCTTGCCGCAGTTTTGGTTGCCGGCGAGGGCAAAGTGCAGCGGCGCGCCCTCAGGCACGGCCGTCTTTGCCGCACGGGGCGAATACGTTCCCTCGCCCAGGGCCGGATGCTCCGTCGTGCCGATTGCGGCGTTAGCGCGCGGACCTGTATCGGTGTCGTGAATACCCACGAGCTCAATGCGAGCGGCATCGTCCTTGCGCAGTGTCAACTCGTAGCCACGCAGGCGGATCTCGAGCGGATCGCCCATGGGGGCGTACTTCATCATGGTGACTTCGGTGCCCGGCGTTAGACCCATGTCCAAAATATGCTGTCGGAGTGCCTGATCGTCCGATGCCACCGATGCGACAACGGCGTCCTTTCCAATCTCGAGTGTATCGAGCTTCACGTCCGTGTTCCTCCCCCGGCGCCCACAGGGCGTTGCATTTATGTTCACCATGGCTAACCGTTTGCCATGGCTAACCAATTTAACCATGCATGATAGCGCGAACACACAACGACGTTCAATCAACAGATCGGTGCAAGCTAAGCTGCCCCCATTGCACCCAAGCAGCAAAAGCCCGCGCAAGCAACTAATGTCACCCGCGCGGGCCTGGTGGGCACTCACAGAAGCACGTTACAGAGGCCCACGTCAGTTATGGATTACCGGACGGCACCGGCACGCGATGCCTCCGTCGGCTTACCAAGCGATGAAGCCTGCCGCAGTCTTAGACTATCGGCGCAATGCCGGCAAAGTGCAGATACAGCGAAATGATTGCCACGACAATGACCACCGCTGCGATCAGCTTGTCGTGCAGATGCGGAAGCACCGGTTTACCGCGGCCTCGCTCGCCCAGCATATAAACGGGAATGGCCGGAGCAAAAAGAATCGTCGTGATCATAACGCCCTGAAGACCCGTCGACCACACCAGGAACAATGTGTAGATGAAGCCGAGCGTACCGAAGAAGCGGGCTTTGCCGACGCTGGGCGCATGCGGCCCGTCCAGATGCTCGTTCTTCCAGCCAATCACCATGTAATAGGCAGCCGAGCAGACATACGGAACCAGAATCGTGTTGACTGCGCAGCTATAGAAGAACTGGTAGGTGCTCGCCGCCACATACGACACGATCAAGAAGAGCTGCGTGATGCCGGAGCTCACGAGAACCGTTACCACCGGGGCGTCGTGCTTGTTCGTCTTGGCAAACGCCAGAGGGAAGGATCCCTGGCGCGCCGCCTCGAACGGCGTCTCGGACGCAATGATGACATAGCCCAGCAGCGCGCCGACCAACGAAAGGATAACGCCAAGGTTTACGATGGCAGCACCAACCGGACCGATTGCGCACTCGAGAATTCCCGCCATGGAGGGCGTTGCAAGCTGTGCCATCTCCTCGCGCGGCATAATGCCGAGCGACAGCATCGAGATGATCAGATACAGCGTGAATACAGCCGCAAATCCGAGCGCCGTCGAGCGGCCGACGTCACGCACGTACTTTGCACGGCCCGAGATAACGACAGCGCCCTCGATGCCCGTGAAGACCCAGACAAGGGCGATCATGGTCGAGACAACCTGCTCGCCAAAGCCAGGACCAGCCGGCTCTCCCCAGAAGTTGTCCATAAAGATATCGACGTTGAACTTACCCAGGAGCACGATACTCAGCACAAAGAGCCCCAGCGGCACCAGCTTCGCCAACGTGACGATCGTGTTAATGCCCGCAGCCTCCTTAACGCCACGAAGCACAAGGGCGGTAAGGAACCACAAAAACACGCTGGCGCAGACGATAGAAAGCAGGTTGTTACCCGCGCCAAACGCAGGGAAGAAATAGCCCAGCGCGCTAAACAGCAAGAGCGCAAAGCTCACGTTGGAAAGACATGCACTGATCCAGTAGCCCCAAGCGGAGTTGAATCCAATGTAATCGCCAAAACCGGCCGCAGCGTATGCATAGATGCCGCCGGTCAGGTCGGGACGGGCCTGAGACAAACCGTTGAACACCATCATCAGCGCAAAGACGCCAATAAAGCAAATTCCCCACGAGACGATAACCGCACCGGTATTTGCCCCACCTGCTGCCATATCGCCGGCAAGCGAAAAGATGCCGCCACAAATACTGGCGGTAATGACCATCATGGTCAGACGAAAGAGATCGAGGCCATTAGGGTCGATAATCTCTTCATTTTGAGCTTTAGAGGCCATTGTATGTGCACCCCCTTCATCATGTGATCGAACGAAAGATGGCCCGGACGTCCCGAATCGGGTGCCGGGCCATCGGTCAAGCGATCATCAGACTGTTACAGCTATCGCGTTAGAAGCGCAGCGACAGGCAAGAAAGGCCGCCGTCGACCTTGCGATACTCGGAGGTGTCAACGACGAGTGTCTTGTAGCCCAGATCCTGCACGGCCTTGAGCACAGTCGGATAGCCCTCGGCAACGATGACCGTACCGTTGACCCAGATGCAGTTGGCGCCGTACGCCTCGTCCTCGGGCACAACAATCTTGTTGTACTGGGCAAAGCCGGGCTTATCGACGAACTCACCAGAGACGAGCATGTTGTTGTCCTCGATGTAGTTGACGCCCGTCTTGAGGTGCAGGACCTCCTCCAGCGGAACCTCAGAACCCTCGAGGCCCCAGCCCTCGAGAATCTCACAGAACTGGCGGATGCCCTCTTCGTTGGTACGAGCGGAGCGACCGACGTAGAAATGGTCACCGACCATCATGACGTCGCCGCCGTCGAGCGTGCCCGGAGAAACGATGTGCTTGACATGCTCGTCGTCAAAGAAGCGACGGACGGCCGGCTCGATCTCGTCCTTCTCGCCGTTGCGGCTATCGGCGCCGGGGTTGGTAATGATGGCGCCGCAGCGAGTGATAACGGCCGGGTCTTCGACGAAGCAGCTGTCGGGATACTGCTCGAGTGCCGGCAGCACCGACACGTCAACGCCGCACTGCTCGAGCGCATGCTCGTAATCGTAGTGCTCCTCGATGGCGCGCTCGTAGATGGGCTGGCCAAGCTCGGGGGCACTCGTGATGCCATTGCTCAGAGACTTGCCGGGGCGGCGGATGATGACGTGGCTGAACTTGGTCATGATGGTCCTCCTTGGATCTCTTAGCAGAAAGCGGGACTTCTTCGTGCCCGCCTTCCTTTCGATGTCTTTATCTTAGGGCGGTTTTCCTGTTTTGTATATTGTATACAATCCTGAACGGTAGGTATTCTTCGGTAAGCGTATTCTTACGTATCGGCGCAAAGTAGCATGATTTAGCTGGTCGTTCTATAATTCAACTGAGCTATTCAAGTGAAACGTATTTGCTTTTAGAAATATACCGTTAAGGAACATAGGCTCATGGAAACGCTCAGAAGGCCCCTGAAAGACCACGTATACGACTACATTTCGAGCCGTATTGACGCCGGCGAGCTTTCGGCCGGCGACCGGCTGAGCGAGCAAGCGATCTGCGACGCCATGGGCGTGTCGCGCACGCCGGTCCGCGAAGCGCTCATCCAGCTCGCAAGCGACGGCTATCTGGACAATCTCCCCCGCCGCGGATTCCGCGTCCGTGGGTTCGATCAGCAAAACGCCGTTGAAGTCTTTGAGATTATGGGGCCGCTCGACGGGCAGGCCGCATATCTCGCCTGTCCGAACCTAACCGACGATGACATTACGCAGCTTAAATTTCTCGTCGGCTCCATGGACCTCGCGATCCAAGGCGGCCTCATCCGAAAGTACGACGACATTCAGCGAGACTTTCATCTAACGTACTTCAACCGCTGCGGTAACGACCGTCTGCGCGATATGATCTCGCAGCTCGAGCGCTGCTTTATCAAGCGCGATTACGAGACTGTCGACCAGGAGACGGCGTGCAAACTGCTCAATAAAGCCAACAGCGAACACGCTCATATTCTTGAGTTGTTCGAAGCACGAGATGCGACGGGCGTGCGCGACTACGTTCGCGATGTCCATTGGAACACAGAAAACGCCCAGTTCACCGTCTGGTAGGAAAGCAACAAGGGACGACGTCGGTCTTAAACCTTGGCGCCAGCACCGCCCAAACTGATCCGTTTTCCTCCGTCACCGACGGGGTCATTCTTTTGGCAGCCAAGACAACGCCGATATTTTGACGCCGACAGCAAAAACCCGCCAGAGCAAGCAAGGTGCCTTGAGGCAGGGCGGCATAGACCTTCTGGTCATGCTGCCGAAGTTGAAAGGCAGATTGCCGCTCTGGCGGGCTTGTAGCGTCAAGTGGTTACGGCGTTTGGTAAAACGCCGTAACTAAAACCCGTGGCGCTCCAGGAAGCGGAAGGCTAGGCGGATCCAGGGACGGACTGCCACCTGCTTGTCCTCGTTGTCGACCGCGGTGTTGGCGTTGCCGAGCGAAAGGCCGTGACCGCCCTGGTCGAAGACGTGCATCTCGCATGCAACGCCCTCCTCGGCCATGCGCTGCGCAAACGGGTAGACCTGCGCGATCGGCGCCGTCTTGTCGTCGGACACGCCCCACACAAAGGTCGGTGGCATCTGACGCGAAACATGCGTGGTGGGGCAGATGTCGGCCAGATGCTCGTCAGTTGCCTCGCCGCCCGTCACCATCGACAGGTAGTCGTTGAGCAAATCGCGCCCCGTCTTGCCGCCCGTCTTGGGCACACGCAAGTCAATGCGCGGATCGCGCGTCTGCATGTCACGCACATAGGCAAAGTCGAGCAATGGATAGCCCAGCACCACGGCATCGGGACGAATGTCGTCCGGACGCGCCCCGGCAAGTGCCGCGAAGGGGCCGGTCTTCCACTGTGTTGCCAGCGAGGCGCAGATCATACCGCCCGCCGAGAATCCCACGACGCACACGCGCTTAGGATCGACATGCCACTCGTCGGCGTTGGCGCGCACCGTGGCGACCATCTTGGCAAGATCTGCCTGGGGGTGCGGAAAGCTCACGTCACCCGTAGAACTCGTGACATAGTTGAGCACAAAGGCCTGGTAGCCGTGATCCAAAAACGCAAACGCCACGGGATCCTGCTCATGCGGAGCGATATGCGTAAACGCACCTCCGCCGCAGATAATCACGGCAGGGCGGCGGCCATTCGGTTTATCGGGCAGCGGCTCGGCACCCAAATACGTAAAGGTCGCCGGATATTCCTCGGTCGGCTCCTCGCCCCACAGCGCATGGTTCTCGACAATCATATGTGCTCCCTTCGCGCAAATTAAGCGCCCTTGTTTTTTGCCTTCAAGCGTACCCCACTTGAACCCGTGGCGCAGAAACACTCCGGCAATAAGTTTCCCTTCAACTGATATATCACATAATCCCAGTTCAGAGGTATCTTTGAGCAGCGTAGAATAGGGGCGTTGACCAAGCCGCGAAACACATATGAAACGTTTCCGGCAAACCAAACGCGCGATATGCGCCTATTTAAGTTGGAGGCAACTATGGGTCTGCTCGATTCGCTTAAGTCCACCTTCACCTCGACCGGCGAGGCGTCCGTTCCGCCCGCAGCAAGCTTCGCTACCCGCGAAGGTGTCATCTATGCCCCCGTCAACGGCGTGCTCGTCAACCTGAACGAGGTTCCCGACGAGACGATCGCCTCGGGCATGCTTGGCCAGGGCTATGGCATCGAGCCCATTACCGGCACCATCTATGCGCCCGCCAACGGCCGCATCGGTGCCACCACTGTCACCAACCACTCCATCGGCATGATTACCGAGGACGGCCTGCGCGTGTTCATCCATGTTGGCCTGGGCACCGTGGAAATGAACGGCAAGGGTTTTGCCCGCTTTGTCGAGATGGGCGATGTGGTCAAGGCAGGCCAGCCGCTCATCAGCTTCGACCGCGAGGCCATTAAGGCCGCTGGTCACGAGGACATCGTGACCGTCATCGTCCCCGAGCTCGATCGTCTTAAGAGCATCGACCATGTCGGCGAGTCTGGAACGCTTATCGGCGGCAACCCGCTCGTCAAGCTTGGCGACCCGCTGCTGGTTGCCAAGACCAAGTAGCCAGGCCCCGCGCCACACAGCCAAAAGGCACCTCGTCAAGCGCCCACGACCATTAGGCCGCGGGCGCTTTTCGTTTGAAAAACCATCCCGCCAATGCCTTATCTGTATAGCCCAAATGAGCCGAGCTGCTAGAATATCGAACTGTATGGATAACTATCATTCAACCGTTATGGGAGGATACGTGAACCGCACCAAAATCGCGCAGCTCTATGCCGATGCCGAGTCGCTCGGCGGCCAGACCGTCACCGTCGCCGGCTGGGTCAAGTCCGTCCGCGACATGAAGAACTTTGGCTTTGTTACGCTCAACGACGGCAGCTGCTTCCGCGACCTGCAGGTCGTCATGAACCGCGAGGCGCTCGACAACTACGACGAAATCGCCCACCAAAACGTCTCGGCCGCACTCATTTGCACTGGCACCGTCAAGCTGACCCCCGATGCGCCCCAGCCCTTCGAGCTTTCCGCCACCTCCATCGAGGTCGAGGGCACGAGCGCCCCGGATTACCCGCTGCAGAAGAAGCGCGCAACCGTCGAGTTCCTGCGCACCCAGCAGCACCTGCGCCCGCGCACTAACCTGTTCCGCGCCGTGTTCCGCATCCGCTCTGTCGCGGCTGCCGCCATCCACCGCTTCTTCCAGGAGCAGGGCTTTGTCTACGTCAACACCCCCATCATCACCACGAGTGACTGCGAGGGTGCCGGCGAGATGTTCCGCGTGACCACGCTCGACCCCAAAAATCCGCCCCTCACCGAGTCCGGCGAGGTCGACTGGAGCCAGGACTTCTTTGGCAAGCATGCGAGCCTCACCGTGTCCGGTCAGCTCAATGCCGAGAACTTTGCCATGGCCTTTGGCGACGTGTACACCTTTGGCCCCACCTTCCGCGCCGAAAACTCCAACACCACGCGCCACGCCGCCGAGTTTTGGATGATCGAGCCCGAGATGGCCTTTGCCGACCTTAACGACTACATGGATAACGCCGAGGCCATGCTCAAGTACGTCCTTAAGGACGTTATGGCCACCTGCCCCGACGAGCTCAACATGCTCAACAAGTTTGTGGACAAGGGCCTGGTCGAGCGCCTGAACCACGTGGCAAACTCCGACTTTGCCCGCGTTACCTACACCGAGGCCGTCGAGATCCTGGAGCAGGCAGTCGCCGCGGGTCACCAGTTCGACTACCCCGTCAGCTGGGGCATCGACCTGCAGACCGAGCACGAGCGTTTCCTGACCGAAGAGCACTTTAAGCGCCCGACCTTCGTAACCGACTACCCTGCCGAGATCAAGGCGTTCTACATGCGCATGAACGAGGACGGCAAGACCGTCGCCGCCGCCGACTGCCTGGTTCCCGGTATCGGCGAGATTATCGGCGGCTCCCAGCGCGAGGAGCGCCTGGATCTGCTCGAGGCCCGCATCAAGGACCTGGGTATGAATCCCGAGCAATACAAGTACTACCTTGACCTGCGCCGCTACGGTTCCTGCAAGCACGCCGGCTACGGTCTGGGCTTCGAGCGCTTGGTGATGTACCTCACCGGCGTGGGCAACATCCGCGACGTCCTGCCGCACCCGCGTACCGTGGGCAACGCCGACTTCTAATCGCCACAGCGCCACCCAGCGCGTTACAGCACATCGCGTCAGCGCCTCTCGGCAAGCCGAGGGGCGCTTTTTTCAACAGCATCCGTCAAGCTTTTGGCAAGTTTTTGGTTAGTTGAGCAGGGCTGTTGAAAACTCGACCCGCCGCTTGCCGACAACTACCGACCGCCCAGAGCGCCTTGCGCCCCTAGGCAAGCCCCGCGTCCTAGGCTCCGTACCGTCGCCACCCAAAATGGAAAGGACGTGGGCGTTATGACCGAAGCCGTTGTTGAAAACTATGAGACCACGACCAGAGGCGCCGCCTCGATGGCGGCCTATCGCGCCGTACGCATCCTGCAGCTCTTGAGCGAAAACACCGGCGAAGACAAGGCATTGCTTTCCGATGAGTTAATCGAGCACCTCGCCCATCCCGATGACCCCACCCGCATGCCCATCTCGGCGGCGCGGCGCAGCATCTACACCTCGATATCCGCGCTTCGTCACGCCGGATACGAAATCGACTACAAACGCGGCGTGGGCTATCGGCTCTTGACCCGCCCGCTCACCGATGAAGAGATCATCCGGCTCCACGGCATGGTCATGCGCAACCGCTCCACGCCTATCGCTATCCGCAAGAGCATGGCGCAGCATTTAGTTGCCATGGCGAGTGCCGACGTTCGCGACTACCTCGATACACCCGAACCCGCTCCAAGCGCAGGCAGCAAGGCTACCAAGGCAACACGCACGCCCATCAAGCGCATCGACACGTGCGAGCTCGTCGAGCAGGCCATCGACCACGGAACGACCGTCAGCTTTGATATCTCGAGTACCCTCGCCCGTGGCGAAACCGAAGCGGTGCGGATGACGCTCCGGCCCTTTGCCATCAGGCAGCGCGATGGCATCTCGTATCTGCTGGGAACGGTCTACGACGCCCGAGGCACCGACGATACGCTGCGCACCGTCGAGATCGCCCGTATGAGAAACGTCAGCACGCGCCTCCTTGACGGCAAGAAACTCTTTGCCGCCCTGGACGAGGATGATGACGCCGTCTCCGCCGCATAAGCATCTCCGTCACCCATTCGACTACCCGTACCGCCTATCCGGTTCTGTATTAAAAAACCCGCCAGGCTGTTGTAAAAATGGACATCGGCGTTACTATAGTTCCACTTGCACTTTGTCCCAGTGCAGTGTTTCCAGCCATTTTTATACTGGGGGTAATGATATGAAGGACATCACCATCAGCCGCAGGAGCCTTCTGGTCTCCGCCGGCCTGCTCGCGCTCGCCCCGCTCGCCGGATGCGGCGGCAACTCTGGTTCCGGCTCTGCTGCCGCCGGTTCCGACTACACCATCGGCGTTCTGCAGCTCACCGAGCACTCCGCACTCGATGCCGCCAACAAGGGCTTTGTCAAGGCCATCAAGGAAAGCGGCCTTAAGGTCAAGATCGACCAGAAGAACGCCCAGAACGACCAGTCCACGTGTAAGTCCATCGCCGACAAGTTCGTGGGCGATGGCGTCGACCTGATCTACGCCATCGCCACGCCCGCCGCACAGGCTGCTGCCGGTGCCACGGCGGATATCCCCATCGTGGGCTGCGCCATCACCGACTACGCCGCCTCCGGCCTGGTCCAGGACAACGACAGGCCCGGCACCAACGTCACCGGCGCCTCCGACCTTACCCCGGTCGCCGAGCAACTCGAGATGATGCAGAAGGTCCTGCCCGACGTAAAGAAGGTCGGCCTGCTCTACTGCACCGCCGAGTCCAACTCCGACGTCCAAATCAAGGCCGCCAAGAAGGAACTCGACAAGCTTGGCCTGGAGTACACCGACTTCACCGTCTCGAGCTCCAACGAGATCCAGTCCGTCGTCGAGTCCGCCGTGGGCAAGGTCGACGCGCTCTACTCCCCCACCGACAACACCATCGCCGCGGGCGCTTCGCAGGTCGGTCAGATCTGCAAGGAGAACAAGCTCCCCTTCGTTACCGGCGAGGAGGGCATGTGCAAGGCCGGCGGTCTGTTCACCCTCTCCATCAACTATGAGGACCTGGGCTATGCCGCGGGCGAGATGGCCGTTAAGATCCTGAAGGGCGAGGCCAAGCCCGAGGATATGGCTGTCGAGCACCTCTCGAGCAAGGACTTGGTCGTCGTCAAGAACGACGAGATGGCCGAGGCGCTGGGCATCGACCTTTCCGCCCTGGACGAGTAGCACCATGCGCCGTAACACATCTAGGGTTCGTTCTCGCGCCATAGCTGCGTTATTCAATATCTGAGTCCTTGGGGCGAACGCTAAAGACCGGCGTTCGCCCTGCTTGTTTCGGATGAGACAAAACAACCGTCCGCAGCTCTTTTATACATTGTTACCGCTATCATGGTGACTCATGTGTCCACCCTATCCTAGGAGGTATGAAGCATGCTCATTGCATTGCAGGGCGCCGTTTCGCAGGGCGTCCTCTGGGGCATTATGGTGCTTGGCGTGTTTATCACGTTCCGCCTGCTCGACATCCCCGATATGACCTGCGACGGCAGCTTTGCCCTCGGCGGCTGTGTCTGCGCCGTACTCATCGTCAACAATAACGTCGACCCGCTGCTCGCCGTGCTGGCCGGCATGTGCGCCGGCGCCATCGCGGGCGCGGTCACGGGCATTCTGACCACCGTCTTCGAGATTCCCGCGATCCTCGCCGGAATCCTCACCCAGATCAGCCTGTGGTCCGTCAACCTGCGCATCATGGGCAAATCCAACACGCCCATCCTTGCCAAGGGCACCGTGTTCTCGGCCGTCAGCAATATGACCGGTCTGCCGCAGTCCACCGTTGCCATCATCTTGGGCATCTTGCTCGCTGTGGCTATCGTCGCCATCCTGTACTGGTTCTTTGGTACCGAGATCGGCTCGGCGCTTCGCGCCACCGGCAACAACGAGTACATGATCCGCGCCTTGGGCGTTAACACCAACTCCACCAAGATGATCGCTCTCGTGCTCTCCAACGCCCTCATCGGCCTTTCGGGTGCGCTTATCTGCCAGAGCCAAAAGTATGCCGACATTGGCATGGGCACAGGCGCCATCGTTATCGGCCTTGCCGCCATCGTCATCGGCGAGGTGTTCGGTCGCCTGCTGCCCGGCGGACTCACGCAGTTTAGCGTTCGTCTTGCCTCCGCCGTCTTTGGCTCCGTGGTGTACTTCCTTATCCGCGCCATCGTGCTGCAGCTGGGCATGGACGCCAACGACATGAAGCTGCTCTCCGCCGTGATCGTGGCCGTGGCCCTGTGCGTGCCCGTGGTTTGGGAGCGCTATAAGCTCCGCAGCTCCTACACGAAGGGAGATGAGGCAGATGCTTAAGCTCTCACACGTCAAGAAGACCTTTAACAAGGGCACCGTCACCGAGAAGCGCGCGCTCACCGGCGTCGACCTCACCCTTAACGACGGCGACTTTGTAACCGTGATTGGCGGCAACGGCGCCGGCAAGTCCACGCTGCTCAACATGATCGCCGGCGTGTATCCGCTCGATTCGGGCGTTATCGAGCTCGACGGCACCGATATCTCGCGCCTGAGCGAGTCGCAGCGCGCCAAGTACCTGGGCCGTGTGTTCCAGGACCCCATGCGCGGCACCGCAGCCGACATGCAGATCGCCGAGAACCTGGCCCTCGCCAAGCGCCGCGGCCAGCATCGCGGTCTTTCGTGGGGCGTCACCAAGGCCGAGAAGGACGAGTACGTTGAGCTGCTCAAGCGTCTGGACCTTGGTCTGGATACGCGCCTCAACGCTAAGGTCGGCCTGCTCTCGGGTGGCCAGCGCCAGGCACTCACCCTGCTGATGGCCACGCTCACCAAGCCGCGCCTGCTGCTGCTCGACGAGCACACGGCGGCCCTCGACCCCAAGACGGCATCGAAGGTGCTCAACCTGACCGAGGAAATCGTCGACGAGAACCACCTGACCACACTCATGGTCACACACAACATGAACGACGCCATCCGTCTGGGCAACCGTCTGATCATGATGCACGAGGGCCACGTGATCTACGATGTGGCAGGCAACGAGAAAAAGTCGCTCACCGTCGCCGACCTGCTGCAGAAGTTCGAGGAGGTCTCGGGCGGCGAGCTCGCCAACGACCGCATGCTGCTGAGCTAAAACCTGCCAATAAGGGACAGGTTTATTTTGGCAGGTTTTATCTGCGCAAACGTCAAAACCGCCGCAAAGGAACAGATACCTTTGCGACGGTTTTCGCATATCATGTCGATAATCCAGCGTCAGCAGGAACCACTGGTTAAGAACTAAGGAAACTGCCATGAGAAGACTCCTTCCCCGTCTTGCTTGACCGCCGCACTCCTTGCCGGCGTGCTCGCCGGCGGCCCAGCTTACGCCACCGCGGCCACCCCATCTCAAGTTATCGGCCCGTCCGATGTGATCGGACGGGCTTTTTGGTGGGTATCATGGTTGAATGATCATTAGGAGGTTTTCCCTACATGGAATTGTTTGAACCGATTCTTCATTTCTTTGAGCAGCGCTGGGTCCACAACATCATCTGGGCCGTCATCTTGGTAATAGTCACCGCCATCGCCGCCAAGGTGGCATCCAAGACCCTGCGCCACCTACTCAACCGAGACGACAACCCGCTTCCCGCATCGAGCATCTTCATCAACATCGCGCGTGCCGTCATTTGGATGATCGGCGGCAGCTTTATCCTCGACAACTGCTTTGGCATTAACGCAAACGCGCTCGTCGCCGCTCTTGGCGTCGGCGGCATCGCCATCTCGCTCGGCTTTCAGGACACGCTATCAAACCTTATCGGCGGCATGCAAGTGACCTTTATGGGCATCATCAAGCCCGGCGACAATATCGAGGTCGGCGGCGTGTCGGGCGTGGTCCAGGACATCACTTGGCGCCACACGACCATCGAGGACGCCTGCGGACAGACCATCATCGTCCCCAACTCCAACATCTCCAAGAACACACTCGTGCACCTCATGCCCTTTGGACGCGTTGTCGTTCCCGTCGCGGTGAAGGACACGTCAAAGTGGGACTCGCTCGATGCGCTGGCAGACGAGCTCGCCTGTGCCACCAAGGTCGCCGTTTCACCCATCTCGGGCTTTGACAAGGAACCCTACGTGCTCTTTAGCGAGATCGGCGACTTTGGCATTAAGGGTAAGATCATCTTTATCGTCAGTGACGACAGCACCACCTTTACGGCAGCCGACGCCTGCATCCGCGCCATCGCCCCCATCATCGCCTAAAACCACCGCAAAGGGGACAGGCACCTTTGTGGTGGTTTCGCATCGTGGTACCATGGTTCATATCGTTGTTTAAACGACTAAGGGAGTAGACACCATGGAAGAGGCCTATCGTCAAGCGCGCAAGCGCGGCGAACAGGGACGCCGTCGCGCCATCAGCCAAAGCGAGCATCCATATCTTACGGACCTCGACAGCTTGGTCGCCCAGCTTCCCTGCGGGCAGCGCGAGAACATCGGCCTGCGGGACATTCCGCTCGAAATGGTCGTCGGCACGGTTACCAAAGGTCGCCAGTCCGCCTTTTCGTGTAACTTTATGCCGCTGCTCCCCTGGAATACCGAATTCGCCCGCAAATGGTCCAACCTCTACGATATCCAAATCTCCGAGGGCTACCGCGACCCCATCATCGTCACCGAGTTCATGCACCGCTTTTACGTCCAAGAGGGCAACAAGCGTGTCAGCGTCCTCAAATTCCTTGACGCTCCGACGGTTTCGGCCAAGGTGACGCGTCTGTACCCCGGTAAGTGGGATTCCGTCGAGAGCCGCCTGTACGGTGAGTTTTGCGCCTTTTGGTACGTATGCCCCCTGTACGAGATTGAGTTTTCGCGCGAGGGCAGCTACGAGATGCTTGCCAAAATGCTCGGCCAAGATCTTGTCGAAAAATGGCCTCAAAAGAAGGTCGACTACCTACGTCACACCTTCCTGCTCTTTAAGCGCGCCTATCTTCGCGCGGGCGGCGACCACTTGGACATTACGCCTGCCGATGCCATGCTCGTCTACCTCAACGTCTACAACCAGGACCGTCTGCTGGATACGCCGACGGATATCGTCGTCAACCGTCTGTGCAAGATTTGGCGCGAGCTTGTCATTGCCGGCAAAAGCGACGAGGACAAAGTCGATCTTGTCGAAGCGCCGCAGCCCAACGAGAAAGAGGGCGCACCGACAAAAGCTACCTCGGGCGTGCTCAACTTCTTTATGAGCAAGACCGTCTACTCCACTGCCAATCCCATGCGAATCGCCTTTATCCACGAGTTTCCCTGTGCCACGTCGAGCTGGGACAGCCTACACGACCAGGGCCGCCGGTATCTTGATGAGCACTTTGGCGGCATCGTGCGCACCGAGGCGTTCGAGGACTGCCACGATTCGGACGTGTTCTACGCCGCCGTCGAGACAGCCGTAAAGCACGGGGCGAACGTCATCTTCTCGACCTCACACCGGCTCATGGAATACACGCTCAGGGCGTCAGTCGAGTATCCCCAGGTGCGGTTCCTTAACTGCTCAATCGGCCTTCCCCACCAAAGCGTCCGCTCGTACTTTGGAAAGATGTACGAGGCCAAGTTCCTACTGGGCGCCCTTGCCGCCAGCATGGCCGACAACCACCGTATTGGCTACCATGCGTCGGTCTTCGCCTCGGGCGCGCTGAGCGAAATCAACGCCTTCGCTATCGGTGCCTCGCTGCTCGACCCTCGTGCGCAGATTATCCTCACTTGGGGAGATGTTCCCGCCGGCGGTCTTGCCGAAGCCATGTGTCGCGAGGGCGTGAGCGTCATGACCGGCGCCGATATGTCCAAGTCTCTCGAGGACCCCACCGCCTACGGGCTTCACCGTCTGGTAAACGGCAAGGAAGTTACCGGTATTGCTATGCCGGTATGGAACTGGGGCCGTTACTACGAACTCATCGTACGCAGCCTACTGCACGGCACATGGGACGAGACCGCCGATGACCAGCAGGTGCGCGCCGTCAACTACTGGTACGGTATGAGCTCCGGCGTCATCGATATTCGCTACGCTCCGGGCCTACCCTATCAGACGCGTAAACTTGTGCAGCTGCTTCGCAACGGCATTGTCGAGGGCTCCATCAACCCATTTGGCGGCGAGCTCCACAGCCAGGACGGCGTGGTTCAGATTGAGGGCTTCCCTCCCCTGCCGAGTACGCAGATTGTCGAGATGAACTGGCTGGCTGACAACGTTATAGGCTCGATTCCGCAGCTCGATAACGAGCCGGAGGTCCGTGCCCTATGAATATCCTAGCCATTGCCGATGTAGAGGAGCGCTGCCTGTGGGAATGTTTTCGCAAGGAGCGCTTTGAGGACGTTGACCTGATTCTATCCGCAGGCGACCTGGATCCGGACTATCTTGAGTTTTTGGTCACTGTCATCAACAAACCGCTTGTGTACGTTCGTGGCAACCACGACGACCGCTACGCGCGCCATGCACCGGGCGGGTGCATTTGTGTTGAGGACAGCGTATATGTGTACCGAGGTATTCGCATTGCGGGTCTGGGCGGTTCCATGCGCTACCGCGACGGCGCGAACATGTATACCGAGCGCGAGATGGCAAAACGCATGCGCAAGCTATCGCGAAAAATCGCACTGGTAGACGGATGCGATATTCTACTTACCCATGCACCCGTCGCAGGCATGGGCGACCTGGACGACCTGCCGCATCGAGGATTCGAGTGCTTTAATGCGGCTCTTGAGTCTTGGGGTCCCGACTATATGATTCACGGGCATGTGCACCAAAGCTACGGCCCCAACTTTCAACGCGAGCGCCAACACCCATGCGGAACGAAGATTGTCAACGCCTGCGGCTATACCAAGATCGAAATTGACGAGGCGCGCTACCCCACGCGCGGTTGGAAGGCCGCTTGGCTCAACTCGCAAACCATGCGCCGCGAGCTCAAACGCCACGAAGCAATCGAGTCTTCAACCGCCAGAACCCCCTGGTAACTGCCAACAACCACCACGAAGGGGATAGGCACCTTTATGGTGGTTTTGCTGACTCGTCCGACCTGTCCATCACGGTGCTTGTGTAATTAACGAGAACACTCATTGTTTTGTAAGGACGGCGCTCACGTGCCGTCTTTTTTTGTCAACTTATGCAGTCTCGACCGTGTTGTATGTAGAGGGACCTCGCGAGACGCCTTCCCTATATCCACCACGACCAATTGGAGGTGACACTATGCCTGCACGCCGTAACCGCAATAGCACGCTCCGATGCGATGCCGATCAGATCGAGCGGGAAGCAAAGCGCTTGGTCGACACGTATTCCGACCTCATCCTTCGATTGTGCTATTCGGCCCTTGGATCCGCTGACGACGCTCAAGACATCTGCCAGGACACGCTGATCAAGATTCTCCAACGCACTCAACCGTTCGACTCGCTCGAACACGAACGTGCTTGGGTGATCCGAGTCGCACTGAACGCATGTCGCGATATCGGCCGTACGCACGCGAATCACCCGGTTGTCGACCTCGATTCGCTCCCCGATTTCTGCGCACCCGTAACACATACCGAGCAAGAATTCGCGCAACGCGACTGCGCCATTCTTTCCGCTGTCACGGCCCTGCCTCAAGCACAGCGCATCGCCATCTTTTTGCACTACTACGCAGGCATGAGCATCAGGGAAATCGCAGACGCCGTTCACGCGACGCCAGCTGCAACCGCCCAGCACCTTAGCCGCGGACGTGCGTCACTTCGGCTTTCCTTGAAAGGAGACCACAATGACTACGAATTCGAATGACTATCGCCACGCCCTGGAGCACATTTCGTTTACCGATAATGCGAAGCAGCACATGGCAAACTCGATTGCTCAGTCCGTCGCCTCAAGCGATGCGGCGACCGCTCAAAGCAACTTTAATGGCACGCGACGCAAGCCGCGCATCGCCCGCCATCCCGTAAGAACAGTCGCTCGCATTGCCGCTGTAACGGCAGTCCTCGCTATCGTCATTGGAGGCGCTGGCACGGCTATGGCAACAGGCGTCCTGCCGCTTCCTTCTGACATGCTTTCCGACATCTTTGACGGACCTGCTTCTCAAACCGAGATCATCGACCGTATTGGCCGGCCCGTCGGTGCTAGCTGCTCCAACAACGGAGTCACCGTGACCGCCGACGCCATCATGGGCGACAAGGATATGGTTACCATCGCCTATACGCTTACGTTCGACGATCCCGCTGCCCTGAAAAAGCTTTCCGAGCCGGGCGAGAACGGAACTATCGCCGGAAGTGTCGATGGAAACGTATACGTTGATGGCGAGCATGGCGGCCAAGGCCAATCATGGCTCATTGACAAGAACCCCAATGACTCCAGCATTCAATACTTTGCACAGTTCAGCGTTGAATCACCCGGCCTTATGGGCAGGACCGTCCGCACGCATATCAACTCTCTCGTTGTGCCACGTGCTGGCAAAGAGCTTCCCGAGTATAAGAAAATACTTACGGGCCCATGGGATCTTAAGTTCCAGCTGAATTACGAAGATACATCCGTTACGATTCCCGCGCCCAAATCGGTCAACTTTAACGGCACCAAGGCGACGATTCAAGAGGCCACCGTATCCTGCGTTGGCGTTTCAGTCCGCTACAACATAGATCGTTCCATCGAACACGACAACAACAGCGGCAAGATGTCTCAAAACATGGAGGAGTCTATGGATGCCGTTGGCAACATACCCCTCATCGTGACGTTCAAAGACGGTCATGTTGAGGACGCAACCAGCCACAGCGGCTATTTCGCAAATAAACTGGATAACGGCACCACTGATGTCCACAAGACCTGGCCGTTCTCGCAAGTTTGTGACACAGACAAGATTGCAAGCGTACAAATTGGCGATACGGTCATTCCCATGAATTCGTAACGCTACGCGGCTCGTATATGCACCCGGTTCCGCACTTCGCGTCTAAAGATGCGCTGTCATCGAGCAGCGTGAGCGCAAGGCCGCCCGTATGGTCGGCTGGGAACACCTCGTTGCGCTAAAAACCACCACGAAGGGGACCGGCACCTTTGTGGTGGTTTTGCTGACTCGTCCGACCTGTCCCAACGGTTTGTCTCAATCTGTAACAGGTAGGGCCCAAATAATCGGTTAGCTGTTACAGATCGAGACAGACCACGGATGCTCAGCCGAAAATCTCAATCTGTAACAGGTAGGAACGATTTTGCCCCTTAGATGTTACAGATTGAGATATTTGACAGCTTGAATCGGCATCGCCTACAGCGCGGCGACGACCTTGTCGCCCATCGTCGTGGTGCCGAGGATCTTATCTGCCGGGGTGTTGACATCGGCGATGTCACGGGTGCGCCAGCCCTCGTCGAGCACGCGCGCCACGGCGCTCTCGATCCACGCGGCTTGCTCGCCCATGTCGAGCGCGTAGGTCAGCAGCATCGCCACCGACAAGATTTGAGCCAGCGGATTGGCCACGCCGAGCCCCGCGATGTCAGGAGCGCTGCCAGCGCTCGGCCCAAACAGCGATACGCCATCATCCAGCGAGGCAGAGGCAAGCATACCGAGCGATCCGGTAATCTGAGCCGCCTCATCGGACAGGATGTCGCCGAACATGTTCTCCGTCACCACGACGTCAAAGTCTGCCGGTCGACTGATGAGCTGCATGGCGGCGTTGTCGACGAGCAGGTCCTCAAGCTCCACGTCGGAGTACTCCTCGTCTTGCACGCGATGCACGATCTCGCGCCACATGCGGCTCGTCTCCAGCACGTTGCGCTTATCAACGCTCGTCACCTTGCCGCGACGTTTGCGCGCCGCCTCAAATGCCTGGCGCGCAATGCGCTCAATCTCGTACTCGCGATACTCCATCACGTCGACCGCACGCTGACCGGCCGCACCCGCAGCGCCCGCGCAGGTCACGGATGCGGGCGCCAAAGTCCCACGGCATGTTGTAGCCCATCGTATCGGGGATGTTCACGACCGTGGCACCGGCCTTTACGGCCGCCTCGATAATGCGCACCAGAAACTCCTGATCGGAGCGGCCGGCATCCTCGGCATAAAACTCAACATCGTCAACGAACTTGCGAGCATGTTTGACGGCATGGATCGCTCACTCAATTGCCCTTTCCTCAGTCATATGGAGCTTGTCGCGCAGGTGACTGGTGCTCACACCCAGCCCTGTATGGATACGGGGCCTCTGGGCCGTTTTGAGCGCCTCTGCAGCCACTTCGATATCCCTGTCGACAGCGCGCGTCAGGCCGCATACCGTGCATCGGTCGCCCGCAATCTTGCCAATCTCCTGTACGGAGCGAAAGTCACCAGGACTCGAGATGGGAAAGCCCGCCTCGATAACGTCCACGTTCATGCGCACCAGCTGGCGGGCGATGAAGAGCTTTTCCTCGGTATTCATGCTGGCGCCCGGCGACTGCTCACCGTCGCACAGGGTGGCGTCAAAGATTGTGATTTTGCGGCTTATATGTTCCTCCTGATTGACCGTTTTATGACAGATGGCTTTCAGGAGAGAGAGAAGGCCTAGAGATAGAAAAATACCCGTGTCGCTCATCACGCCTGAAAGCGGCAGACGATAGCGCACCCGGGTACAACAAATCGTTATAGCGAGATTACAACCCTAGCGCGCTATCCAATCTAGTAGCGCTAGGCCTAGGAGCTGTTGCGTGTTCTTAAACATGTTGGGCTCCCTTCGGCCTCGGGTAGTACTACATCGCGCTAAAGTACAACACAAGTAAAACCACCACAAGGGTGCCTGTCCCCTTCGTGGTGGTTTCGTTGACTCAAAAGCAAGAGACCCGGTCCTGCACGAGGCAGAACCGGGTCTCTTTAGCAATGCTTGCTTTGCTCGGGCAGTAACTGTTAGTTACTCAGCCAGGAAGTCGCGCTGGATAGCGGGATCGACCTTGACGCCAGGGCCCATGGTGGAAGACACGGAGATGGACTTGACGTACTTGCCCTTAGCAGAAGAGGGCTTGACGCGCAGGATCTCGGTGTACAGGGCAGCATAGTTCTCGACGAGCTGCTGCTCGGAGAAGGACTTCTTGCCCAGGGGCACGTGGCAGATGCCGTAGCGGTCGGCGCGATACTCAACGCGGCCGGCCTTGAGCTCGGAGACCATCTTGGTGACGTCCATGGTCACGGTGCCGAGCTTGGGGTTCGGCATGAGGCCACGGGGACCAAGGATCTTACCAATGCGGCCAACCTTGGCCATCATGTTCGGCGTAGCGATAGCGGCGTCGAAGTTGATCTCGCCCTTCTGGATCTGGGCGACGAGCTCGTCGGAACCGATGATGTCGGCGCCGGCAGCCTCAGCCTCGCGGGCCTTCTCGCCCTCGGCGAAGACGGCAACACGAACGGTCTTGCCGGTGCCGTGGGGCAGGGAGATGGAACCACGGATGTTCTGGTCAGCCTTACGAGTATCGATGCCCAGACGGAAGTGGGCCTCGACGGTCTCGTCGAACTTGGCGGTGTCGAGCTCCTTAATGAGCTTGGCAGCCTGAAGGGGGGTGTAGAGCGTGGCGCGATCGATCTTCTCGGCAGCGGCGTTATAGCTCTTACCATGCTTAGCCATGTGCATTACCTCCTGTGGTTAAACGGGCGTGAGCCCTCCCACATCGTATCGTGTGCCCTATTGCACACATTTAACGGGCGCCCAGGTCGGAGCACCCGTCGTTACCATAAGAAATCGCTACTCAGCGATGGTGACGCCCATGGAACGGGCGGTACCGGCGATGATCTTCTTGGCGGCGTCAATGTCGTTGGCATTGAGGTCCGGCATCTTGATCTCGGCGATCTTGGTGAGCTGCTCCTGGGAGAGCTGACCAACCTTGTCGGCCTGGGGCTTAGCGGAACCAGACTTAAGGTTCAGCTCCTTCTTGATGAGGTGAGCCGCCGGCGGGGTTTTGGTGATGAAGGAGAAGGACTTATCCTCGTAGACAGAGATCTCAACGGGGATGATGTCGCCCTTCTTGTCCTGCGTCTCGGCGTTAAAGGCCTGGCAGAACTGCATGATGTTCACGCCAGCAGCGCCCAGGGCGGGGCCGACGGGAGGAGCGGGGTTAGCTGCACCAGCAGGAATCTGGAGCTTAATGACGTTGGCAACCTTCTTCTCAGCCATGGTCATTCCTTTCGAATCACGAGTGTGAAGTACTTGCTATATCGTAAGCACGCACGTGTTAGAAGCACTCCTGAGATGAGCAGTCACAGAAGAAGCACGCTCGCGCGAACGGACAAAAACTTAAGCGATGACAGCGACCTGGTTAAAGTCGAGCTCGACCGGTGTCTCGCGGCCAAAGATCATCAGCGTGACCTTGAGCTTGCCAGCCTCGGTGTTAACCTCGGAGACCTTGCCATCAAAGTCGGTAAGCGGGCCATCGGTGACGCGGACGGATGTGCCGACCTGAATATCAACCGAGGTGCGCTTGGGCGAATTGCCCTTACCGGGACGACGAGTCATCTTGTTGTACTCGTCACGGGAAAGCGGAGCGGGCTTGCCGTTGCCGCCTAGGAAACCGGTGACGCCGGGCGTGTTGCGAACACACGTCCACGCATCGTCATCCATCTCCATGCGAACCAGGACATAACCCGGGAAGATCTTAGAATCCTTGGTCTCGCGCTTGCCACCCTCTTTGATCTCGGTGACGCGCTCCATAGGAATCTCGATATCAAAGATACGGTCCTGCATACCCATGGTCTCGATACGATGCTCGAGATCGGACTTTACGCGGTTCTCGTATCCGGAGTAAGTGTGAACGACGTACCAACGCTTAGACATGGTTTAGCCCCTCAATCCAGAGAACAGAGCAAGAGCCTCGCCAAAGCCAGCATCGAGCAGAGCGATGACGACGCCGACGACGACCAGAGAAGCGCAAACGACGACCGAGTAGTTCACGAGCTCCTTCTTATCGGGCCACGTGACACGCTTCATCTCGGACTTCACCGAAGCGAAATACTTCTTGGTGCGGGCGAAGAAACCAGGCTTCTCGTTCTTCTTGGGCTTCGCAGCCTTCTCGTTCTTCTTGGCAACGGCCTTCTTGGCCTCAACCTTGGAGTTGGCGGCAGCGTTATTGGCAGGTGCCGGCTGCTGAGCCTTCTTCTTGTTCTTCTTGTTGGCCATTTGGGTTACCTCCGCGCAATGCGCTTATACATGAGTAAACCGTAAGCCCCCAATTGGGAGCTTACGGAATAACGACTGGCACGCCAGGAAGGACTCGAACCCTCAACACTCGGTTTTGGAGACCGATGCTCTACCAATTGAACTACTGGCGTATATGACTAAAGACTAGCGAGTCTCTTTGTGCAGCGTGTGGTGACGGCACCAGGGGCAATACTTCTTGATCTCCATACGATCAGGCATGTTCGCCTTGTTCTTGGTGGTCGTATAGTTGCGGCGCTTGCACTCAGTGCACGCAAGAGTAACTAGAGTACGCATGTATCCTGAACCTTTCATATCCGCCCCGTACGGGCACGAGATGGTACTTTATCAGCTCTATGTAAGTGCTGTCAATGAAAACCTCGAGTCAATTGGTTCTCGGTGGATCCATTCATATTTGGAACACATCAATGAAGCCATCGAGAGCTAATCGACGGTGCATCCAGGACCATTATCGATCCTCTCGACACCAGCAACGGCTCAATATCCATTGCAGAAAAGAACCCGGCACCCATATAAGTGCCGGGTTCTCTAAGTCAGCTATATCAAAGAGCTAATTTACTCAATGATCGTGGAGACGATGCCCGAACCGACGGTGTGGCCACCCTCGCGGATAGCGAAGCGCAGGCCCTCCTCCATGGCGATCGGGTGGATGAGGTCGCCCTCGATGGTGATGTGGTCACCAGGCATAGCCATCTCGGTGCCCTCGGGGAGCTTGACCGTACCGGTAACGTCGGTGGTACGGAAGTAGAACTGAGGACGATAACCATCGAAGAACGGGGTGTGACGGCCGCCCTCCTCCTTGGTCAGAACGTAGATCTCACCGGTGAACTTGGTGTGCGGGGTAACCGAACCGGGCTTGCAGAGAACCTGGCCGCGCTCGATGTCCTCACGCTTGATGCCGCGGAGCAGCAGACCGACGTTGTCGCCAGCCTCGCAGAAGTCCATGGACTTACGGAACATCTCGATACCGGTAACGACGGTGTTCTGGGTATCCTTGATGCCGACGATCTCGACGGGCTCGTTGAGCTTGAGCTCACCGCGCTCGACACGGCCGGTAGCAACGGTACCACGGCCGGAGATGGTCATAACGTCCTCAACGGCCATCAGGAACGGGAGGTCGTTGTTACGAGCAGGCGTCGGGATGTACTCGTCGACGGCGTTCATGAGCTCGCGGATAGCGTCCATCCACTTGGCGTCGCCCTCGAGAGCGCCCAGAGCGGAACCACGGATGACGGGGATGTCGTCGCCGGGGAAATCGTACTCGGAGAGGAGCTCACGGGTCTCCATCTCGACGAGGTCGATGAGCTCGTCATCGTCGACCATGTCGCACTTGTTCAGGAAGACGACGATGTAGGGAACGCCGACCTGACGGGCGAGCAGGATGTGCTCGCGGGTCTGAGCCATGGGGCCGTCGGTAGCGGCGATGACCAGGATAGCGCCGTCCATCTGAGCGGCACCGGAGATCATGTTCTTGACGTAGTCAGCGTGGCCCGGGCAGTCAACGTGAGCGTAGTGACGGGCAGCAGTCTCGTACTCGACGTGGGAGACGGAGATCGTAATGCCGCGCTCGCGCTCCTCGGGAGCCTTGTCGATGTTCTCGAACGCAGTGAAGTCAGCCTTGCAGCCCTCGGTCTCGGAGAGAACCTTGGTGATGGCAGCGGTCAGCGTGGTCTTGCCGTGGTCGACGTGACCAATGGTGCCGATGTTAACATGCGGCTTAGTGCGCTCAAACTTCTCTTTGGCCATAAAGCCCTCCTCTAAACAGGTCGTCCCCGGACGGGACTTTGCCTTTATACCATAGTGGCCTCTCAACATACTATTGAGAAGCCACCGTGTTACCTATGGTAGCGGTGACTGGATTCGAACCAGTGACGCCACGGGTATGAACCGTGTGCTCTAACCAACTGAGCTACACCGCCGGATGGAGCCTGCAACCAGACTTGAACTGGTGACCTCTTCGTTACCAACGAAGTGCTCTACCGACTGAGCTATACAGGCACTTGACGGGTGGGAGCTATAGGATTCGAACCTATGTAGGCAGAGCCAACGGGTTTACAGCCCGTCCCCATTAACCACTCGGGCAAACTCCCAATCGTTCAAGTATCCGCAGGTCCTTTGGTCTTTTGGACCGCCGCCCCCGCGAACGAAAAAGATAATACGATGCAACCTTGGGGGCTGTCAACGAAAACCTCTAGATACACGGTCCCGGGCGTATCTATATACCTTTGACCTTCGGTTTTGTTGAGTTTGGATATGAAGGACGGTCGTTTTGGATACTGAGGTGACATTTCCCGAGGTAACACTTTGGTGTAGTGGAGTACACCTTCAGGATCGAACTTCGATATCGGCTTATTTGCACTTATATATAGGTCGAGATCGGGGCTTCCCAGACAGAATCGAGCGTGGATAATCTCCCACTTTTGGCGTGGCTTCGAGTCCAAAGTGGGAGATTATCCACCCTCGTATGTCCAGAAATCCTCACTCGACTAGGATGACTGGGACCGGTCCGGCCTTTGTCTCGATCTGTAACAGTAAGAGGGTTATTCCTCCCCCATCTGTTACAGATCGAGATATTACGCAGAGACACCAGCTTACGTCTCATTCTGTAACAGTAAGAACGGTTTCAGCCTCTTCGTGTTACAGATCGAGATATTATCGGCCAACCCTTGGCATTGTCTCAATCTGTAACTATAAGGAGGGTTTTCAGCCCACCCGTGTTACAGATCGAGACAAACCTGAAGCTTGGTTGGCGCCAAACCCGCTGGCTTATCGACATAAAAAGAAACGGGCCCTGTCCCACAAGGGAACAGGGCCCAAAACTCTCATGGAGCCAGTGACAGGAATCGAACCTGCAACCCACTGATTACAAATCAGTTGCGCTACCGTTGCGCCACACTGGCACACTTGGCGCTTTCGCGCGAAGCCTGTTAAGAATAATTGAATTGCGGACGGGGCGCAACAGGCCGCACGGCGTTATATAAATATGCAAAATCCAGCAACAGCGCGTACCAGGCCCGTTCATTTCTGTCAGTGCGCCCTCAATCTTAAAACCATTCGCCAGAACGAATAGTTTTAATTACAATTGGCTATATAAAACTATTCGTTCTGGCGAAGGGTTTCGCGATGTTGACTACCAAGGAAGCAGCCGAGCTGCTCGGCATCAGCCCGCGCAGGGTGCAGGAGCTCATTAAGAACGGCGCGCTGACCGCCCGCAAGGCTTCTGGCGTGTGGCTCATCGACAAAGACAGCGTAGACGCGCGACTCCGCTCCGCAACCAAAAGAGGGGGACGGCCTCGTCGTGGGCATGGGAAAAGCGAAGTCGCATTTACCCTCATGAACCGCACGCACGAAGTAGCCCAACTGGTCTACAGCACATCGCGAAAAGACTTCACCCACATCGGCGCCGACGTCGATTACGCCCACGCCCCTATTGGAGTATTTGGCCCTAATAGCCCCATATCGCTCGACTCCTTCCGCATCTGGTGGCGCGGCCGCGGTATCCCGCTCGCACGCATTGGGTTAGCCTCCCTGCTTGCAGAAGCCGCAGTCGATGTTCCCGATGAACTCGTACAGCGAAATCTTGGCCTCTCCCTATCCGACCAGTATTGGATTAGGCCCCAAGGTTCCGGTCTCGCGTGGGAAGATATTAACTTCTTCAATAACGCCTTTGATGACGTCTCACTGTCTATTGCGCCCTTTGCCCCAGAGGGAAAAGCGGCTGCCGCAAAGCCCGACAACACCTCGGACGGCAATCTTCAAAAGTACTGGACGTGCGAGGGCGAACGTCGAATTCTGCATAAGGCAGGAGCGCACCTGAACCAGGAACCTTATAACGAGCTGGTGGCGACCGCGCTCCACCGTCGCATCCTAAACGCCTGCGATTATGTGCCTTACTCGCTCGAGGGCACGGGCACTTCCGCCCTGAGCATATGCGATGTCTTCTTAACTGATGAAGAAGAGTATGTCCCTGCGTTCTATGTAAACCAGCACGCAAACGCAGATGAACGGCTAACCGACTACGAGCGATACGTAGCAAACTGCGAGGAACTCGGGGTGACAGGCGTCAAGGATGCCCTTGACCGCATGATCGTGTGCGACGACATCATCGCCAACTACGATCGTCATTGGCGTAACTTTGGCCTCGTGCGAAACGTCAACTCACTAGTCTGCAGACCAGCCCCCATCTTCGATTCAGGCTCATCACTCTGGTGCAACATATCACTAGAGGAGCTTAGGGCGGGAGAGCACAGTTTTACCAGCGCGCAGTTTCATTCAAGCCCCGCCAAACAAATGCTGCTCGTCGAGGACATGGGCTGGTTCGATGGAGACAAACTCAAAGGCTTTGTCGACGAGGCAATCGAGATTCTGTCTAAAAACGATGCTCTAGCAGCGAGACTACCTAATCTAAAAGAGGCGCTAACGTGGCGCCTCGAAAGAATGATCGACATCGCTGAATGGAGTTAGCAAGGCAGCATTGCCCCGCCAACTCCCCTACCGTCCGCGCAACGCCTTGAGCTTGGCCAGGGTATCGGGGCTCAGGCGGCTGCCCAGAGTCATCTTGATCTGCGGAGCTTCCTCTGCCTCGTGAACGTCGTTATCGATCTGTTTGATCTCGTCCACCAGCATACGGCTCGAGATGCGCGTAACGCCCTTGCCCATGACGACGGCCTGGATCGTGCCGTCGCTCGACACCACAGAGCACGCACGGCCTTCCTCGCGTGCCTCGATGCAGAGCTTCTGTACCACGGTATCGGCAGAGACGCCCGTCGGCGAAAACTCGATGCGCACGCCGCGGGCCGGCAGGTTGGGGCGCTCGCTGGAGATGTTGCCCGCGCCGTCAAACACGATCACGGCCTCGTAGCGGCCCTGGGCAAACGCGGCGACGTCGTTGATGAGTGCAGTTCGCGCCATATCGTGGACGTCGCTGGAATACGGATCGTCGGAATGGTCGTAGACGAGCTTTTCGTAGCGCGGCGTGCAGTGAATCACGTTGTAACCGTCGACCACCAGCAGCTCGGGCTTATTGGAGTGCACCGTCGAGACCGGATCGGCGATGGCCTGCGCAAACGCATTGCCGCCCACGCCATAGGTCGCGGCCGAAACAATCGGCTTGGCCGAGCCCTCGCCAAAGCGCTTGGCCTTGGACTTGGCGCGGTTCTTCTTGGACATGCGCTACTCCTCCCCCATGAGTTCGCCGGCATTGCGGCGCAGCCACTCAAAGCACAGCGCGGTGGTCGCCTGGGCAACGTTGAGACTCTCGGTCATTCCGCGCTGGGGAAGCTTGGTCAAAAAGTCGCATTTCTCGAGCACAAGACGCGAGATGCCGTCGCCCTCGGAACCCATGACGAGCGCAACGCGGCCCTCGAAGGGGGCGTCCCAGCAACTGCCTTCGGCGTGCTCGGAGGCGCCGCCCACCCAAAAGCCGGCGGCCTTGAGGTCATCGAGCGCACGGGCGATATTGGGAACCTGCGCGATGGGCAGGTGCATGACGGCGCCGGCAGAAGTCTTGTAGCTGCCGACGGTCACACCGGCGGCGCGCTTGTTGGCAATGATGACGCCCGCCGCGCCCACGACCTCGGCGGAGCGCACGATGGCGCCAAAGTTGCCGTCGTCGGTCACATGGTCGAGCACGACGACGAGCGCCGGACCGTCGCCCGCACGGTCGAGGATATCGGCAACATCGGCATAGGGGAAATTGCCCACCTCGAGCGCAATGCCCTGGTGAGCGCCATGGCTCGACAGCGCATCGAGCTGCGCGCGCGGCACATACTTAATGCGGACACCCGCGGCGTTGAGGTCGTCGACCAGGCGCGACAAGGCGGCATCGCGCTCCCCGCCCTCGGCGATGAGCGCGCACTTGACGGGAAAGCCGGTGCGCAGGGCCTCGGCGGCAGCACGGCGACCTTCGATAAACTCGCCCTTGGGAACCTGGACGTTATCGCGGCTACGCTCGCGCTGCGGGCGAGCAGCCTGTGAGCGCTCGCGCTGGCCCTTGGGAGCGGCAGCGCGGTCGTTGCGGCGAATCGGACGCGAGCCAGAAGCAGCCTGCTTGCCTCCACGCGATGCACGCTTGCGATTGTCGGCCATAAAGCGGCCTCCTTTAAATACTTTTCAAACAGGACAAAAGAAGCGACCGCTTAAGACGAATAGCTCAAGCGGTCGGTACGGGTTTTCCAAGTGCCCGAGATTGCCGTGAAAGAGGAGCGACGCGTACTTGAGTACGCGAGCGACGGTTTGAACGGCAAGGTCGGGTGCTTGGGAAACCCGCGGGGATTAGAGAGATTTGATACGGGTGCCGGCGGCGGTATCCTCAATGGTGAGGCCCAGATCCTTGAGCTGGTCGCGGATGGCGTCGGCCAGATCCCAGTTCTTGGCGGCACGAGCCTCGGCACGAGCCTCGAGAATCTTGGCAGCGGCCTCGTCCACGTCGTCGCCCGTGTAGGCAACCAAACCGGCGGCAACGCCCAGCAGGCCCAGCGGCAACTCGACCTTGGGCTCGGGAAGCTCAACGCCAAACGTATCGAGCAGCTCGGCCAGCGTATCGGCGGCAGCCAGGACTGCGGCCTTGTCGGCAGCATCGCCCGCCTGCTCCAGATACTGATTGCACTCGGTGACAAAGCCAAAGACAGCACCCATGGCACCGGCGGTGTTAAAGTCGTCGTCCATGCACTCCTTAAAGGCGGCGCGGGTCTCGGCGGCCTTGGCGGCAAACGCCTCGGCGGCAGCCGCATCGGCATCGGCCGTCGCATGGTTCGCAGCCCAACGAAGGTTCTCGACCGTACCGGCAATACGCGTGAGTGAGTTCTCGGCACCCTCCAGGCGCTCCCAGGAGAAGTCGAGCGGCGAGCGATAGCTCGTCTGCAGCATCAACAGGCGCAGGGCCGCGGCAGAGTGCTGCTCGAGCACCTCGGCCAGCGTAAAGAAGTTTCCGAGCGACTTGGACATCTTCTCGCCGTCAACCAGCAGCATGCCCGTGTGCATCCAGGTGTTGGAGAAGCCCTGGTGCCAGGCGCAGGTGGCCTGGGCGCACTCGTTCTCGTGATGCGGGAAGGCAAGGTCGGAGCCGCCGCCGTGGATGTCAATCGGGGTGCCCAGGTAGCGGTGCACCATGGCGGCGCACTCGGTGTGCCAACCGGGACGGCCCTCGCCCCAGGGGCTCGGCCAGCTGGGCTCGCCGGGCTTGGCGGCCTTCCACAGGGCAAAGTCGAGCGGGTCGTTCTTGTCCTCGTTCTCCTCAATGCGTGCGCCAACCATAAGGTCGTCGATGTTGCGGCCCGAGACCTGACCATAGTTGGGATCGCTGCGCACGGCAAAGTACACATCGCCGTTATCGGCTGCGTAAGCGTGGCCCTGCTCGATAAGCGTCTTGATCATGGCGATCATGGGGCCGATCTCCTTGGTGGCGCGGGGGCGCACATCGGGATCGAGCACGTTGGCGGCGCGCATGACGCCGATGAACTTGTCGGAGAACTCCGTCGCGACCTCGGCAGCCGTACGGCCCTGCTTGTTGGCGCGCTTGATGATCTTGTCGTCGACATCGGTGAGGTTCTGGGCGAACGTGACCTCGTAGCCGCTCGCGATGAGCCAGCGACGAATCACATCAAAGCTGATGAAAGTGCGGGCATTGCCGATGTGGATGTTGTCGTAGACCGTGGGGCCGCACACGTACATGCGGACCTTGCCGGACTCGATGGGCTGGAACTCTTCCTTTTTATGGGTAGCGCTGTTGTAGATACGCATTCGTTACTCCTTAACGGTTTTCTGTAGCAGGCAGACGGCCCAGGCGCCAAT
Organism: Collinsella sp.; assembly: GCA_019413925.1. Taxonomy (GTDB): domain Bacteria; phylum Actinomycetota; class Coriobacteriia; order Coriobacteriales; family Coriobacteriaceae; genus Collinsella. The sequence continues at coordinate 82,192 of DXMY01000027.1, forward strand.
TCCCTCGCCTTGGCCTTCCCAACCGAGCTTTTCGGTCGTAGTGGCGGCGACGCCCACGTTTTCGACGTCAACGCCCAGGGCATGGGCAAGGTTGGCGCGCATGGCATCGCGGTGCGGGGTGATCTTAGGCTGCTGGCAGGCAATGGTGCAGTCGGCATCGACAAACTCAAAGCCCAGCTCACGCGCATAGTCCATTACGCGGGCAAGTAGCACCATCGAGTCGGCGCCCTCGTAGGCAGGGTCGGTATCGGGGAATAGCTTGCCGATGTCTCCCCCACGGCAGGCGCCCAGAATGGCGTCGGCCAAGGCGTGCGCGAGCACATCGGCATCCGAGTGGCCCAGCAGGCCGCGCTCGTAGGGAATGTCGACACCGCCGATGATACATCGACGCCCCTCCACCAGACGGTGAACGTCGTAGCCATGGCCAATGCGCAGGTTACTGAACATGGGGAAGGTCCTCTCCCTCGGCCATACGGCCAAGCAGAATCGCGGTTACGGGACGCAAGTCCTCGGGCACCGTCACCTTAAGGTTATCGCGCGGGCTCTGGACGCAGCGGACGCGCCCACCCATGCGCTCGACCAGCGACGAATCATCGGTGCCGATAAAGCCCTCGGCAATGGCTGCAGCGTGGGCGCGCTTCATAGCATCGACGCTAAAGATCTGCGGCGTCTGCGCAGCCCAATAAAGCTCACGCGGCGGCGTCTCGACGATGTTATCGCCGTCGACGATCTTGAGTGTGTCGATCGCGGGTTGACCGCACACGACACCGTCGAGCGAGCGGTCGCCCACAAGCACGTCGATCGCATGATCGATGGCCTCGGTCGTGATGAGCGGACGAGCGCCATCGTGAATGGCGACGTATTCAAAGCCCGCCGGCACCGCGTGCACGCCGGCACGGGTGGAGTCCTGGCGGGTATCGCCGGCATCGGCAAAACTGATGGGCGTGTCATAGTCAAACGGGTCGATGGCCAGGCGGCGCATCTCGGCACGGCGCTCGGCAGGGCAAACCACGACGATGTGGCCGACCTTATCGCTACGGTCAAACGCGCGGATGGACCAGCTCATAAGCGGACGGCCCGCTACATTGACGAGCTGCTTGCCGCCGGGGTTACCAAAGCGCTGGCCGCTGCCACCGGCAACGACCACGGCGCATACGGGCGCCATTATGCGTTCCCCTGTTTGGTGCCCTTCATGCGGTACAGGGAGTCCGCAAGAATGGCAGGGTTGTTAACGCCAAAGTCGCCCAGGCGCTCCGGATCCTCGCTGATGTCATCCATGAGCTCCTGCAGCGAGCCGTACTCGTCGACGATCTTCTCGGCCACGCCGTCGCGCACGACGGACACGCGCGAAAGCGTGCGCAGGCCCAGCGGCGTCATGACGGAGTCCTCGTCCAGGTCGTCATAGCCCAGAACCGCCGCCACATGCTGCGGGTCGGACAGGTCCTTAGGCGTCATGCGGCTCAGCTCGGCGCGAATCTTCTCGGCGTTTGCCTCGGAGGAATCGCTTGCGTAGTCGCGGATCATCAAGTCGTATTCGGTATCCATGCTGGAGCCCGCGAGCTGCTCGAGCTGCATCTGCACGAGCTTGCCCTGGTTACCCAGCTTGACGATGCAATCCTTAAGCTCGGTCTTTGCCTGTTGCATGATCTCGAAGCTCGAGAAAATACCGGTGATGTCGGCGAGCGTAACGTAGTCGTCGAGCTCAAGGGCCGTCAGGCGCAGCAAGGAGCGATCGAGCGACTGACGGGTGGTCTGAAGCGTGGCGACGAGCTGGTTGACCGAGCTCATGATGGTGGTGACGGGCTGGATCTCGTAGCTCTTGCCGTGAACGTACACGTTAACGACGGCACGGCGAGCCGAAACCGAGATCACGATGGCATCGGTGAGCACCGACATGCGAGCGGCAGTACGGTGACGCATGCCCGTCTCACTCGTGGCGAGCGAGGGATCGGGATTGAGGTGGAAGTTGGCGCGCAGGATCTGGGTGAGGTCGCCATCGATGACGATGGCGCCGTCCATCTTGGAAAGCTCGAACAGGCGGTTCGAGGTAAACGAAATGTTGAGCGGGAAGCCGTCGTTACCGGCAGCGAGCACGTTTTCGGTGTCGCCGACGCAGATAAGGGCGCCCAGGTGACCGGCGATGATCATGTCGAGGGCGGTGCGGATCGGCTGACCAGGTGCCGTCAGGCGGATGGCCTGTTCCATACGCTTTTGCAGCTCGTTCTTATCCAAGGCATCGCTCCCATCGTATACGCTCCATAAACGCTAAATAGTTTCTCACGGTTTGTCCCTGCGGCGCTTGCGAAATCCGATGCTTACAGAATGAGCGAACACAGCTGAGAGCCCAACCCAAATCAGCTGTTCATGTGGTAGCATCGGGATTCGCATAAATGAGGGAGTAGTCGCGTGATCGGGTTCGCCTCCGGTGGCGCGGCAAGTCAACACACTGGCCGATGCGGCCTGGCTTGCCTTAATGAACGAGACTCGTGGCTGTGCGCGCAACGCGTACGCCACGAGTCTTTTTTGTTACTCCCCCAAGAGGTACACGCGGGCCCGCCCGCAGAGAGGGAGCCAGACTATGGGACTCGCAGAGCTCGTGTTGCTCGCCGTTGGCCTTTCGATGGACGCCTTTGCCGTATCCATCTGCAAGGGCCTTGGCATGAAGAAGATCAACCTTAAGGTCGCCGTAGTGCTCGGCCTGTTCTTTGGCGGCTTCCAGGCAGGCATGCCCGTGATCGGATGGGCGCTTGGCAGTCAATTCATGAGCATCATCGGCCCCATCGACCACTGGATCGCCTTTATCCTTTTGGCCTTCATCGGCAGCAAAATGCTGTGGGAAGCCTTTACCGAAGACGAGGATGAAGACGACGGCAAGGATGCCGAGAAGATTGAACTGGGCGAGTACCTGATCCTCGCCATCGCCACCTCAATCGACGCCCTGGCCGTGGGCATCTCGTTTGCCGCGCTCTCGGTTGACATCGTGCCCGCTGTATCGCTTATCGGCGTCACAACGTTTATCTTCTCCGTCGCCGGCGTAGCGATCGGCCACACCTTTGGCGCGCGCTACGAAAAACCCGCCACCATCGTGGGTGGCGTCGTGCTCATCCTTATCGGCCTCAAGATCCTGCTGGAACACTTGGGTTTTTTGGTGCTGTAAAACACCCTTCAAAACTAAACGTCCGTATGAGGTCTCATGCAGAGTTTTGCATGAGCCTTTTCATGCAGACTTTTGCATGTCATACTAGGATGCAAAAGTCTGCACGTTAGGAGATTGCCATGGATACCCTTCCCATCACCACGCCGCGCCAAGCCGGCATCTACGTGCGTCAGGCGCGCGAGGCGCAGGGGATCACCCGTGCCGCCCTCGCTAAAAAAGCCGGTGTTTCGGAACGCCTGCTCGCATCGCTCGAGCTGGGAGATGCCACGGGCATTCGGCTCGACAAGCTGCTGGCAGTTTTCGGTGCTCTTGGACTGGCGCTCGCCGCTCAAGGGGATATAGGCGAAACGAAAAATGAGCAACCAGTCGACGCCCCGCATGCTGATCAACCTTGCAGCACCTCCAGACGCCATCACGCCCAACGTCTTCATCATCGCAACCGTCGCAGCACAACCATTCCGGCTCTTGCAGATGCCCCCTTTACATCCGCACTCTACGACGAGGTCTTCGCCGATTTCGCCATGTCCAATCTCGGAGTCTCGATTGCCACAAACGCATCTAGCCAAGCCATGCCCGAAGGGAAATAGCCAATGGCCAGAACATCACTTCGGACCATTATTTGCGGCGTGCCTGCTGGAACGCTCACGCAAGATGAGAACGGTCTTATCAGCTTTACCTACGATCATGACTATGACGGGCCAGCCCTATCGACCAACATACCCGTATCGAATCGCACATACGGACAACAGGTCATGAATCCGTACCTGTTTGGCCTTCTACCCGACAGCGAGGACCAACGAAAAGCGATTGCCGCCGAATTCGACGTTAGGCCCAACAATCCCGTTGCGTTGCTCAGCCATATCGGACTCGACTGTCCGGGCGGCGTGCAGTTTTGTGCCGAAGAAGATACCGACGCCGTCCTGCATCGCGCTGGCGAATACCGCCCTATAGACAACCACGAAATTGCTCTTCGTCTCAAGTCGATCAGAGATGACCGCGATGCATCGTGGATGGGTCTAGATGAAAGTTGGTCACTTGGAGGCAACCAGGGCAAGTTCGCGCTCGCGTTCATAAACGGCCGCTGGTGCGAATGCATGGGCTCCTCGCCCACGACGCATATTTTCAAAAATGGCGTTATCGGATTTAAACTCGAGGCTCTCAATGAGTTTGTCTGCATGAAAAGCGCCCAGCGCGCCGGCATCGCAACGGCAAACGTCGAATATCGTATGTTTGAGGACGAACCTGCCCTCATTGTTGAGCGCTATGACCGCGTGAAAGTCAAAGACGGAACGATCAGGCGCCTACATCAAGAAGACCTCTGTCAGGCACTTGGGGTGATGCCCGCCCAAAAGTACACGGCAGACGGCGGCCCGACCACACGCGACATTCAAGAGCTCCTCGTAAATACGAGCCACCATCAACTTAACCTGTATCTGTTTACGCAGATACTTTTCTTTAACGCCATCATCGGCGCACCGGATGCGCACGCGAAAAACTATTCCCTGCTCCTTGGAAACGACGGCGCAGCCATGATGGCTCGAATGTACGATGTCGCGTCGGGTTTGGCGTATGAGCGCATGCGCCGCCGGGCGCGCCTTGCCATGAGCGTTGGCGGCGAAAATCGTGTGGGGTGCATCGGTCCAGGCGCTATCCGCCGATACCACGGTATGGGCGACCCCACGCTGGAGGCGACGCTCACCGATGCCGGGCTATCCGAGAAGTTTTGCTTTGCGACCATGATGGACCTCGCCTACGAGGTACCCATTTGCATGGAAGAGGTCATGGACGAATACGCCGACCTGCCCGGCATGGCGGACCTGCGCGAGCATATGCTCGGCCCCGTCCGCGAAAACTGCCAGCGCGCCCTCGACCTCATCAGGGCAGAAATGGACTAGGTGGCCGTAATTTCGCAATTATCAAACAAAAGAGAGGGGGCACCCGTCGCAAAAGACCGGGTGCCCCCTCTCATAATGTCATTTGCAATCCGCTAGCACGTGACTCGGACTGCTGCTAGCGCAACCTTTACGCAGCGAGGCGCTTGAGGACGTCGATGAGCAGCTCGTAGAAGCGCTCGGCAGAAGCGAGCTCCATGCTCTCGTCCGGGGTATGGACATCGGAGAGCGTCGGGCCCACGGCGATGGCGTCCAGGCCGTGCAGAGCCTCGGCAAACAGGCCGCACTCAAGGCCGGCGTGAATGGACTCGATGCGCAGCTCGGAGCCAAAGAGCTCTCGATAGCTCTCGACAAAGACTTCGCGGACCGGCGAATGCTCGGCATAGCTCCAGCCGGGATACTCAAACTCAAACTTGGCGTCGAAGCCCAGGACATCGGCCAGCGTCTGCAGACGGTCCTTGAACTCGTTCTGCAGCGAGGTGATCGAAGAGCGCGGGGACAGCATAATCTTGACCTCGTCATCGGAGGTGGCGACCACGCCGATGTTGGAGGAAACCTCGACGGAGCCGTCGGTGGCGACGTTGCTGCGAATCACGCCGTTAGGGGCAAGGCGCAGGGCGCGGATGAGGGCAAGCGCGGACTTCTGGTCCATGGCCTCAACCTCGGCGTCGTCGGCAATCTCGACGGTGCAAGTAAAGCCGGGGTCGAAGACCTCGAGCTCGGCAGTGACGTCGGCGATGATGCCCTTTGCGATCTGGGCCGCGGCCTCGGCGGCAGCGTGGTCGGCGTAGACCAGAACAGCCTTGCACTCACGGTTGATGGCGTTGTCCTTGGTGCCGCCGTTAAAGCTAACGATGGCGGGCTCGCCGGCAACCATCAGGCGGTCGATGATGCGGGCCATGATGAGGTTGCCGTTGCCGCGCTCCAGGTTGATATCGCTGCCGGAGTGGCCGCCCAGCAGGCCGGAGATGTCGAGCGTGAGGGTGCTACCGGTCTTGTGCTCGCGCGCGATCGGGCAGGTGTAGGTAACGACGACGCCGCCGGCACAGCTGACGGTGGCAACGCCCTCTTCCTCGGAGTCAAGGTTGATCATGGTGCGGGCGCTAATCTGGGACTTGTCGAGCGTCTCGGCGCCGACCAGGCCAGTCTCCTCGTCGGTGGTGAACACGCACTCGAGGGCCGGATGGGTAATCGAATCGTCGTTGAGCACGGTAAGCATAAGCGCGACGGCAATACCGTTGTCGGCGCCCAGAGTGGTGCCGTTAGCGGTGAGGACGCCGTCCTTGACGACCAGGTCGATACCATCGGTCGTAAAGTCGTGCTCAACGGAGCCCAACTTGTCGCACACCATATCGATGTGGCCCTGCAGCATCACGGTCGGGGCATTCTCGGCACCGGCAGATGCGGGCTTGCGAATGATGACGTTGTAGACCTCGTCCTGGTACACATCGAGACCGCGCTCCTTGGCAAACGCAACCAGGAAATCGCTGATGCCCTTCTCGTTGCCAGACCCACGGGGGATCGCGCTGACCTCCTCAAAGAAATGGAACAGCTGGGCGGGCTCGTAGCCGGTAATCTTGTAGTCCATGGTGCCTCCTTGGCGCAACTGGTTAGACAGTAAGACATGCGACTTGTATATTCCCAGACTTTGCGTGCATAAACCAGTCGAAAACGCCGAGCGCCCTCGCATCATCGGCTAACGGTGGACCGTATAGCGTAACGGTCACAACTTCCGCAGCTCTACAAATCGAGGCGCCCTTTCCGGAGCGCCTCGATTGCGCGTATCAAATTGTCGCCACGCCCTACAGCGCGCCGGAACCGGCTTGCATCATGCCGCCGGGGCCCGAGGTCACGCCGCCGCTCACGGGCGCGGCGTTGCCGGTGTGCGGTACCGCCGGGGCGGTATCGCCACCAAGCGTGCCCGCCGGACGCGGTGCCGGGATCTCGCCCGTGCCGCGGCTAAAGACAAACTTGCCATCGGCCACGTCGCACAGGACGGTATCGCCCTCGCCCCACTCGCCAGCCAGCAGTTCCTCGGACAGCGGATCCTCGATGAGCTTTTGGATGGCACGACGCAGCGGACGCGCGCCGTTGGTGAGGTCGGTACCCTCCGCCACAATCTTGTCGTAGGCCGCATCGGTAAGCTTGATGTTCATGCCGTTTGCGATCAGGCGCTGGCGCAGATCGTCCACCAGCAGGTGCGCAATCTTGGTCAGGTTCTCGCCCGAGAGCTTCTGGAACACCACGATGTCGTCGATACGGTTGAGCAGCTCGGGGCGGAACAGGCGCTTGAGCTCGCCCATCGCGCGGCCGCGGATCTCACTCGAGGTGAGGCCCTGCTCGCCGGTGGTGCCAAAGCCAACGCTCGCATCCTGCGCGATCTCGCGGGCGCCCACGTTTGACGTCATGATGATCACCGTATTGCGGAAGTCGACCGTCTTGCCCTGGCTATCGGTCAGACGGCCCTCCTCCAACACCTGCAGCAGGATATTGAAGATGTCGGGGTGCGCCTTCTCGATCTCGTCGAACAGCACGACCGAGTACGGGTGACGGCGAACAGCCTTGGTGAGCTGGCCGCCCTCGTCGTGGCCCACATAGCCCGGGGGGCTACCGATGAGCTTGGAGACCTCGAACTCACTGCCAAACTCCGACATATCGAAGCTGATGAGCGCGTCCTTGCTGCCAAAGAGATACTCGGCGAGCGTCTTGGCGAGCTCGGTTTTGCCCGTGCCGGTGGGGCCCAGGAAGATAAAGCTGCCGCCGGGGCGACGCGGGTCCTTGAGCGGCGAGCGGCTGCGGCGCACGGCCTTGGCAACGGCCTCGACGGCCTCGTCCTGACCGATGATGCGCGTCTTGAGCACGCTTTCGGCCTGCAGCAGGCGGCGGCTCTCGCTCTCGGTGAGCGAGGACACCGGCACGCCCGAGGTCACGGACACGATGTCGGCAATCTGGGAGACATCGATGGTGAGCGGGCTGGCGTCGAGCTCGGCCGTCCAGGCAGCCTTGGCCTCGGCGAGCTCAATCTCGGCAGCCTTTTGCTGCTCGGTGATCTCGGCGGCCTTGTTCATGTCGTCGCTCTCGGTGGCCTCCTGCGCGGCGGCCTTAAGCTCCTCCACGCGATGCTCGGCCTCGCGCACCGGCTCGGGCGCGCGGTTGGCGGCGATGCGGGCGCGGGCGCCGGCCTCGTCAATGAGGTCGATGGCCTTATCGGGCAGGAAGCGATCCTGGATGTAGCGGTCGGAGAGGTTCGCGGCGGCCTCGATAGCACCCTGCGTATAGCGCACATGGTGGTGCTCCTCGTAGCGCGGCTTGAGCGCGGTCAGGATCTTGACCGTGTCCTCGACGCTCGGCTCCTCGACATCAATGGTCTGGAAGCGACGCTCGAAGGCCGGGTCCTTGGTGAGGTACTTGCGGAACTCCTCGGCCGTGGTGGCACCGATGATCTGGAAAGCACCGCGCGCGAGCACGGGCTTGAGCATAGAGCTCGCATCGATAGAACCCTCGGCAGAACCGGCACCGATGATGGTGTGCATCTCGTCGATAAACAGGATGACGTCGTCGGCTTCGGTTGCCTCCTGGATCACGTTCTTGAGGCGCTCCTCAAACTCACCGCGATACTTGGCGCCCGCAACGAGGCCCGGCAGGTCGAGCGTCCAGATGTTTTGGTTCATAAGGTTCTCGGGCACGTTACCGGCGGCGATCTGCTGTGCCAGGCCCTCGACGATGGCCGTCTTGCCCACGCCGGGGTCGCCCAGGATAAGCGGGTTGTTCTTGGTGCGGCGCGAAAGAATTTCCATCATACGCTGGACTTCCTTTTCGCGACCAATCACAGGGTCGAGCTCGCCGTCGCGCGCCTTCTGCGTGAGGTTGGTCGCGAACTGCTTGAGCGTGTCGGTGCCACTCCCCTTTTGCTGAGAGGCATCCGAGCCGCTAAAGAACGGCAGGCCCGCACCGGGACGACCAGCACCGGCGCCGGCGAGCGGGCGCTTCTTGTCCTGGTCCTTGGCGGTAAGCTTCTCGATGGCCTTCTTGATGGAAGCAGACGACACACCCAGGCGCATGAGGATGTCCATGGCCATGCCGTTACCCTCTTCGACAATGCCGATGAGCAAGTGCTCGGTCGACACGTAGGTCTGGTTGTTCTCACGCGCCACGCGGAATGAACGCTCCATCACGCTAATGACGAGCGGCGTAAAGGCGAGCTTGGCAGCCTCGGTCTCCTCGCTGGGCTCGGGAACCGTGGTCTGGACCTCCTTGAGGGTATCCATGATGTCATCGTAGGAGATGTCGAGCGAACGCAGTGCCTCGGCGGCAATGCCCTCGTCCTCCTTGGCAAGCGCGAGCAGCAGGTGCTCGGTGCCCACCTTATTTGAGTGCAGATCGAGCGCCTCCTGCTTGGCCATGGACATGACCTTGCGCGCGCGATCGGTAAAACGGTCTAACATGCTAGTTCCTCTTAGACGAGCTAGTTTTTTCAAACGCAAAGCGCCACTCGTGGCGGCGCTTTGGTCTCTTTACCCATATGGAGTATATGTTAACCGCTGGGGCCTTTTCCGCATGCAGCCATACGACAACGTCTACAAAAAAGGAATCGCCGGGTGCGGCGGGCGCTCTAGGTTAGAGGCTGTTGTCTAGCAGGCGGGCTCGGCACCCATGTCCTCGGCAACGTCATTGACGGCATCGGCAACGGGAGCGCCAGGCATGCGCACGAGCTCCATATGCTGCTCTTCAAAGACGGTTCCCATGGGGAAGGCGCGGCGGAAGACAAAGCGAGCAACCGGACCAGCCACTAGCAGGTTCCAAGGCAGGGCCATGATAAAGTTGCGCGGAATGTTGACGAGCCACATCATCGGCAGCGCCTGCAAATTGGCAAGCGGGCCGCCGGGCATATGGAACAGGCCTTCGCACGCGCCGTAGAGCGACATGATGATGACCATGGGAACGACCATGCAGGAGCTGACGGCGAGCGTCATGGCAAGCGGCGAGCTCTTGCCCGGCGTGACCAGGAATTTAAAAGCGAAACCCTTGGCAAGGGGGCTGGCAACAAACCAGTCGCAGCACATGGCAAAAATGTAGGCAACGGGGAAGCCGAGCCACGCGGCGGCAACAACCTCGCCGTTGATGGTCCCATGCTGCAGGGCAACGTTGTAGATGCTCATCCAGAGCACCATGCAAAAGCACATGATAAAGGTGAACAGCAGGCTCTCTCGTTTGTTGATAGGCATAAAGGGCAGATTCCTCTCTGTGTTGTGCCGCGGCACCACGCAACAAAAACGGGCGGGCAAGATGGAGCTGTTGGAACTTCATCTCGCCCGCCCGTGGTACGTGCGTCTGCGACTACTTATGTGGTGAAACCAGCCTAGCACGAAAAGCGCACGCTTCGTAAGCGTTGAGTTTATGGAGATGCAGGGCACCAATAATCCCCGACCCCATAAGTTGCGGTGGAATACGGACTGTTTTGGCCCTTTAAGCAGCAATTCAGTCCCTATTTCACCGCAACTCATTTGGTGCAAAGTAGCCTGTCTCCCTTGCACCAATTAGCTGGTGTGGCGCCAGCGAGGGTCGGTGAGCGTACGCGCCACACCCAGACCAACGGGCAAAAACGCCACGATGAGCACTGCACGCACAAACCAGCCGAGCATATTGACCGTGTCGAAGGTGCACATGTAATACATCGAGCGATACAGATACAGGCCCGGCACCATAATGACAATCGATGGCACCGTGAGGGCGATACGTGGGTAGGTGAGCTTGACTTCGGCCAAGCTTGCCAGCAGCCCCGATACCAGCGCGCCGATAAACGCTGCCGCCTCGGGAGGCATACCTACGCTCATGCCCAAGAAGGGAAACAGCGTCGGTGCATCGACAAGCGTAAGGCGCAAGGTATTGGACACGGCGCCGATGAGCCCTGCCGCCGCTGCCATCTTTACCGGGCTGTTGAACATAACCGAGAAGCCAAATACGCCGATAAAGCTCATCACCACACGCAAGAGTGTAAGAGCCAACGGTGAGAGCCCGAGCGGGGCAAAGTCATCCGGCGCCAGCCCCACAACCTCGGCGACCATCCAGCCTACGAGGGTCGCCATCACAATAATCGACACAGCATACGAAAGACGCTCAATGCCGCTTCGCATGTCGAGCTTAGCGATGTCGAGGCCTGCCGTAATGAGGGGAAAGCCGGGAATCACAAAGAGCATGGCGCCGATATAGCCTTCTTGGTGCGACATTGCCCCCGGTACGACCTGGCCAAGGCCGAGCAATGCCAGCAGATACGAAACGCAAGCGAGCGCAACGCCCGTCGTCAGCGCGCTAAACTGGCCAAGACCCTGCTTGAGAATATGAGAGCGAGCAAAGTTGCCGACACCAGCGCCTACGAATGCGCAGGCCATCTCGATAGGGCCGCCGCCGAGCAAAAAGACGAAGGCGCCGCAAGCACAGGCTGCCGCAAGGCCCTGTTGCCAGGGAGAGTAATCGGGCTTTGAGCTCTCAACGGTCCTGAGCATCTCGTGATACTCGTGTACCGTGAAGCGACGACCATAGGTCTCGATTTCCTTGAGGAAACTCTCCATCATCCAAATGCGATGGGTATTGACTCCCGTTGTGGGCAGGCTGACAACCTCGTTAAAGCAGTGGCCATCTTCGATGCAAGTGCACTCAAACGACAGAAGGCTCAGGTCGACGTGAATCGTGACGCCGAGTACGGCAGCAACACGATTCATGGTATCGCGCACGCGCCAGGCACCTGTTCCGCTTGCAAGCATAAGCATGCCGGTGCGGCAGATGATGGATGACTTATCGGTGAGCGGCGCATCGACGGCAAGCTCATCGCCTGCCGTCACGATCTGGTGCCAATCAGTTTTCATATGGAGCGCGCCGGCACGAACGCCGTGGTGCATGGGGGCTCTCGAAAGCAGCGAGTCAAGGCGCGAAGGCTGTGGGGGTTCCGCTGAATCGGCCTCGTCCTCGTCGGGCTCTTCATCAACAAGGTCGAAAGTATCGAGCGCCGCCGGCTCGCGACGATCGATCAGCTCCTCGTCCTCATCATCAAAGTAGTTGAACTGATCGAGCATGTCCTCTTCGATTGCACGCTCGCTCGCGTCGTCCATATAGACGCTCCCTTCCTGCCGACTAACTCCCATCCTAGGCAGCAACGGCTAAAGGAAACATAAAAGAGACGGCTGTCGCACCAACTTGGTGCAAAGCAACCTGTCCCCCTTGCACCAAAACTAGGAGTGTCCCCAAGGGATCAAACGACCAGTCAAACAAGAACGTCCCCGACGACTAGTCGTTTAAGAACGTCCCCAATGACTACATCCAGCTTGACAGCCAAGGAAACGCCGATACCTTGGCAACGACAGACACTATGACCCAATCCGAGGGCACTAAAAAGACAGGAGCCCCCGCTCGTGACCGCGGGTCGGGGCTGCGACAATGATGTCGAAGTGCCATAGGCGCAGCCGCGCCGCAACGAGGTTGGGAGGCTCCCATGCCAA
>DXMY01000028.1 GCA_019413925.1 Collinsella sp.
GTATAGACCCGACGGCCATGCAAACGATTCGCGCAACAAAACTGGAGAACTAACCCACATCTTAGGATGCCAGGCCCAAACGGCTATACTTTCTAGGATTGAATGTATAAGGAGCATTAAGTGAATTCTGAATCCATCGCCGTCATCATCCCTTGCTACAACGAAGCGCTCACGATCGGCAAAGTCATCGACGACTTTCACCGCGAGCTTCCGCAGGCGACGGTCTATGTCTATGACAACAACTCGTCGGACGATACCTCACGCATTGCCACCGAGCACGGCGCCACAGTCCGCTTTGAGCCCCGTCAGGGAAAGGGCAACGTGTGCCGCCAGATGTTTCGCGATATCGACGCCGATTGCTACCTGATGGTCGACGGAGACGACACCTACCCCGCCGAGGCGGCCAAGGCCCTCTGCGAGCCCATCCTTAACGGCACGGCCGACATGACCGTAGGCGATCGCCTTTCCAACGGCACCTACGCCGAGGAGAACAAGCGTGCCTTCCACGGCTTTGGCAATAATCTGGTCCGCGCCATGATCAAGTGGATCTATGGCTACAGCTTCGATGACGTCATGACAGGCTACCGCGCCATGAGCCGCCCGTTCGTTAAAACCTTCCCAGTGCTTTCCGAGGGCTTTCAGATCGAAACCGAGCTCTCGATCCACGCCGTCGACCACCGCTGGCGCATCAAAGATGTGCCCATCGAGTACCGCGACCGTCCCGAGGGTTCCGAGTCCAAACTCAACACCGTGAGCGACGGCATTAAAGTCGTTGCGATGATCGGCACGCTGTTCAAGGACTACCGCCCGCTGAAGTTCTTCAGCCTCGTTGCGCTTCTGTTCGCGGTATTCGGCCTCGCCCTGGGCATGCCCATCGTTGTCGAATATTTCCAGACCGGCCTCGTCCCGCGCTTCCCCACCGCTATGCTCGCCGCCTCGTTTATGTTCCTGTGCGGCCTGAGCCTTGCGACCGGCTTCATCCTAGATTCTGTAGCAAAGGTCGAAAAAAAGCAGTGGGAGGTCAACGTGTACAGCAAATACGCCTACGACGACCAGCCCGGCCACCCTACTTCCATGCCAAGCGAGAGGTAGATCTTCCGCAAAATACTATTGGCACCACTGCGCAGATAGCCACCAACAAGAAAAGCCGCCGTTAAAGAACGGCGGCTTTTACTCTCGAAAAGTTAATAGCGGCTAGAGCGTCTTGATGTACTCCCCCAGCTCTTCCTCCCAGTCGGGCATGTGGAAGCCGGCAGCCTCGAGCTTGGACAGGTCGAGCGCGGAGTGGACCGGGCGCGGGGCGACGGGGCCCTCGGCGCTCGCGTAGTAGTCAGCGGTGCTGACCGGCACGACCTTGTCGCCGTTGCCGTTGGCGGCCTCGAAGACGGCGCGGGCGATGTCGGCCCAAGACTTGACCGCGCCGGAGCCGGTGCAGTTATACGTGCCGTAGGGGGCGTGCGTGACAAGCACGTGGAAGATGGCCTCGGCCATGTCGCGCGTGAAGGTCAGGCGTCCCAGCTGGTCGTCCACGACCGTGACCTGCTCGAGCCCGTCCTCGGGGTCGGTGACGCGGTCGGACAGCCCCTTCATGGTCTTGACGAAGTTGTGCCCCTCGCCGATGACCCAGGAGCTGCGCATGATGTAGTGGCGCGGGCAGCCGGCCACGGCGATGTCGCCGGCGGCCTTGGTCTGTCCGTAGACGGACAGCGGGGAGAACGGCTCGTCCTCCGTGTGGACCTCGGCCGTGCCGTCGAAGACGTAGTCGCTGGACACGTGGACCAGGGTGATGCCGTGCCCGGCGCAGGTGCGTGCGAGCAGCGCCGGCCCGGTCGCGTTGGCCTTCCAGGCAGTCACGCGGCCCTCGGGGGTCTCCGCCCTGTCGACCGCGGTGTAGGCGCCGCAGTTGATCACGGTGCCGTAGAGCGACCAGTCGTACTGCGAATAGGCCTCCGGGTCGGACATGTCGAAGGTGTCGATGTCGCAGAAGTCGAAGTCCTTCGCCACGCCGCGCTCCTCGGCCAGCGCGCGGACCGCATGCCCCAGCTGGCCGTCGCAGCCGGTGACGAGCGTCCTCTTGGGCGCCATGGGGACGACGTCGGCGAGCATCGGGTGGTTCAGGTCCGCCTCGGATACGGTGGCCTGGTCGAGAGGGATCGGCCACTCGATGGCGAGCTCCGGGTCGGCGAGGTTCACGAAGGTGTAGGTCCTCTTGAGCTCCAGCGACCAGTGGGCGTCCACCAGGTAGGTGTAGGCGGTGCCGTCCTCCAGCGCCTGGAAGGAGTTGCCCACCCCGCGCGGGACGTAGATGGCCTTCGACGGGTCGAGCGTGCAGGTGAACACCTTCCCGTAGGTGGCGCTGCCCTCGCGCAGGTCCACCCAGGCGCCGAAGACCGAGCCGCGGGCCACCGAGATGAACTTGTCCCAGGGCTCGGCGTGGATGCCGCGGGTGACGCCGCGGCTGTCGTTGTAGGAGATGTTGTTCTGGACGACGCGGAGGTCCGGGATGCCGAGCGAGGTCATCTTGGCGCGCTGCCAGTTCTCCTTGAACCAGCCGCGCGAGTCGCCGTGGACGGCGAGGTCGACGACCCTGAGGCCCCCGATGCCGGTCTCGGCGACGGAGAGGTCCTTCTCGAATGCGATGTCTGCCATGTGGGAAAAGCTCCTATCGAAGAGGTTGTATAACCGGGGGCGCCCGCGCGGGGCCGCAGGGTCATCCCCATGCCCTGCGGCCCCGCGCGGGCGCCCCGCGGTGCGGTTCGCCGGAATGCAGTCTTACTGGCCCTGTGCGCGGTAGCGGGCCTCGGTGGCCTCCTTGGCGGGGCGCCACCAGGACTCGTTGGCGACGTACCAGTCGATGGTCCGCTTGAGCCCCTCGGCGAAGTCGGTGTGGGCCGGCCTCCAGCCCAGCTCGCGCTGGAGCTTGGTGGAGTCGATGGCGTAGCGGCGGTCGTGGCCGGGGCGGTCGGCGACCCAGTCGAAGTCCTCGGGGTCGCGACCCATGGCCTCCAGGACCATGCGCAGGACGGTGATGTTGTTCTTCTCGCCATTTGCGCCGATGAGGTAGGTCTCCCCCATCCGGCCCTTGGTGAGGATGTCCCAGACGGCAGAGGAGTGGTCCTCGGTGTGGATCCAGTCGCGGACGTTCTCGCCGCGGCCGTAGAGCTTGGGGCGCACGCCGTCGATGATGTTGGTGATCTGCCTGGGGATGAACTTCTCCACGTGCTGGTAGGGGCCGTAGTTGTTGGAGCAGTTGGAGATCGTGGTGCGCAGGCCGTAGGTGCGGGTCCAGGCGCGGACCAGCATGTCGGAGGACGCCTTGGTGCTCGAGTACGGGCTGCTCGGGTGATACGGCGTCTCCTCGGTGAACTTGGCGGGGTCGTCGAGCGCCAGGTCGCCGTAGACCTCGTCGGTGGAGACGTGGTGGTAGCGGATGCCGTATTTCCTCACGGCCTCCAGCAGGCGGAAGGTGCCCTCCACGTTGGTGCGCAGGAACGGCTCGGGGTCCGCGATGGAGTTGTCGTTGTGGCTCTCGGCGGCGTAGTGCACGATCGCGTCGTGGCCCGGTACCAGCCTATCCAGCAGCTCCGCGTCGCAGATGTCGCCCACGACGAGCTCCACGCGGTCCGACGGCAGCCCCGCGATGTTCTCGGGGTTGCCGGCGTAGGTCAGCTTGTCCAGGACGGTGACGTGCACCTCGGGGTGGTTGTCCACGACGTAGTGCACGAAGTTGCTGCCGATGAAGCCGCAGCCGCCCGTGACGATGATGTTCTTAGGTTCAAAAATCTCAGACATGAAAATCCAATCTGAAGCAAGTACAGCTTCTTTAGTATGCCGCAGGAAGTGACGCCGCGGCACTATTCAACAAAACTATCGGACATTTCGGCATGCGATAAGAGCCATGACCTTCGCAGAATTACTTCCCCTACAAAACGCCTCCGGAATGCAGTCTTTGTCGTACCGGAAGACCGAATTCCCAGTTTTATCGCGTAAGTACTTATAGAAGAAGTCTTCCCAGCTTTTAAACTTCTCACTGTTTACAAAGGCTTCTGGGGTTTCCAAAACCGCCTTAACATCTAACCTTGAAATTACGCCAGAGCTCAGCAGAAGCCACTCGAATGACTCGGGAAGACAAACCGTAACAGTATCGCGATGAATGTCTTGCAGCTTAAGGACGCGGTCCGCATGGCACCCAAATGCCGCTCCGTCCGCGACAACAAACACGCGATCGTCGAAATGCTGATCCAACCAGCCCAAAATCGCGCTGTTCGTCATGGCCGAAGCGCAGGTAAGCTCACTGTCAGCGAAATGCCGTTCAAAGAACTGGAAACCAGACTTACTGTCCTCGCATAGAAGGATAGAAAAGTCCTGTTTTGGCGCCGCCCGGGAAATAGCATAACGATGATTCCCGCGATCTTGATAAACAGGGACGAAAGAATGGTATTTTCCGCTCGTCTTAATCTTGTAAATCTCATCCACGCTATACGGAAGATTGGGGAAATCAGCCCTTGAGATCAGCACGAAATAATTCGAGGAATACAGCACATGATGGGCAAACTCATCAGAATGGATCTCTTTTAAGCCCTCATCGACAAATACAATCGAGTCATGAACGGACGAAAGCTGGTTTCGCCAATCATAATCGGTCAGGGCGACACAGGGACAATCGCATTGCAAGGAAACGCCCGACTGCTCGCCCGTTCGCATGTAGTCTGCGACCATGTCAAACAGCGTCGTCTTACCCGTGCCGCTATCGCCACGCACAATAGTGATGTTCCGCTTGATGGTAGATGTGTACTTGGTTCCCCTACGGCGGGAAATCTTAACGAGATGCGAACCGTTCATAAGCAGCACCTACAGATACGGAATCGACTCGTGAATCAATTCGGCCATGTTATGAACGATTCGGCCGCTGTTCACGACTTTGATTTTAAAATCCTCGCGACCAAAGTCCATCACATGATAGAGATTCACAACGAGCTTGCGGTCTTTCGCCATGTCGAGAATCCACTTGGCACAGTTGTCACCACAAGTAGAAGCGTTAAAAATATGCTTACGATCAAATCTCATAAGCAGCAGCGTTTTCACGCCACCAGAAAGCTGGAGTGGGGAGATGGATCCAAGCACAGGGCTTTCGATGACGTTTTCGGAGACAACAACCGATCGATCGACATCTTTAATTATCGAGACTGCATAGGGATCCGTAATCCAAGAAGACCGGTAAGAGTTTTTGAAATATGTCGCTGTGTTGTAAATCGCTTCTGGCATATCGCCAAAGTAGACGCTTAACACATCCACTCCCAATCATATTGTCTTTATGGTCAACGTAATCATAACGAAAGGGGCCACCAGATAAACGGTGGCCCCTGAAAGAAAACAAGCTTGCGCTAGTACTCGCGCGGGCTGTTGACGATCTCGCCGGCGGCGACCTTCTTCAGGTGCTGCCCGTAGGCCGACTTGCCGTAGGCCTTCGCTGCCTCCTCAAGCTCGGCGGTCGTGATCCAGCCGTTCTCCCAGGCGATCTCCTCGGGCACGGACACGGGCAGGTCCTGGGAGTGCTCGACGGCGCGGACGAACTCCGCCGCCTCGCGCAGGCTCTCCATGGTGCCGGTGTCCAGCCACGCGTAGCCGCGGCCGAGCGTGACCACGGACAGCGTCCCCTCCTCCAGGTACATCTGGTTGAGCGTGGTGATCTCCAGCTCGCCGCGGGCGGAAGGCTGAACCTTGTGGGCCTTGGCGGCCACGTCGCCCGGGTAGAAGTACAGGCCGGTGACGGCGTAGGAGCTCTTGGGGCGCTCGGGCTTCTCCTCGATGGACACGGCCCTCCCCTGCGCATCGAACTCCACGACGCCGAAGCGCTCGGGGTCGTCCACGTGGTAGCCGAAGACCGTGGCCCTGCCCGACTCGGCGTTCTGGGCGGCGCGCGTCAGGTGGCGCGACAGGCCGTTGCCGTAGAAGATGTTGTCGCCGAGCACCAGGGCGCACGGCTCGCCGTTAATGAACTCCTCGCCGATGGTGAAGGCCTGCGCCAGGCCGTCGGGGCTCGGCTGCTCGGCGTAGGAGAGGTTCACGCCGTAGCGCGAGCCGTCCCCGAGCAGGCGCTCGAAGTTGGGGAGGTCGGTCGGCGTGGAGATGACCAGGATGTCCCGGATGCCCGCCAGCATGAGGGTGGACAGCGGGTAGTAGATCATGGGCTTGTCGTAGACCGGCAGCAGCTGCTTGGAGGTCACGAGCGTGAGCGGGTACAGGCGCGTGCCGGACCCGCCGGCGAGGATGATGCCTTTCATAGAATTCCTCTCAGTTGACAATCGTTAGGCAAAAGCTGCTAATTGCAAACAACGATTAGACAAACATATTTATTAAAATTATATGCGCCAGCAGCGGCTTCCTCCTCATTCTCTTTAAAACGGACAGTAGAAACACGTAACTCTTTCTGCATTTATCGCGAGGTAGGAAATGAATAAGTACAATGAGCAGTGTCCAACAAACGAAAGGCAAACAATGCGAGTCGAAACAACCGGAGTATGCAGAGGAAACTGGAAAATCTACCAGCAGCTTAAAATAGAAGGCATCCATGAAGGCTCCAGCATAAAAGCTCAAGCGGCAACGGTTGACGACCGCCGTTTACCTTTGTCTCTTCTAAAATTCAAGGACAATAACGGCGAATCAGACTCATACGTTCTTGTAATCCCCGACCCCGACACCCGATCCATTAAAGTTGAGTTTAGCGAAATCGGCAAAGACGGTCGTAACCTGAGCAGCGACTCCCTTTCGCTCAATTGCAAGAACATCAAATGGGAGTCGCGTCTTAACTACAAAATTAAACCTGACATGTGCAGCAAACTCAGAAATTACGATGACGTTTCAGAGTTTGAGATGGCGACGATTGATTTTTGGCAGTGCATCGAAGATTCAAACGAGTATATCCTGAGGTGCACGGTTAGAACACCGTACCGCAACGACTCGCAAATCAAACTTCGCTGCCTCGATCGGTTCCTCAATGAGGTTGAGCTGAGCATAGTCAACTTCGGCTCAAATGTAACGAGTGTTGGATTTACATCCGAGAAAAAACAACTTGAAACACAGCTCTCGATCCGCATGCCAAAGGCGTTTGATCGTTACTACTTTATAATTGGCGATCAAAATCACCCTTCATTCAGTGCATTTGACTGCTTAACGCCTGATAAATTAGGCTTGCTTCTTGAGGAGACCAACTTCCTCTTTACCCATGCGCAGTTTGACCCTGAATACCCCGAATGGTTTACAGAGCATAAGGCAACCATTGGCGCACTGGAGAAGCAGAGAAAAATCGTCTTCAATAGCGCTCCGAAATTCAACATCATTGTCCCCCTTTACAACACGCCCATTTCGTTTTTTAACGATATGGTCGAATCCGTAAAAAACCAGTCTTATGCAAACTGGGAGCTCCTCCTAGTTAATGCAAGCCCTGACAATCAGGAACTAAAGGCTCGCGTTGAGCAGGAAACAGCCCGCGACAACAGAATTAAGTCAATTAATCTTACCGAAAATAAGGGTATTTCCGAAAACACAAACGCAGGCGTTGCCGTAGCTTCGGGCGATTTCGTTAGCTTCTTTGACCATGACGACATTCTTGAACCGGACTTGTTGTTCTCATATGCCGAGGCAATTGAAAACAATAATGGCGTCGATCTTCTTTATTGTGATGAAGATAAACTCATGCCCGATGGAAAGTTAGCGCAGCCGTTCTTTAAGCCGGATTTCAATATCGATCTGCTCAGAAACAATAACTATATCTGCCACATGCTTACCATCCGTAAGTCCCTGCTAGACACTCTAGAGCCGAACACAAAAGAGTTCGATGGAGCACAGGATCATAATCTGACTCTCCGCGCCGTGGAAAAGGCAAGGAAAGTTCATCATGTTGCGAAGGTTCTATACCACTGGCGCCTAAGCGAGACCTCCACCGCAGCAAATGCCGATAGCAAGCCGTATGCCACTATCGCAGGTATCAAAGCGGTCCAGAGTCATTTGGACAGGCTTGGGCTCAATGCGAAGGTCGAACAAGCGCGTCGTCCCTTTACATATAAAGTAACCTACGCTGTGCCAGATTCCCACCCACTCGTGTCAATTATCATCCCGACTAAAGACCACGCCGACATTCTGAACAACTGCATTACATCAATTGTTGAGAAATCAACGTACGACAATTACGAGCTCGTCATAATCGAAAACAACAGCACAGAAAAGGTGACGTTCGATTATTACGATAAGTTGCAAGCAAAATATCCTGACATCGTTCGTCTTGTAACTTGGGAACACGAATTCAATTTCTCCAAGCTCATGAACTTTGGCGTTGCTCACGCCAAGGGCGACTATCTCTTGCTATTGAATAACGATACTGAGGTAATTACGCCCAATTGGATCGAGACCATGCTTGGCATCTGCGCACGTGAGGATGTTGGCGCAGTCGGTGCAAAACTCTACTATCCCGACAACACCATTCAGCACGCGGGCCTATGCGTCACTGGCGGCGTGGCGGGACATCTTTGCCAGAGCATGCCAAGGAATAATTGGGGCTACTTTGCACTCAACGATGCGCAACAAGACTTCAGCGCTGTCACTGCAGCTTGCATAATGACCAGGCGTAGCGAATATGAGAAAGTCGGAGGTTTCACCGAAGAGCTTCAAGTTGCATTTAATGATGTTGACTTTTGCTTAAAGCTACGCGAGATTAACGACCTGATCGTATACACGCCCGAAGTCGAGCTCTATCACTACGAGTCGATTTCTAGAGGCGTTGAAAACAATACGGAAAAGCAGATTCGGTTCCACAAAGAAGTCGCATACATGAATTATCGCTGGGCAAAATACTATGTCGAAGGCGATCCGTACATTAACCCAAATTTCAGCGTGGGAGAACCCGGAAATCGCTACTATCATTTATAAAGTGTTAGCTTAATTCTGCGCTTTCTAATTTTAACCTTATTAAAATGCGACTAATAGATAAGGGAATCGAGGGTCAACCCTCGATTCCCTTACTATGAATAATTGCATTCCATACATGATATACAGTTAAGAAGCGTTTGTGATTCGATACACAAGCAGGCGTTGATTCCGCATGCTGGCCAGAATCCGCATCATTCCAAAGGCGTATTTAAAACCCAGCCCCACTGTGGTATAGCGGTAGTGTGGTAGTAGTTCAGCCACCAAGCAAGTGATGTTGTCCTGATGTAACCGATGTTATCCATAACCATACCGTTTCCGATATAAATAGCAATATGGCCCCAGCGGGCACCAGCACTTGTATGAGTATGCGTAGGGACCGCAACGATCATTCCAACTTTAAGCTGAGATATATCTCGGCTGTAACACCAATTCCAGAACATGTCGCATGCGTCGCCGTTGGGATATGACCCCAGCACGGGGTAAAACACATGGCTAACCCACTCCGAGCACAGTCCCGCCCCAGGAGAAGGAACGCTATGGCAACGATTAACGATCTGGGACTGCAAGGAGGCGCGCGCGGAGTGCTCAGGCTCCACCCAAGCACCTGAGGCATTAAAGAAATACTCGGAGTCTCCAATTCTGTTCCAGCCATTTACCATTTGTCCAGAAGACATAAGGTAGTACCACGTTCCATCATCATCGAGGAACCAGCCAGTATTCATAGCTCCGGATTCGTTGTCGAGGTGATACCACCTACCGTCAATGAATCGCCAACCGCGCTGCAGAACCCCATCTGAGTCTGTGTAAAACCACACCTGTGCAGCTGAGGACCAATACCAGCCAGCGACAGGCTTTCCCTCGGGATCCCTGAGCTTAATTCCACCCGCGCCGTCCTTGACGCCCGAAAGCACAATCGCACCACTGCTGCACGCATAATATACGTTTTCATCTTGTGAGAAGACCCAAGTGTTGCACTTTAATGCACCGCCGCTATCCGGATCCAAATAATAAATGGAGCCATTTACAGTTTGAAATCCTTCCAGCATGGCGCCATTATTATTGGGGTCTAGCAAATACCAGCTAGAACCATTGTAAAACCACCCGGTACGAATCTCTCCCGATGCGTTGGAGCAATACCATGCCCCATCGTTAATAAACCAACCGGAGCTCATAGAACCGGATTCGGAAAAATGATACAAAGAGCCGTTAACAAGCCTAAAGCCCGTAGCCATTAATCCAGAAGGCTCAAGCCAGTACCAAGTATTGCCAAGGAGTAACCACCCGGTCTGCATAGCGCCCGAACTGTCCAAATAGTACCAGCTATCATCAATTAAAACCCAGCCGGTCTTCATTGAACCCGATGTCTCGTCAAGGTAGAACCAGCGCCCACCGGTGGCAGCCCATCCCTTCAAATGTGCACAGGAGTTAGAAAATAAATGCCAGCCATCGTTCAAGTATTTCCAGCCAGTAGCTGCATAACCTTCGGAATCAAAATAATACTCCGCCCCTCTAATGGACAGAAAACAGTTTGACGGCCAACCACCAGCCTCATATCTCCACCACCATTTACCGTTTTGGTAGGCCCAAGAACCAGGAAGAGCGATGTTATTATCAGAGGAACGAACGATCTGGAACGACAGTTGAGAGGTAACGCCGGCGTAATTCCCTAGCCCATTCACTCTTATAGTGGCGCAGCCAGGGGCAACATTATCTGAATACGTGACTTCATAATCGATTCCGCTTGCTAGCACAGAACCGCTGGCAGTCAAAACAGAGACATCAGGAGTAATCACATCGCCAGTATATTCATATATCGACGAATCGATAGATGCTTTGAAATTATCGGAATCCAAAGTCAAACGATCGCTACCTGATGTCCCAAATGCTTCCTGACCCGATTGAACCAAAGAGCCATCAGTGCCTTCAGCCACGCAATCTTCAGTTAATGAAAATGCGATTGCGGGCCATAAAAGAGAGATGAAACAAATAGATGTTAGACAAACCACGCTGATTAAACTCAGATGTCGATTTTTCATCATTTTTCTCTTCTCGCCAAATCAAATTAACCTTTGAATATCCAGATGCAGTCGACCCAGAGATGCAGTTCCCAAATTAATTAATATGCAAGACAACTCGCTTGATACGTTGCACCAGATAAAACGATAAGACACTCAACATAGGGATTGTCTATTTGTTAGACAATCCACAACCAGCAGTCGAGCGCGATCAATGGTGCACAAACTTAGGAGCCCTAATGAGGGATAGCCGAAGGAACTGAATCAAACCATGTATTGAGCTCATTCATGATCAGACCTTTTCTCAAGCTCTTTTTCGAGCAGGGCAATCCTATGAGTAAGGTTTTTGATCGCCAAAACATGACGACTCGCGGCAACGCTAAGAGACAGAGAGATTGCAAGCAACAGCACGATTGCACCCAAAAAAAGGAAATTGGCCGGGTTGACAAACCCAATAGCTGTTGAGCAACTATAAATAATCTGAGGACATAAATCACAGATCAAGGCCGCCATACACATCAAAATCCACAGCAAAGAGTACTTAAGAAGCATCTTTCCGTTGGACACGAGACGTAAAACATAGACGAGGAATCCGCCGAAAAAGAGGGCCGCACCAATCCTCAAAATAAGATTCATTATTTGTCTCCCCTATGAACCCAGCACACAAGGACAATGGCTAACGTAACCTTGACCATATAGTAGACGGAAGAGAAGCCCCCGATAGATGAACGTCCACCTTGGCGCTCATTCATCTTTACAGGCGCTTCCATAACGGGAAGACCAAGCTTCATAGCCAAAGCAATCGACTCTGGCTCCGGGTAGTCATCAGGATAACTCTTGCAGAACAGGTCGATAGCATCTTTATTGCAGGCCCTAAAGCCAGAAGTGGGATCGGTGACCACCTTACCCGTAAGCAACTCGAGCAAAAATGAAAGCCACCTGATTCCAACACGACGCATAAAAGTTGATTGAAAACCATCAGTCTCAACCAGAAATCGAGAGCCTATCGCCAAACTCGCACCGCTCTCAATCAGCTTTACAAGCTCAGGAATATAAGAAGGATCATGTTGGCCATCGCCGTCAACCTGAATGTCGATATCATAGCCAAATCTCTGGGCATATTTATGGCCCGCTTGGACCGCTCCACCGATACCAAGGTTCTGCGGCAAATCCAATATGTTGATACCATGCTCTCGACAAAGCTCAAGCGTTGTATCTTGTGAGCCGTCGTTGATTACGACATAGTCATAACCCGCAGCTTTTATAGCTGCAACGGTATTGAGAATGCACTCCTGTTCGTTATAGGCAGGAATTATTACGAGAACACGCAGATGTCCTTTTGAACATGTCGTTGAAGTAAAAGACAATCGAGATTCATCCATTCCAAAAACAGTTGGCTCTTAGCGACGCCCAAAGAATTTGCGACTCTTACAGTCCAACGCATAGCTTAACTCAGACTTAAGTTTACTGTATCCTGTCTAACCATTAGGAAGTTACATCTCAAGCTTAGATATTTAGCTTGCTCAACTAGGGCACACATGGAGTCCCCATCCATCACCGCAGGAAAAGGACCCCTTGCAGTTCTGCCTCAAATACGGGGCGCATGTCCTGAGCGAACCCTCAACGCCGTCCCATTCGATCCAATCGAATCCAACTAATTGCCCACTCCTACTATAACCATGACCTATATCGCTAATTTAGAAAAAACGGATATACAGAAGCTCGAACATCACAAAATACAGCAGCGCAAATGGAGCCCCGAGCATAAAGGCTGTAACTTTAGCCTTCACCTCCTCATCGCAGTAAATAGGGAACCTGAGCAATAGACAGGCAAAAGGTATTATCAAAGGTATGAGATATCGCGCTTGGACACCCGCAACTGTCTGGCTTCCAACTCCTGTAAAAGCGATGTATAGAGCCAAAGCAACTAGGTGGCAAGTAGCAAGAACCAGGAATAGAGTCCAAACAATTCCGCAACGGCTAAGCTTTATTTTAGTATCTTTTTCATTATCAATAATGCAAATAGCTTCAAACAGCATGATGGGGAGATACGAAAGCCATGGGAACAGATTAGACACGTCCCCAAGATAAGCCATATTCGTTGATATTGAATTGAGAAACGCCGGGGTCAGCATCGATCCAAAAACGAAATTCGAGATTACAGCTATAGTTCCAACTGGATTTGCAAGCACTCCCGTCGTTTGACCAGCCGTAGAGACTTCGGAGCCACCACGTGCATCAGAAATATTATTTACGACAGATGAGAAATATGGCGTCAAGAAAGATAGGATCATAATGGCACAAACGAATAGAGCAGTACCAATCAAGATACGTCTTTGCTTGCTTGAAACATATTTATTTGCAGGAATTAAAAGCGCAAGTCCAAATAAGGGAAAATAAATCGCTTTAGCTGCAAACCCGATTGCAAAAGATAGTAGAAATGCGAAGAACGTTTTAGCAGAAATATCCTCTTCAGAAATAAGCATCTTCAACAAAAGAGCTGTTCCTAGCAAACTGAACGATATCACACAGGGATCATACGAGTAACTGGCTGCCATTAACACAGCAGACGGGAACAACGCAATACAAGTGAAAAGACATTTTCTGCAAGGGGCTATACGAATTGCGATTCCGCAGATAACTGCATACGCAAACAAATTAAAAATTTTACCCAATGCAAATTTGATAGAGAATGGGAGATGAAGCAAGCGACCCAAACAAAGGCCGATAGATGAAGGAATATAGGCAATTTTAGAAAGAGCCACACTATCAAAACAATTAAAACGTTCGATACCTTCAGCTAAATCATTTTTATCAGCCTCTCTGACCAATTGCTCAACAGAGCCACGGTTAAACTCTCTTGTTTCATCTATTGGGTACTTACCCAAAGCTGCATCCAAACTAAAGCCGTCCCCCATATAAAACTGCTCGACTATCATTCGGTCAGAATTTGTTATTTCAGCATTTGTGAGGTAGGAAAAACTGTTTGCATTTCCATAGTGGACCTCATCATCCCATGTCAAAAAATTTGTAACGGGAAAGCAAATAATTACGGATAGACCAATTGAGACAATGCATGCGAAAGCGAACAGTTCGGGCTTCAGATAAGAAATGCCCCCATTAATAGCAATCAATCCGATCAAAACCGTAATGGGCAAAGCAGACGCGAACAACACCGTCTTTGACTTATCGAGCGGAATGCCAATAAAAGCGATTAAAACAGCAAAGCCAACAAAAACCGCCAAATAAAAGAAACACTTCTTAGCATCAGTTTTCTTAACCGAGGTTACGAAGCTCTTCATCAGGCCATAGCAAAGCTCAATTCCCTGGAACGCTAAAACTAAATGAAAGCATATAACCAGACCTGAGATATTCCATGCACCAAGACCGAAGGGGCCAAACGTCTTCGCGCCAGCCAATATGATGAAAACTAGCAGAAAGCTGCTGAGGATACTGGACGCGACGAGAACGGTTATCTGACGAATAGCATCACCGCTCGACTGTGATTTCGGTTGCAAATATAAGCACGCAACAGCAACGACATCGCAAAAGAGTTCAAGAATGAATAGATTTAAATTCTTATAGTGCAATGATGTCGCAACAGCTAATAAAAGAAGTCCCAGCCCAAAGATGGCAAGCGCGTACTCGCTTTTCTTAATTGCAGGATTATTCAAAACGTGCATCTCCAACTAAAGACAAAATCGAATAGGGTAAGTCGACAATAACAAATTCGTATCTCAAATCCAACTTCACTCAAAAGCTAAGCAAAAGCCAGCCAAGTATCACTTAGCAAATACAAAACGCCTTCTCGACATCCATAGCAGTGGCATCCCAGTTATATCGATTTTCAACAAGCGCCCTAGAGTTTCGAGACTGAAGAGAAAGCAGCTTTCGATCATCAAAAAGCCTGCATAATGCCGAAACCACCTCATCAGATGCCATGGACCGAATTATTGTGCCGTAGCTATCATCTAAGATAAGCTCGCGTGCCCCGCCCACGTCTGTTACCACTGCAGGCGTTCCGCAGGCTGAAGCTTCAAGAAGTACCGTTGAAAAGCCTTCGGAACGAGTTGGAAGACAAAGCACATCTGCTTGCTGAAGTAAGGAGGAAATATCCTCTGTGTTACATCTCCCAAGCCAAAACAAGTTAGACGAACAAGCTTCCTTGACCTCATTAGCCAGCGGACCATCCCCTGCAAGAACAAAACAAATATCACGCTTGGTAATATCTTTTGTGCGAGCCGCCTCAATAATTGAATAAATTCCCTTTTCAGGAATAAGCCGCCCGACAAAAGCTACAACCAAAGATGACTGAGGGATACCTAATTCAGATCGGAAATCTCTCCCCGAAGAAATACTCCTATAGAATGAGGCATTGATTGAGTTTGAAATTACGCCTTTTGCAGTGATATTAAAGTGCTGAAGCCATTCAACACTTTTAGAAGAAATCCCATAGAAATCAGGTTCAAACGACTTTACGCGATCAGTAATCCAATCTTCATATCGGCGAACAAAATAATCAAGAAATGGCTGATTGAAAGAGAGATACGCTGAGCCGTGGTCGAGAACAACAGCCTTAGCACTATGATCCGCAGCAAACTTCAGCCCTTCGAGCGAGAGAGGGAAAAGTCTCGTGTTTATCAGAACACCATTCCACTCATAATCATCAAGGGTTTGCAGGAGTCGGTAATAATCACTGGTTTTTTTGGGAAGAGGAAGTCTTCCATCAAGTAACGGAATGCAAGGAAGACGAATTACCTCCAGGCCGTTTTCGACTGAATGACCGACTCCCACGCGCATCGAATCATTAGTAACGATAACCACCCTATCGCCGCGTGCAGTCAAGGCGTGAGCGAGACCATCGACAAAATTACCAATTCCACTAAGTTGCGGGTGATAATGGTGAGTGAAAATACAAATAGAGGAGCTCATCACATAACCTCATCTGATATAGATGTCATATCCTTAATTCTGTGCCGTCCAGACTTCCCCATCTCCAAAGTCGAGCAAGAGCGGAAGATGGGTATGTCGATTATCCGGTGACGGTATTTTTTTCCAATCGCCATACATCGTTGTAAGATATTTATCCGTCATACGAGGAACAGGGAATTCACTGCCTTCGAAAACCGCACTGCTCAGAGGGAAAATCTCTGAAATAGGCACTGGCGCCATATTCGGCCAGCTTAACGTCAGACAGCAATCAGAGACCTCACCCGTATTTGAGTCGGCAATACAGGAATCGAACAAATCTTGGTAAGAGCATGCGCCTCGAGAAACCAGTTGTTCCACCACGTGCATAGCAGAACAACCAATTTGCTCGAGTTGACCAAGGAACCCTTTATGAGGGACAACAATGGAAGAAGAATGATATAAATAGGCTCTTTTCTGTGCAATTGATGCAGTTCGGACTTGCTTTGCACGAAGGCGTTTATCTGTATAGAGCTGGTCATATGGAAAGATGTCGACAAAAATGCCCATCGAACTGGAAGCCTCTCGAGCCTCTTGATTCTCGAAGCGAGTTCCATCGCGATACACCTTAGCAAACATTGCAGCATAGCCAGTAGTATTCCGCGATGTATGGAGCGAATATCCTTCCGGTAACCCACCCTCGGCTAAAGAGCAAAAGCGGTCATAATCTGAACGCATCATTCCGATATCTATATCATCATCCCAAGGGATAAACCCCCTATGACGCATTGCTCCTAAACATGTTCCACCGTCAAGCCACCACCTGATGCCGTGCTTAGAGCAGAATGCGGCGACAACCTGAAGGATATCCAATTCAGTGTTTTGAAGCTTTAATAGCGCGTGAGCTTTAGACATCATCGGCCTATCTCTTTTCCCCGAACCATTGTTGCGTCTGTTTCCCCAAAACAGAAGACTGATAAATAAGGCAAATGGCATTGGATATAAGCGCCGATACAGTAGGGCCATTTAAGCCAAACAGCATTTGCGCAGGAGCCATAACAGCGACAGCACTAATTAAGGACAGCATGCTGCCAACAAATACCCCTCGGTAATTATCAAGAGAAACTAACAAATCGTTGACAAACCAAGCGATGCCAGTCAAAAAGGCACAAGCCAACATAGGCTGAAGGAGATCGGTATGTTTAGCTATTCCAGCGCCATAAAACAGTGACAGCAATAATTTACCGAAAAAGAAAAGGGCAACTGAAGATATGACACCGACAAAAAAGATGCCAGCAAGTATTTTACCTATGAGCGAAAAAAAGGACTTTTCTCTAGAATGGTAACGCTCTACTAGATAACCTAATAAAGGATTATAAATATAGGTCGCACCCATTTGGATAATTGCCACAGGTGCAGCAACTGATGCATAAATACCCAGAGCAGAATCTCCGAATGAATAAGATAAATACTGCCTGGGAATATTCGGCGCCGCAGAAGCAGCAATGCCGCCCAGAACGATGGGCAAACAGCTACATAGGAAGGCTCTGACCTTCGCTCGGCTAATTCCAAGCTTGATTGCAGAAATCCGATTTGATCTTGGATAATCGTAAATAACTCCGATGCCTATTGTCACTACCGTCATAAGCAACAGTGCACCTTCGAGGCTATTAAAAAATCCAAAGACAAGAATGAATGAAAGGAGAGAGCCGATGCCCTGCATTATGAGGGATTTCCCAATATAGTCCATCCTATGACCAACCTGATCATTAGCATGCATGACATCAATGACTAAGCCAGCGGTTTTATAGAGAGCATACAGAAGAATAGCGGGCACCGTACCAATACGACACGTTGCAATGGAATAGACGGCTAACATTGCAAACGCTATAAAAGTAGTAAAGAAACGAAAAGTCAGGTATTCACCAGCAGAGTTTTTCCTTTCAACATCTGCAATTTGCACCGTGTACATCCTGTATTGGGCTAATTGAGAAAACATGTTGAAAATAGACATAGCCAGCGAATAAATGCCTGCAGCACTATATCCATCAGACAGCCGAACGACCAAAATGGTGATAAGCCACTGACAGCCTAAATTAGTCAACGAACCGACGGTATTCCAGAACATATTATGTTTAATCGAAAGAGTCTTCTCTGTGGCCTTCACAAATATAAGCGCCCTTCTAAACCTGTCGAAATGAGGATACGGAGCTATCTCGCAGCTTTAAGTTCTTTTAAAATCAAAATAAACAGCCAATTCGGCATAAGACGTATAATGATATCTGCTTTAGCGATAGACGGGCAAGCTCGTCGGTATTTAAGTAAACCAATTATGGAGCGCCGCTCCCTTGCTTCAGCGAACCCCAATATTTCCTTTAGATGCGGTGAATCGGGAAATCTATCGGCAAATCGCCTAGCAGTATCAACCCTGTTTTTAACTCTTGTCGAATACCAATCATCTTTTGAAGAAACACCTGCAAGGAATCCAGTTTCGTTACCACCATGTCGACGATACTTAACCAAAGGAGTCATAGTAAAGCTGCACTTCCCCAGTTCACTGCAACCCAATGTCAACCACAAGTCATGTGCAGTCGATTCCGGAAAGGGAATCATCGACTTCGCCGCACTCGCATCTAACATGAGAGCCATACCAATGCCGTAACATACGCTTGCGGCCTGTACAGTAATATCCTCTCCAGAGCACCAATTTACTTCCGGCGAATTAGGATGAGCTTTCCTATAACTCTTTACCAGAATATTTCCGTTTTCGTCAATTACCGATCTATCACAAACATCTAGAATTGAGCCTTCTTCTAGCATATGGTTGAGCGAAACTTCAACTCTATTAGGCTCCCAAATATCATCCTGATCGCAAAGTACTACGTAATCCCCTTCCGCCAAGGAGAGCAGCGCCTCGAACGATTTGACATAACCGAGATTTTTATCGCCATGATAATAACGATAGGCGTTTTTCTTTATATGCTCTTGGATAAACCCCTCTAAAGAGGCCGATTCGGGGCAGTCATTTCTGACCAAAAGCGTAACCGGAAACGTTTGTTCATCAATCGAATCAAGTTGAGCGGCGAAAAACTTAAGATCAGGTTTATATGCTGAAAGAAGT
This sequence comes from Collinsella sp., assembly GCA_019413925.1. GTDB lineage: Bacteria > Actinomycetota > Coriobacteriia > Coriobacteriales > Coriobacteriaceae > Collinsella. Next base: position 18,970 of record DXMY01000028.1, read on the forward strand.
ACGCATACGCCTGTACCATTTCCCTTTTCTATTTCCAAAAATCCTCCCAAAGTCATGTTTTCAAGATTAGCAAAGCAATCATTAGAGATTTAAGGTGTTGTTTATTACGCTCAAAAAAGACAGGAGAAGGCTCGGCCTTTAGATAATACATGGCGGCAAATTGAATGGTGCTCCCGTAATTTTTAACACCAACACCGACATCTCGCCCCCCTAGAGGGAGCGAGATGGTTGGCTTTTCAAAATAATCTGAAAAGGAAGCTCGTAGAGAATTAAAATCCTGCGCACCGGAAGTGCATACAGTTTATGACTGCCTTCTCATGAAACCGCTTGCCAAATCAAAGCACCTCAATTGGAAAAGAGTCCCTTAAGAATCAGTGTCTTTCTCCCACCTTTAAAGACACTTGTCCAATATCAATAGGTAACAACCTTTGTTCCATAAGGTATGTTATCGTAAATCCATTTTGCGTTCTGGATCTCAAGGCGCACACATCCTGCAGAGGATGGAACGCCCATCGTGGGATCCATCACCCGGTTACTGTTGACGTAGTAGGGCGAAGAATGGAATAGATAATCACCGTAGAACTGTGTGTAGTAATAGCAAGTATATCCATGCCCAAAGGAGTATCCCTTTCCGTAGACTTGGTACTCCCCTATCACAGTTGGCGTACTGGCTTTTCCCGTCGAACATACATATCGACGGTTTAAGGACCAATTATTCCATGACCCAGTGTAGATGCTCGTGATACAACGCGACGTATCGACAAGTATCAGCCAATTTGTATTGCTTGAATAACTTTGAGCTTTAGCGTCCATATAGTCTGACACCCACGCGCCGTTAGCCATGAAGTAATTCCAGGATCCGTCCACAACGCGCCAGCCAGTAGCCATAGCCCCACTAGCATCAAGCCAATACCAGGTGCCGCCCAAATTGAGCCATCCCGTCTGCATATAACCAGACGAATTCAAGTAATACCAATATCCGTTAACGGCAACCCAACCGGTTTTCATAACGTAAGTAGATGGATCTAAATAGAACCAGGAGCCATCCTTGCTCAGCCAGCCAGATCGTGCATAGCCAGCGGTCTCATCAAAGAAGTACCATTTTCCGTTAACGTTCTGCCAGCCGACGCTCAAGGAGCCATTAGTCGGATCAGCATAGAAAATGCAGCCACCAAGCGTCACGAAACCGCGCGCTTCGACCAATTCGCCATCGCCGTTTGAAGTAAATAACTTCCCATTGCGCAATGTTCCGCACAACGAGCAGTCAGAACCAGCAAAAGCCTTAGACGGACCATCCTGAACCGAGTCCTGGACATCTACCCATTCACGACAAGCAACAGCGCCTGAAGCTTTTGCATAATAGCTTTTCCCATTTACAGAAAAATGCCCGAGCAGCATTTTGCCGTCGACGGCAGGATCAAGATAATAGTATTGGCTACCGTCCTTCAGCCAACCCGTCTTTACAATACCCGATGCATTAGATGGCTCAGCGTAATACCAGTCTCCATCGCTCATAAACCAGCCGAGTGACAGCGCTCCCGTTGAAGAAAAATGATACCGATTCGATCCGATGGAAAAAAGCCGGTAACCATTCTATTGTCATTTGCGATATCGAGCCAATACCAAGCGCCGTTCACCGAACGCCAGCCCGACGCAAGTGCGCCGGAACCGTCTGCGTAATACCAGTCCGTACCATCAAACGCCCAACCAACAGCCATTGCACCGGAATCCGATAAATAATAACGTGATGAGCCAACGGAAACGATTCCCCTAGACATAGCACCATCATTGGCGGGATCAAGCCAATACCAGTTATTGCCAGTTTGAAGCCAACCGGTTAAGACTTCACCATTGCTACCCCAATACCATAAACCGTTATCAAGACACCATCCATTAATCAGTCCATAGGTTCCAAGAAGATAAGGATGCCCATCGATAACACGTCGCCCAGTAACCATGGAACAGCCGTCAAGGGAGTCAAACCAGTACCATTGGCCTCCGATAAGCTGCCAACCATTTGCCAAAGCGCCTGATGGACTCGCGTAATACCACTTATTGTCAGTAAAAATCCAGCCGCAACTCATCGCGCCGTCACGAGCGGGGTCCAAATAAAACAACGAGCCGTCAACATTCTGCATTCCGGTCAAACGGCAGTCGTCAAGATAGTAATACCAGGACAAACCGTCCCATTGCCATCCAGATAGTTTTTCCGTCGTCGACGAGTCTTGGCTTTCGACAACCTGTGGATTCGAATCTTCCGCTGTTTTGCCAGCATAATCGTTGGAATCTTGAGCGAGACCGCCGCCGACAAAAGCACCCGACCCTTCCGTCGAGTCGCGCTCTACGATATCGTTATCCGCCCCCTCTTCCACGGCATAAGCAGTGCAAGAAAACGCGGGGGCGAAAACCGAGAGCGAGGCGGATAGTAGCACCAAGCCGATTGCTCGCCAGCAAATTCGATGATCAATCCGAGCATTCATTTCAGGCCCCCAACCGGTACCGACTGTCTTACAAGGAATCAATTAGATAAACGGACGGGCTGCGCCGATCACATTTCCCCTAGCGCTGACGGGATGAATACCGACACCCTGATGAGGCCAGGAGTCAATCATCATACCGCCGCCAAGTGCGATTGCGATATGCCCGCGATAATAAATCACATCGCCACGCTGAATCGAGCTGGTGCTCACGGGCATAAAGATGTTGCTTCGATACCAATTCATCGAATTGTAGGTTTGGCTTGGATCCCAGCGATGGTTATAAGGGTTGTAAACACCCATATCCATGCCAGTAGCATAAAGACATTGCAAGACAAAACCAGAGCAATCAACAGCCCCGCCGGGAGCGGTAGACCAAGGCTCAATATATTGCGTACCGATATATTCGTAAGCACGCTGAATAAAGGCATTCACGCAATCTTCCCGCGTCGCTTCGACAGAAATGCGAGAAGGAGTCACATAGGAAAAGTAGCCAGTGCAGTAGCTAGGCAACTGAACAGTCCAAGAGCTGACCTGGGGATACTGCGGAGGATTTTGCCAGCCAACCTTGTCGCACTGGCCATCGCTCCAGAAAAATCGACGCACGCCATCGATGGTTCTTGCGCCTGTTGCCATAGCACCGCTGCCGTCTAGCCAATACCACTTACCCGAATCTTTAAGCCAGCCAACATGCATGCTGCCGTTGGAGTCAAGGTAATACCATGTTCCATTGAGGCATTTCCAACCAGTTGCCATTTTTCCGTCGGCGTTTAGGTAATACCATGCACCGTCAGTAAAAACCCATCCAGTTTTCATCGCACCAGAATCGGCATCAAGCCAATACCAATCGCCATCAATCTGCAGCCATCCACGATGAATGACGCCCGTTCCGGGCTCAGCATAAAACCTTTGATTTGCAACATTAACCCAACCGGACGCAACCTGCCAGCCATCAGCTCCAGCTGTTTTTAGGATAGTACCGTTTTCGCGGATCACATCTTTGCAAAGATATCCATTGCCATCGGCATATCTTTCTACGCCGTCTTTAACGGTAATCCAGCTTGACACCACAAGTCTACCGCTCAGGTTTGCGAAACAATCGTTGCCGCCCACCTCAAATAAGCCCGTTTTCATGAGATGGCTAGCAGGGTCCAGGTAATACCAACTCACGCCCTCTTTATACCAGCCAGAAATAAGCGCGCCAGATTCAGAGGCAAAATACCAGCCGTCCTCGGACTGAGCCCAACCAATAGCCATAGTCCCATTCGAATTCAAATAATATGCTGCATTGCCAAGGTCTAAATACCCAACAGACATTTTGCCGTCGGAAGCCGGATCGAGATAATACCAGGTTCCGTTAACGAGTTGCCAGCCAGTGACCGCAATACCATTAGAGCAGTAATACCAATCTACTCCATCTTTGAACCATCCATTTACGAGGCCATAGTCGCCAAAAATGTAGGTACTTCCATCGATCTCGTGACGACCTTTGAACATAGCCAGCGTCTGAGAGTCAAAATAATAGCGAGTCCCACCTATCGTCTGCCATGACGAAGCAAGTGCGCCCGATGGATATGCCCAGTACCAATTCCCGTCAACGAGAATCCAGCCGGTTTTCATAGCACCAGTGGCATCTAAATAGTATTTCCCGCTCCCGAGGTCGACAAAACCAACCTGCATTATATGGGTGGCAGGATTCAGGTAATACCATGTGCCGTCTTGATAAAACCAATCAGCAGCTAAATCGCCTCCAGCATTGGCATAAAACCAATTTCCATCTGAGTTACGTAGCCAGCAGTTCTGATATAGCGCGCCAAAAGGCGTTGCGGCATTGCCGTCATTCGCATAAAACGAAGCAGTCGATCCGCCAGCATCGGTCACATTGAAATAACCTGTCTGCATTGCACCATCATTGGCCGGATCAAGCCAATACCAATAGCCCCCGCTTTGCAGCCAGCCAGTTTGGTGTTTACCGTTTTTTCCGTAATACCAAACTCCGGACGACTCGTCTCGTTGCCAGCCATCTTTTATGACGGAAGAATTATCAGGTTGCAAATCATCGGAAACCACAGAAGAAAAATCCGCTTTTGACTCAATACTCTGAGCCTCAACGGAATCCTGTGCAAACGCGACATTCGCACTCAGGGGCAAGCAGCAAGCAGTGATTAATGACGCAGCAGCACAAACAAGCGTGGCCTTCTTTTCGAATCGATACATAAGCGACCCTCCCAGATATCCTATTTAGTTATTTTAATCCACCTTTCGAGATTGATTTTCGCTACTTTCTGTTCAGTCTATGTAGCTAAATACAATTGATTGAACATATCGTTCAATCATTCTATTCTTTTCCTAAGCAATGAACATCTTAATTGGAGGCCTGCAGTGGAACTGACCAAGCGTAACTTTACAGTTCTGTACGAATACCTAAAGAACCCATATGCCAGCCAGCGAGAAGTTGCCGAGCGCACCGGCCTTTCACTTGGATCAGTAAACGCAGCGAATAAAGAGCTCACGAATGAGGGGCTTCTCGAATCGGACAGCCTAACCGACGGCGGTTACGAAGCGCTTCATCCCTATAAGGTTGAAAACGCAGTGATATTGGCTGCGGGGCTTTCGAGCCGCTTTGCTCCCATTTCGTATGAAAAGCCCAAAGGCCTTTTAAAAGTACGTGGTGAGATCCTCATTGAGCGACAGATTAGGCAGCTGCAAGACGCAGGTATCAGCAATATCACCGTCGTTGTCGGCTATAAAAAAGAATATTTCTTCTATCTCGAAAGCAAGTTCGGCGTCTCGATTGTCGTCAACAACGAATATGCATCCAAAAATAACCACGCATCGCTTATGTGCGTAAAAGAGCGGCTTGGCAACACCTATATTTGCTCAAGCGATGATTACCTTCTAAACAATCCGTTCGAAGCATACGTTTGGAAAGCATTTTATTCTGCTCAATATGCTGAAGGCGCCACCAAAGAATGGTGCATTCAAACCGGAGCAATGGACAGAATTACCAATGTTACGATTGGCGGTTCCGATGCTTGGTATATGCTCGGACATGTCTACTTTGATAAAGCCTTCTCGCTTGCATTTAAGCAGATTCTCGAAACGGAATATAACAAGCCCGAAACAACGGACAAGCTTTGGGAAGATCTATATATCGAGCACATCAAGGAGCTCGATATGGTTATCAAGAAGTATCCTGAGGGCGAGATCAACGAATTCGATTCTCTTGATGAGCTGCGTGCCTTTGATCCGCATTTTATCGAAAACGTTGACTCCGATATTTTCGATAACATCGAGCAAGTGCTCGGCTGCTCCAAATCAGAGATTCACGACGTTTATCCCCTTAAACAAGGTCTTACGAATCTATCGTGCCACTTTAGAACCAATGACGGAGAGTACGTTTACCGCCATCCGGGAGTCGGGACCGAACTGCTTATTAACAGAAATGGAGAAGTAGCCGCACTTAAAAAGGCCAAGGAGCTCGGCCTTGACGACACGTTCATTCATGAGGACCCAAAGCGTGGTTGGAAAATTTCGAAGTTTGTACCCAACGCAAAGCAGCCTGACCCGCATGATCCTGCCCAAATGAATCGAATGATGCAGATGTGTCGTTCGCTTCACGAGAGTGGTGCAAATGTTGAAACCGAATTTGACTTCTACCTCGAAGCGAAGCGCTACGAATCACTTCTTCTGGAAAAAGGTCCCATCGACATTCCAGGCTACAGGGAAATGTCCGCCGAAATCGATGAATTGGAGCACTTTGTACAGGCCGATAATGCACCAAAATGCCTTTGCCACAATGACTTCTTTTACCTCAATTTCCTTATCGATGAGAACGACAAGTACTATCTCATTGACTGGGAATATGCTGGCATGAGCGATTACGCAAACGATTTTGGAACATGCAGTGTCTGCTGCGAGCTTTCCGAAGATGAAGTCGACCGCGCGCTTGATGCATATTTTGGGCGCAAGGCAACAAACAACGAAATTGCGCATAACTATGCGCACATTGCCCTTGCAGGATGGTGCTGGTACCTCTGGTCTCTTCTGAAAGAAGCCGAAGGCGACTTCGTGGGCGAATGGCTCTATATCTACTTCAATTACGGTGCCAAATACCTCAAAAAGGCACTGGAGATCTATCGGAAAGGTGAGTAACGATGCAATTCGGCTTTTTTAGCGGTCTTCTTTGGGGCCTTGATACAGTAATTCTTGGAATCGGCTTGGCGCTTGCGCCCTATATTGGATCGGCGGAAGCGCTTGCATGCGCCTCCATTGCGGGATCCTTTCTCCATGATGCCTTCTGTGCAATTTGGCTCTTTGGCTACATGGGAGTCCGAGGCAGACTAAAAGACACGCTCGCTGCACTTAAAACTCGTTCGGGCAAGGTCGTCATCGCCGGCGCCCTACTCGGTGGACCTATCGGAATGACCGGCTACGTATTGGCAATTAATAACATCGGAGCTGCCTACACGGCAATCATCTCCGCCTTCTATCCCGCAGTCGGAGCATTCCTTTCCTTCGTACTGCTGAAGGAGAAAATGGGCAAAGGCCAGATTCTTTCCCTTCTCGTTGCTCTTTGCGGTGTAATGACGATGGGCTATCTATCGGCCGGATCGAGCGAGATTGCAAATGCCCCCCTCGGCTTACTCGGCGCAGTGCTTGCCGTTATTGGATGGGGATCCGAAGCGGTGCTGTGCGCATGGGGAATGAAAGATGATGCCGTTGATGACGAAACAGCTTTGCAAATCCGCGAAACTACAAGTGCGCTTGTTTATGGAGCGCTCGTACTCCCCCTCTTCGGAGCATGGCATTTCACGTTGGGCGCTATCCCAAGCATGCCCACATTGATTATTGCACTCGCCGGACTCGCAGGAACTGCATCCTATCTGTTCTATTACAAGGGCATTGCGGCAATCGGAGCAGCGCGTGCGATGGCTCTGAATATCTCCTATTCGGCATGGTCAGTGGTCTTTGGCCTGATCTTGCTTGGAACAATTCCCGACATGGCATCCGTAATCTGCTGCGTTGTAATTGTATGCGGAACAGTTTTGGCAGCCAGTAACTGGGACGAACTATTTGGACGTAAGAAGACGGCGTAGCTAGATTAACAATGTAGCAAAAGGGGAGAGCTCGTCGAGCTCTCCCCTTTTAGCATCATGGCTATTCAATTACCACGGCCTGGCTATCCATCTGTTGCCACGTGCCGAAGAACACTTGGGCATTTCGCGTAACATTGCCGTTAATCGAATCCGAAAGATAGACAATTCCCTGCTCGTCATCATAGCCTTTAAGGACTACGGCATGATTACCGCCCCACAGACCATAGGAATGCCCGTTATACCAACGCGCAGCATAACGGCCTCCTGGCCAACTTCCCCATTCGGTATTCCACATCTCAACAGGTTGACCACAGGTCAGCCTGTTCTTAATGGAAGAAATTGACGAGAAAGAGACGTCTTTTGCCTGCTTGCCACTTCCAGCAGCACGCAGAAAGTTATTACCAGCAATAGTAATCGCAGGTGCGACGCATCCCATGAGACCCCCGCTGCTACGCCTTGGATTGCCATCAAAAGCGGTAACAAAATTGCCATTACTTCCCTTGGGCAAATAGTAATCCGCAATAATCGTCTTACCTAAACCGAAACCATAGTAGTTAAGCAAGTTTGTAAGGGCAACCGACTCACAGCCAGTAGGAAGTTCCGGGTACTGCGAATAGCACGGGACATCGACCCAAGCGCCAACCATTGCGCCGGATGAACTGAACTTGTAGTCAGTAGAGCCGATCCAATACCAACCGTTGCTCAACATTACTCCCCCACGTGCGGCATCAAGGTAATACCATGTGTCCCCACGGGAAAGCCATCCCGTTTTCATTATGCCAGAAGCGGAATCTAGCCAGTACCAGTTACCGCCATCGTTAAGCCAGCCGGTCGCCATTCGACCATCCGAGTTAAAGTAATACCAAGACCCAGCAATTTGCTGCCATCCAGTCAGAATTACCCCATTAGCAGAACAACAATATCGAGAACCCTGACTCTCAATCCAGCCCGTTCTGGCATTACCGTCATCGTCAATCAGCTGGATTCCCGAATCGGTCATTATGCCTTTAAGGTCAATTGCGCCGCTGGATGACGAATGATACATCCAAGACCTATCACCGTTTGACCAGCAATTAGCCATCATCTTGCCGGTACTATTAAATATGTATTCACATGATCCGATAGTTTGAACGCCCGTGGTCATGGCATGCGTCGAGGGGTCGAGCCAGTACCATGCACCGCTTAGGCTGAGCCATCCGGAGGCGAGGGCACCGGAGCCCGTCGCGTAGTACCAGGTCCCGCCGTCGAGCACCCATCCGGTCGCCATCGCGCCGGAGGCGCTGAACCAGTACGCTGAGTCGTTGCACACGTGAAGGCCCGTCACCATGGCGCCGCCCGCGTCGGGGTCGAGCCAGTACCAGGAGCCGCCGGTGTAAAGCCAGCCGGTCGAGGCGATGCCGTTCGCAAACCAGTACCAGGAGCCGTCGACGAGGCCCCATCCGTTAAGGGGGCCGCAGCTGCCGAAGTAGCGGCGGACGCCCTGCGCGTCCGTCTGGTAGCCCGTCAGCATGGCCCCCGTCCGGGCGTCGAAGCAGTAGGGCACGCCGCCGACGGATACGGGGCCGCGCGCCAGCGCGCCGGAGCCAGTCGCGTAGTACCAGGTCCCGCCGTCGAGGACCCACCCGGTCGCCATGGCGCCGGACGAATTAAACCAGTACAGGGAGCCGTTGCACTCGTGAAGGCCGGTTGCCATGGCACCGCCCGCGTCGGGCTCGAGCCAGTACCACGTGCCACTCTGAAACAACCATCCGGCATACGCCTTGCCGTTGGAGGCTGCATAATACCAGGTGCTGTCAATTAGTTGCCAATGATAAAGGGAGACATCAACATACGCGTAGTTCATATCAACGTTGCCGTTGATTCCAGGGACTTTTCCGTTGCTCTTATACTGCCAAAAACTGTAATTGCCGGTATAGTCACATTGCGAGTTATATTGAGCAATCCAATGATCCCAAGAGCTACTCTTAAATACAGAGTCAGTCAAAATGTTGTTAAACCAATTTAAATTTGCATAAATACCAGGCTCATATCCTGCGGCAGAAATCCTATTACAAAAAACCTGCGCCCTCGATGCAATTCCGGTTTGACGTCCATTTGCAATTATCGAGTTATCCTCAAGATCGTAATACACCGGCAATCTTGGATTATGTCCAGAAAGGCAATTGATCACCATTGATGCCTCATCGGCTGCCTGCTGATTATCAAAAGCATATGAATAGATATAGACGCCGTAGGGAATTCCGAGTCGCTCGCACTCAGAAATATTTCGATTAAATTGATAGTCAACTCGACCGCCCCAAGATGGAGCGCCAAATCCAACACGCAGAATAGCGAAATCGATACCAGAAGCCTTAACAGCATTCCAGTCAATACGTCCTTGATGCTCACTGACATCGATGCCCTGCGCCGTAGCCCCATCGGGAAGAATGTCCATGGACAATAAGGCTATTCCATCTTCTTCGGAAGAAGCATCCTCTGCGACCAATTGCCCATCCTCATAACGCCAGGAATTCTCAACTAGGGACCGCGCAGCTTCCGCGTTCGAGGGGAAAACAAACACAGAAATGGGCGCAAGGACTATCAGCACCAACAATGCCGAAAATAACTTAAGATGTTTGCTCATGTAAACCTCGTCATTCGTTCTTGTTTGCGTTTAGCTTACAGCATGGCTGTGAAAGATTTCCGAACATCCAACTGGACAAGATGCCATCTAGGACGACAAATAACTGCACGCAATACCACAATGTAAACAAGAACTTCCCAGCAGGGTGAAACCAAGGACTCCTAGTCCCTACTCTTACCCCCCAAGAATACCGACTTCAAATAAACTTTCAAACTAGATGTCAAAAAGGTAGGGGACCCAGAGAGTCCCCTACAACTCAGAATTCTAACGAATCAATATTACTTTCGATGGACCCAAAGCGGTCAAACCGGAGATGCGGTTTCCATAACCGTCACTATGCCAAAACAAGTTTTCGCTCGGCGAATTGCCCCAGAAAAAGCCAATGTGGCTATCGTCCGCATATGGGTTGTAAGGATTGAAGAACACAATGTCCCCCTTACGAGCCAAACCGCTACGTAACAACTCATCAATAGAGTTGAAATAAGTCACGTTTGCGCACGTATCGATAGCGTAGCCGTACCAACGATAAGCGTTAACGCAGCCGCCCCTTCCGGGACCACCACTCCAAGGGGAATGGCTCTGCTCGGCGGCAATGGGAGCTAAATTCCCGCCCGCTTTCATATATGCATGCGATACAAATCCGCCGCAGTTCATACCGGTATACCCGTCCCAACGAGGATCACCCTTTGGATACATGCATGTTTCTTGGCTAAGATGCGTATCATAGCGTGTTCCACGGTAATAGCCATCGTTTTCGTGGCTCATAAGCCAATTGACCAGGCTGGACCTATTAACCCCCAAAACAGAACCAGACGTATTCAACCATGCACCACTTGCATTGAAGTAGTAGTCGACGCCATCGATTTTCAGCCACCCGTTAGCAAACATAGCGCCCGAAGGCTGAAGCCAGTACCACGTGCCGCGGTCATTGAGCCATCCGGTCTTCATCTTGTAGGTGGAAGGATCCATCCAATACCACGCACCGTTAACATATTGCCAACCAGACTTAAGGACACCATTGGAAGATGCGTAATACCAAGTATTGCCGCTTTCGTCAGAAGCGTCTTTCGACATAATCCAACCAGATGCTACATTGACAGCACCGTTTGCATCCGCATAGAAAACCGCGTCTCCAATATGAATCACACCTGGCAATGAAGACGAGTCAGCACGATCAGCGACTACGGGAGATCCATCAGATGAAGTAGGCAACGGCTCGCTCAGTGCTCCAGACGAATTCGCCCATGCCATACCGTCGCTCAAGTTAATCCAGCACGAAGATGCCATCGCACCGGAATCATAAGAAAAATAGCGCGTGCTTCCTACCGCGAATTCACCAGTACACATTGCGCCGGATACATCATCAAGGTAATACCAGGCGCTTCCGAACTTTATCCATCGTCCTCGTTGAATAGCTCCATTTGATGCGGCGTAATACCAAGTACCATCAACAAGTGCCCAGCCTGTTGCCATGGCGCCTGAACACGTAAGGAAATAGGTGGACGACTCCACTTGCGTAAAGCCCGTGAGCATAATATGGCTTCCTGGATCCAGGTAATACCAAGAATTCCCTAGAAGTAACCAGCCTCCATGCAGTAAGCCGTTGGAGTCAGCGTAATACCAGTTGTTGTCAATAAGAGCCCACTGGGAGGATAGCATGGCCCCTGAGCTGTTAAAGATATAAGAAGTGCCATTACATTCTTTCAACCCGGTGGCCATAGAACCGTCTGCAGGATCAAGCCAGTACCAACGACCCCCATCCGAGAGCCAACCTTTTACCAGGGGGCCAGAGCCGGAGAAATAGTGCCAAACGGAAGCATCAAGATGCCATCCGATAAGCATCACACCAGAAGAAGAGAATCCATACGTGGCTCCCCCGATCTGCAGCATCGAGTCGTGGACCATCTTGCCTTCATCATCCAGCCAATACCAGTTGCTGCCGTCTGAAAGCCAGCCTTTTACCATGGCGCCAGAACCGGAGAAATAACGCCAAGCAGAAGTGGAGCCCGTAGAATCTAGGTACCAGCCGACACGCATTGCGCCCGAAGAGGAGAAGGCATACGTCGCACCCCCGACTTGAACCAACCCATCCTGAGCCATTCGACCTTCGTCGTCGAACCAGTACCAGCTACCGTTTATATGTCTCCAAGAAGAAACAGCGATTGTTCCGTCGGACAAGCCCCAACGCCAAAAACCAGCCCCTTCTTCGGGTGATATCCACCCCTGATGCCAAATAATTTGATTCGAAACCTCAGAAGGGGCCTCATTATCCACCTGAGAGTTCTGCTCGACAGCGAAGGTTGACTCGCGCTGAGCATCGACGCCTGACTCGACAGAAGCAATAGCAACATTAGATGCGGGACCTTCGTCAGTGTTATTCGAATCAAGGGCGTATAACATCGAGGGCGAACCCAAAAGGAGCCCAAAAGAAATGAGGCCCGAAAAAGCCAGCACTCCGAATGACCATTTCTTCATAACAGCACGGTATCCAATCACGCAGCGGCCCCGTCGCTTCAGGGCAACGGGGCCTCAATCAAAACTAGCTCAGTAATGTGCTAGCCAATTTGCTGGCAGTTTTTGCACTCTCGTGAAGCGCCACGCCTCTGGGCCTCCTGAATAGAGATCTGCGAATAGCCCTTTGCGTCCTTACCAACGGTACGGCACTTATGCGTATGGTAAACATCGCTACCGTTCTTATGCCAAACTAAACCGTAGCCCGGAATCCACTTGCCGTCCTCGCCGACATAGTAGGAGCCAACCCAGGCATTCGTAGCCATGGCACCGGAAGACTGGAGGTAGTAGTCGCCGACCCAGGCGTCGTGAGCCATAGCGCCGGAACCGCTAAAGTAGTACCAGGCGCCGCCGACCTGACGCCAGCCGGTGGCCATCGCGCCGGAATCGTCGAACCAGTACCAAACTCCACCAACGTTAGCCCAAGAGTTAGAGGCCATAGCGCCCGAACCTCCGAGCCAATACCACGTGCCGCCATTGCTGAGCCAGCCGGTTGCCATGGCGCCCGAACCGCTCGCATAGTACCAAGAGCCGCCTGCCAAGAACCAGCCAGTGGCCATTGCACCGGAGTCGCCGAACCAGTACCAGGAGCCGCCGAGGCTGCGCCAGCTGTTAGCGACCATGGCGCCCGAGCCGTCGAGGTAGAACCACGTACCGCCGATGTTGAGCCAGCCAGTGACCATCGCACCGGAGACATTAGTGTAGTACCAGGTACCCGAATCGTTGATCCAGCCAGTCAGCATGACCCCAGATTCGTTGAAATAGTACCAAGCCCCGCCGAGATTATGCCAACCGGTCAATAGCTCACCGTCGGAGGTCGCATAGGACCACTTTCCGTAGATGGAGTCGTAGAACCAGCCACTATGCTGCATGCGGCCATCGGCGTTGGCACCAGGGGTGTTCAGGAAGTAGTTCTTGCCGTCAATCTGAACTCGGCCGTATGCCATATCATGGTTTTCGGGATAGAAGTAATACTTGTCCCCACCGATAGACTGCCAGCCCGACACCGCGGTCCCGTCAGCGCCAAAATAGTACCAGACAGCTTCGTATTCGTTATGCCACTGGTTCGTGACCATGGCGCCAGTTTCGGGATCGAAATAGCGAAGGTTGCCGTCCTCGCACCGAACGAGTCCACTCTTCGGACGACCGTCGGAACACCATTCCGTAATCGGTCCACCGCCTCCGCCACCGCCAGCAATATCAGCAAATGAGGGCGCCGGGGCAACCGTCATGCAGGCAGCAGCAAATGCAACAACTCCCAGCACTGTTAGTCCGTGCCATCTTTCTCGAAGGTTTTTCATACGACATCCTTTTTCCGAGATTTAAGGCTCTCTTAAGTTATTTTTAAACTATCAATTCAGTATTTCAACGGGAAATCGATAAAAGGTGTCTTTGTGACTGCAATTTAAATATGAGTCGCCACACCTCAACCGTTACGCTAAATAGCTTCTAAGGCAAACTTAGCGCATGAGCGAACTGATTAAACGAGTGAACTGAATAATAAAGCAACAAAATACAAACCTTGGTCATCAATCACATCTACCGCGGGCCGATAACGCCCGCCTCATGTGCTGCGATATAATCAATCTCACTAGATGCCAAATCAGCAAGCCGAAGGAGCTGACGTGCTAACAATTCACTATGGTGATATGGAAAACGTTATCTACAACACGTCCGTTTACTTCGATAACGTATATTCGCCCCAGTGGTTTCAAGACTCCTTTGCCCAAAGGGTCATAAAATCCATCGACAAAGGCACCGTGGTAGGCCCCAATGCAATCGATACCAAGATTCTAGGCATCATTCCTCCCGAGAAACTATCCAGCGGCACCAAAACGCTACTGCTTATGTACTTTATGCCGCAGAATATATATAACGCCTCAAATTGCGGTGATAATTGCGCCTACTGGATTCTGAGGATCGCCGCGCAAAAGGATCTAACAATCAATCTCTACCACATAATGGATTTTGGAAACGGCAAATTCACGGTAACCATTGCAAATACGGGCGATATAGTCCACACAATGTTTGACCTTGTCCCCATAGCTGGAAAATGCCTAAGGGAGAACTCCTGATGCGCGGATCATACAAGGTAATTATTCAAAATAACCGGGTTCAGTTTAAACTGACCATCAATAGAAATCTGACCATCATCCAAGGTAACAGTGCTACAGGCAAGACAACTCTGCTTGATATGGTGGCAGCTCACGAAGAGCTTGGGGCACAAAGCGGCGTAACAGTAAGTTGCAAAGTGCCCTGTAAAACAATATCTGGAAAATATTGGCGTAGAGATCTCCAAGAGATTTCCAGCAGTATTGTTTTTATTGATGAGGGCAATACTTTTGTTCGATCAAGAGAATTTGCCCATGAAGCAAAGCGTAGCTCAAACTACTACGTAATTGTCGCCAGAGAGTCACTGCGCCAACTGCCCTATAGCGTTGATGAAATCTACGGTCTTAAGAACACCAACCGAACCACAACGAAGTATCCCGTTTACTCTCGTGTCTACACCTCTACATATCGTATTTACGGTGATACTGATTTTAGAGGCGAGAGGCCCGAGCTTGTCATTGTCGAGGACACAAATTCGGGCTACGAATTCTTCAGTTTGCTATGCAAAAAGAGCAGCATTAAATGCATCAGCGCGGGAGGAAAATCAAATATTTGCAACTGCATTATGGACGCACCGGAAAACGACATCCTCGTGATTGCCGACGGCGCCGCCTTTGGACCAGAAATTGCGGAAGTAGCTGCTCTATTGCGCCGAAAGAACATCAAGCTATTCCTACCGGAATCGTTTGAATGGCTCGTGTTGAAGTCGGGATTATTCAACAGCAAACACATTAAGGACATGCTGCTTAACCCCGCTGAACATATCGAAAGCTCAAAGTTCTTTAGCTGGGAGAGGTTCTTTACTGCAGAACTCATCGAATGCTCACGAGACACACGTTTTCGATATGACAAGAGCTGCATGAACGAGGAGTACTTGAACCCCACCGCCCTTGCGGCTCTTGAGGATACTTTGCCGGAACTTGGCATTACTTCGCACTAAAACGAGAAGTACTCACTGTCGGAGGATAGGTTCGGTCCGAGCCACGGGTCACCATCGAGGAAGAGCTCCGGCCAGCGTTGCATGAACAGAGCTTGCTCGCGTTTCCAGCGGCGCAGCTTTTCCTCGTTAGCCTCTTCCCTGCCGCGCGAGGTGAACTCGTAGTGGTACAGCTCGGCATAGGGCGTAAAGATGGTGCGGTAGCCCGCCTCCCACACGCGCAGGCAAAAGTCTGCGTCGTTAAAGCCTACGGCGAATTCCTCGTTGTAGCCCCCGACCTGCTCAAATACGTCACGTCGCACCATCTGGCAGGCGCCCGTTACGGCGCTAAAGTTGCCCGGACGCACAGCACGGGCAAGATAGCCCTCGCGCTTTACCGAGAAGTCTTGGTTGGCATGGGCAAGTGCGCCGCGCACACCGACCAAAATGCCAGCGTGCTGCACCAGGTGGTCGGCAAAATAGAGCTTGGCACCCACCACGCCCGCATCGGGACGTTGCAGACAACCCATCATCTCTTCGATAAAGTCGGGGCTAATGACCTCGGTATCGTTGTTGAGCAGCAGCAGGTAGTCGCCCTTGGCGTGCTCCACACCAAAATTGATGATCTGAGAGTAATTAAACTCGCCCGGCCAGTACACAACGCGCGCGATGCCCTTGCCTTCTGATGCTGAAGCCACGCGTTCCGGCAGGGTTTCGTAATACGCAAACGTATCCGGGGCTTCGCTGTTGTTCTCCACCAAGACGATCTCATAGTTGGCATACGTGGCCTTCTGGGCAATCGACATCACACAGGCATCGAGCGTCTCAACGTGGTCCTTGGTGGGAATCACAATGCTCACCAGCGGCGCAGGCTCCGGCAGCGCATAGCGCATGCGATAGACAAACGGCGTCTCGGTCTCCTCGACCGTTCCGCAAATGCCCAGCTCGTTAAAGTGACGCTGCAGCGCAAGGCGCCCGGCTTCAATGGCATACGGCTTGCTATCGGCAGAGCCATCGGCGGTCGACCCCGGATGAACGCGCCAGTGATACAGCACGTGCGCAACATGCTCAAACCGCGCGCCCGCCGCAAGGCAGCGAAGCGTCAGGTCGTAGTCCTGGGCGCCCGCAACGTCTTCTGGGGACATGCCAATACGATCGATAAGCGCCTTCTCCACCATCAGGAAATGCGTCACGCAGTTATGGCTATAGAGCAGGTCAACGTTGAGTTTGGTCTTAAAGACCGGCTGGCCCCACTCCCCCGTTTTCTGGAACATGTCCTCGTCGCAGAACAGGACTTGGGGACGCTCGCCCTCGGCAGCCTTGTTCAGCGCGGAAACATACTGGAATAACGCGTCCGGTTCCAGAATGTCGTCATGGTCCAAGAACGCGATGTAGTCTCCAGTCGCCTGCTGAATACCAGCGTTGGTGTTGAGCACAATGCCGCCGTTGCCAGGCAGCTCAATACGACAAACCCGCTCGTCATTGGCGGCAGCCGCAAGATTGGCCACCGCATCCCATTCGGGCGAGGCGTCCATAAGCAGCAATTCCCAGTTGTCATAGCTCTGGGCTAGCACCGAGTCCAGCAGCTCGCGCAGGTAGACCCGATCTGTCTTGTAGCACGGCACCACAATGCTCACGAGCGGTCTATAGGCAAAGGCCGCCGAAGCGACACGCTGGCACGCCAAATCGGCCGGCTTTGCGCGATGCCGCTCAAACCAACGTCGATAAGCTGCGTCGTCTGCACGCGCGTCCTTCATGCGGTTCCAACTGTCGTCGACCATGCCGTTGTACAGGCGACCATCCATGGCGCAAAAACCGCTCTGAATCTGCTCTGTGGGATCACTCGCAATCGCGACAAAATCCCGTATATCCTGAGGCATCTCTACGCTCAGATACGTTTTATTGACGCGGCAACCGTTGCGCTGCGGCACATCGCCCTGCGATTCAAACACATGCACGGTGGCATCGATGACATTCATATGCGCATCGAAGATCTGGAGCTCAGGTGCGCACTGGAGGTCTCCAGCCCAGGTAACCTCATAGCGCCACACCGCGCCGGCGTCTGCCGGTAAATAACGAACGGCATCGATCTCATAGCGACCGCAGCACTCGCTGCGCTGTGCATCGCGAACAAGCGCACACATCGCAGGCTTTGCTTTGTAGTTAATCTTGGATTCCAGCTTGGCCACGCGGCTATCGAGGCGAATGGCGCCAAGCTTTTGGCCACCGGACACAAATGCAGCGTCGATCGCAGAGCCATCCAAAAACGGAAGCACCAAGACAGCGAGCTCGCGCTCGTAATCGGAAACGGAAGGGCAAAGCGCCAGCACACGGCCATGATCGACTGGGAACACCAGCGACGGCACACAAGAACCGCTCGTTGTCGCATGGGCAAACGCCTGAGAACCCTCCCGCTCGATAAGCGCGGCGACATCCTGACCGGCAAAACGAAGCAGCACAAACAGACGGCCCTGACTGCGGCAAAGTGCCAAACGCTTGATACTCATCTACACTTCTCGCTTTCCAAGGGCGTTCGCTGCCATGCGTTTGCAGGCACCCAGGCGCCCAAACCTCAAGACGTCGTAATCGAACATGAGCTTTTTGCACGCACGGGCATTGGGGGCATTGCTGGTAAGCGCTGCACGCACCATAGCAGCAACAGAAGGAGCGCATTGCGCGAGCGCAGTATCGCTGCCCACGGCAGAGCCGGCAAGCGCCGTGGCAACGGCAGCAAACACCTTGCCGCAGTCCGTACCCAACAGCCTGAGCGCATCGTACAGCACCAGATCGCACAGGAAATATGCCAGGTCATCGGCATGCTGGGCATCGAGACCATCGCGCTGCCAGTCAGCCAGCACCGCGGAGTAAATCTTCACGTGCTCTAGCAGGCGCGTCTCGTCGTCATAGCGCATGATGTCCATGAGCGAGCCCTTGCGCGCCACACGGTAGTCATACAGCTTGTTCGAGATAAGCGAAGTCTTGCACGAACGACCGTACACGGCAAAATCGAAGACCTGGTCCTCGCCATACTTAACGGTTTCGTCGAACACGATCCCGTTGCCCAGCAAAAACTCACGCTTGCAGGCGGTGCGCCATGCAAAGGGGCGAGACGCTTCCTTAAACAGCAGGTCGGTGCTATAGCCCTCAAATGACACATCGCGCGGGCTCAGCACATAGTTAAGCCACGGATACCCTGCCTCCAGCGGATACGGGTTCGCGCCAAAGGTCAAAACGTCGCAGTCCTCGCGCTCAAAGGCATCGACGATCACGCGGCATGCATCGGGCGTAAAGCGGTCGTCGGAATCCAAAAACGCGACGATAGGAGCCGAGGACGCAGCGATACCCGCGTTACGGGCGCTCGACAAACCACCGTTGGGTTTATCAATCAGCGTAAAGCGCGCGTCCTTTTCGCAATAGGCAGCGGCGATGTCGCGCGACCCATCCGGCGAGCCATCGTTAACCAGCACACCTTCCCAACCGGGCATATCCTGCGCGAGTAGGGAGTCCAGGCACCATGCCAGGCAATCCTCCACCTTGTAGATGGGAACGACAACGGAAATCTTGGGGGTAACCATAATCACGCGCTCCTACTGTGCGGCCGGAACGTCATCAGGGTGCGGGTTGTCACCGTAAGTGCGCTGATACGTCAGCACGCGCCAGACCAGCGGCAGGCCGCCGATCTTAAAGTAGTGCTTAAACGTATTGAGCTTGCCCGGCTTCTTAAAATCAAAGCGCGAATCGATATAGGCGCGGGGCGACTTGACCATCAGGCGCAAGTCGGTCTCGCCACGCGGATCAAACAGCGACAGATCAAAGCGACCGGCATCCCAGTCGGCCTTGAGCTCGGACGAGGCTTTCTTCCAAAACTGCTCGCGCAGTTCATCGACCAGGCGCTCATCATTCCAACGGTACGTATCGACCTTCATGCGCATTAAAATACCCTGAAGCTGAGCCTTAAGCTCGGGGCGTTCATCCAAAAAGCGCTGCATCTCGGCGTATTCGTCGCACACGCAAAATACCTTGTTGGGCGAATTAACGGAGCTCTTCTCGTTATCCTGGCGATAGCACAAAATGGGGTCCGCAATAAACGCGGCACGCTCGGCGCAAGCCCAAACCTTAAAGTTAAAGCCTGCGTCCTGATACGAGGCACCCGGCGTGGGAAGGAACCGAATCTGATTGTCGTTGAGGAACTCGCGCCGATAGATAGCCGACCAAATGGAAGGTTTGCGGTAGAAGATGCCCGGGCGATCGACAGGGCGATACGCGGCGCCCGTCATATGCTCGTCGATGATCCCAAACAGCTCACGGCGCTCGCTGGGCGTGGACCAATACAGGTAAAAGTCGCCCTTCACCACATCGGCATGCTCAGCATCGGCCTTGGCGACCAGCTTTTGGAGCGAATCCTCAAACATAAAGTCGTCGGACTCAAGGATGCCCACGTGCTCACCGCGCGCCATCTCCAGGCCGCGGTTCATCGAGTCGCCGTAGCCGCTGTTGGCTTTGTCGATCATCTTGACACGGGAGTCGCGCTCCATGTACTCGCGGATAATCGCCGGCGAGCTGTCGGTCGACCCGTCGTTAATGCAGATGATCTCAATGTCCTTGAGCGTCTGAGTCACGGCAGAATCGAGGCACTCGCGCAGGTAGCGTTCGACATTGCAAATGGGAACAAGCAGCGAAACTTTAGGGGTATCAGAGTTCTGCAAGAGAACCTCCTGTTGAATAGCGTGTAACAGGGTTATTTTAGCAGCCGGGTTGCGGCGGGCGGCAGCGCTTGGAATTATATAAAGCGCTCCAGGCAGGCTTTGAGACCGCGAGTCGAAAGATAGAACAGCGTGGCATCTGCCATCGAAACGCCCGGGGTCGCCGCAACGAGCTTGTGGGCAACACGGCGAACGGCGCCCTTAGCAGGCATATCCGCCCACTCCGTTCCCAAAAACGTCGTGAGGTCCATGTTGACGCGAGCCGCCACGCGATGGAAGTCATCGGAATCCAAGCGCGCCAAATCAAACACGATAAGGTCCAGGAACCAGGTGATCAGCTCGCCGGGACACAGGTCCATAAGACCGTAGCCCGCCCAGTCCTCCAAGACCTCCTCGAGCATTCTCATATGGGCATCGAGCTTTTTGGCGCGAGCCTCGACACTGTTGAACTCGTGCGTCGCCGATTCGCTCTCCATCACGTAGTGGTAGAACTTGTCCGGCATGACGACGGTCCTGTGGGCAAGCGCATAAGCCGCAAATTGGAAGACGACGTCCTCGCCCAAAGCCAAACCGGGGGCGAAGCGAATGCCTTCGCGATTGAGCAGCTCGCGCGAAAAAGCCGCACGGCAGGCATAGGGCTGCGTATTCGAATGGAACAGCAGTTGGGGATCACGGGCGCCGAAGGTACCAGCTTTGGGGCTCATGAGTTGCTGGACGCGTTTGGGGGCAGCATCGGCAGGTTCACAGGCGCCGCCAAAAACGGCGGCCTCGGCATCCGCAGACTCCATGGCATGCAGCACGCGCTCGACCGTCTGGGCATCGATGTAATCGTCGGCGTCCACAAAAAAGACGGTCTCGCCCTCGGCGGCATCGATACCCGCATTTCGAGCACACGAGACGCCCGCGTTTTCCTGGTCAATCACCAGTACGCGATCGTCGGCCTGCGCGATCTGACGCAACGCGTTCAACGAATCATCAGTCGAACCGTCGTTGACGCAGACAACCTGAATCGAGCGCTCGGACTGGGCCAACAGCGAATCGAGGCATCGCTGAATGGAGCGCGACGAATTGTAGACGGGAACGACAATGGTCGCTTTGGGGGTCAAAGTCTCTCCCATGTCGACCTATCCCCTCAGCGATTCGATGAGGAAGGCAGCGACCACGCCTGGGCCTCCAACCGAGGCGTAATACTTAGCACGCCCCAAGGCACCATCCGTCGCAAAACTCGGATGCTCGTCAACCCAGCCCTCAGGATCTTTGAGGATGGCAGCGAGATTTGCGCGCTTCCACGGCTTGAGGTCGTCAAGCGAAAAGTCCCCGGCGTCCAAGGCCGCTTGGAACTCCTTGGCCATCTGAACCAGGAACTCCTTATAGAACTTAGGCGCCAGGCGCACGTAGTTCCACATGTACGAATCGTACTTAATGAGCTGATTGAACTTGAGCATGCGCGCGACATCGCCGCTTACGTGGTCGCGGGCATAATCCTCACGAATCCAACGCTCAATCTCGGCATACTCGGTATTGACGCAAAAGACCTTAGCCGAAGAATTGACCGAGGAGTTCTCGTTGTCCTGACGATACGAAAGCACGGCATCGTGCAGGTAAACGGCCTTGTCGGCGCAGGCAATCACCTTAAAGGCAAACGACGTGTCCTGAAAGGATGCTCCCGGAGTCGGCAAGAACTTGATGCCGTTGCGCTCAAGAAAATCGCGACGGTACACAGCCGACCAAATCGACGGCTTTTGCTTAAAGAACTGTGTCGTATCGCTCGGGTGCACCGGCTTGCCGCAATCCCGAGGTCTAAACATCTCGTGTAGCGAACGGCGCTCCTCGGGCTTAGACCAGTAGAAATCAAAGTTCGCCTTCGCAAAGTCGGCATTATTGGTATCGGCGGCCGAGACAAGCTTTTCGAGTGCGTCGGACGCCATAAAGTCATCGGACTCCAAGATACCAACGTACTTGCCACGCGCCATCTCCAGACCGTGGTTCATCGAGTCGCCGTAGCCGCTGTTGGCTTTGTCAATCATCTTGACACGGGAGTCGCGCTCCATGTACTCGCGGATAATCGCCGGCGAGTTGTCGGTCGACCCGTCGTTAATGCAGATGATCTCGATGTCCTTGAGCGTCTGCGCCAGGGCGGAATCGAGACACTCGCGCAGGTAGCGCTGAACATTGTAAATGGGAATAAGCAGCGACAGAACAGGGCTGCCAGAGGCGTTAGTAGACAAATGTGCTCCTTAGGAAATACCTGTCGTTTCATGGTATCAAAGGGTCAGCGCGCCAGCGGGCGTTTATATAATCTATGGAGCCTCTTGCGGGCAAAGCAGCCCCACGTCATGCGGCGGGCCCATGGCAGGTTCCTGCGTTTTATTCAAAGCTTGCCACCAAGGTGCGCCGAGCCTTTACAATAGGACAGTCCCAAGGACGTATTCGATAGCTTCCGCGCTGCACTCGCCCGCCGCGCGTGAAAGGATATATTGCCCCATGCCTTCAACCCTTCCCGCTCCCATCGATAAGCTCGCCATTGTCGTCGTTACGTACAAGCGCCAGGAACTCCTGGCCAACTTGTTCGACTCCATGACCGAGCTCACGGCAACGCCCTGGCGCATCGTGATTGTCGATAACGAGAATTCGCGCGAGACCGAGGCCATGTGCTCCGCATTCAACGAGCGCCTGGCCAACCTGTGGGGCATCGACACCGAGCAACCCGACGCGCAGGGCGGCACCGACCGTGTCATCTACGCCCCGCAGCTCGAAAACGGCGGCGGTGCGGGCGGCTTCTCCGCCGGCACCAGATGCGCCTACGACCTGGGCGCTCAGTGGTTCTGGGTGATGGACGACGATGTGCTCGTCATCCCCGAAGGCATCGAGCGTCTTGCCAAGTGGACCGACCGCTACGACGTCATCCAGGGTTCGCGCCTGGACTTTGACGGCGGCGCCTTCTTTTGGCAATACCAACTCATCCTTTCGCTCGGCATTCCCAACCCTGTCGCCAAGTGGGACCTGGGACCCGAGGGCTACCGCGCCATGAACCAGCTATGCTTTGAGGGCGGCATGTTCTCGCGCCGCGTGGTCGACAAGATTGGCCTGCCCGACGCGCGCTTCTTTATCTACGGCGACGATGCCTGCTATGGCTACGTGGCCAGCCAGCACTTCCCCGCCGCCGTTGTTGCCGACGTGGTGCTTAAGCGCGCCCGCGCCGTCTCTAACTGGGATATCGCCGGCAAGCGCCAGCTCAACTCTACGAGCGACACCAACCGCTACTACATCATGCGCAACCGAGGCTTCCTCGCTCGCTATATGCAGATCTACGGTGACTACCACCCCATGCTGTTCCGCCTGGGCAATGCCGCGACCTTCTGCAAGGAATTCATTCGCCTGGCTGCGGTCGATAAGTGCTTTAAGACCGGCATTCCGGCGCTGTGCCGCGGCATGAAGGACGCCCGCAAGATCGTCAAGGACCCCAACTGGAAGCCCATGCCGCCCATGAAGGACACCGAGTAACGGAGCCGAAAACACCTCGGCGCTTAAAGCCGCTGGCACACCGTAGCCACATGCCGTCCATCAAACCCGAACCCCCAGCGCACGCGGCCAACGCCGGGTCGCGGCACACGGATTTCGTCGATGCCGTCGCGCTCTATGTCGAGCAGCGCCTGCACGGCCAGCAATTCCAGGCCCAGCGCATCCACACCGGGGTCATACATCATGTTGATCGTTATCAGCGGACGTTCATCGAGCATACCGATCGTATCGGCTATGTCGAACACGGCGCCCGTAGGAAAAACCTGGATGTCCCAGCGATCCGCGCCACACTTTCGCCTCGAAGCAGGATTGGCATAGCCCGGCAATCCAAAGCAGAGTCCTTGCAAGAGTAGGTGATATGGCAGCGGTGTATCTGGGTCGGTCACACCGATTCCCGCATCTCCCAAGATGCGGCTTAGCGCCCGCCTCACGGTATCCTCGTTCCCATGGCACAGCCCGTCGCGAAACGCATCGACGTCTCGAATGTCTTCTGCAGCGCACTCAAACCACTCAATAATCACTAGACGCAAGGCCTGGCGAAGCTCGTTATTGGGCAATCGCAAAGCACAGAGGCGATCGCCATACTCTGGCTCCTCAGTCATATCTGTCGTCAGGAAACCTGACAGATACAGCGCCGTCCACAAGCCATCATCAGGCGAGGCCTCTAGCCCCGCAGCGCCCAAACAAAGCGGGACCCCAACGCATCCATGGGCCTCGAGCAAATCAAACAAGATCGAAAGGCGGTCGAGATTCCAGTCACTAACTACCCTACTCAGGCAATCCGCATACCCATACAGATCGGCACGCACGGGCGCCGTGCAGCCTCGGTCCAAAAACCCAATCACACGCTCTGGACTCGAGCAATAGGCCCTGCCAAACCGATACCCCTCGAGCCATTCACGCGCATCATCCAGGTATTCCTCGCGCCCAGCATGATTCAGCAGAGCCTCGGCCTCGGCATCCGAAAAGCCGAACCAACGGTCACACCAGGTCGAAAGCGGCGTCGTCAGACAATACGAGCAGCAGTGCAAAGAAAGCGCCGCTTCGGCAGGGCCGGGATACTCCCCCATCAGACACGTCAGCCGCAACGAATCGCGCGCAGTGGCAATGGCGTCAAACAGCGCACGGTCAAGTAGTTCTGCCGGATCGGCGTCGGAAGCGTCCCTCGCGCTCGCACGGCGAGACCACGCCGCATCGTACCCATCAACGAGCAATACAACCTGCTCATCGCAGGCAATCTCCAGCAGCTCTATGAGCACGCCAAGCACCGAGGCGACCTCATCCTCGCTCGCCGCGCCACGCGCAACGCGTTCGATGTGACGCACCTTGTCTCGAGCTAAATCCGGAGCCTCCAAAAGCGCCAGCAGACGAGCGCACTCGCCCGAAAGAGCATCGCGCACGACGTCGGCAATAGCGGCGCCACGCCTCGCAGCGCCAGAAAAGTCCAGCGATATCACCGGATAGCAAGCGTACTCATCCCGATAGCGCCCGCCGTCTGCATCCCAAATCTGAGCATCGGCAAACAAACGCTGACCAGCGCGACTGACCGCCGGACGCTCCAGAAAAGCCCTGAGCATCGACAAGTTCATGCTCTTGCCAAAACCCTCGGGTCGACAGCACACCACAACGGACGCGTCGCAATCCAACACATCTGCAATAAACATGGTCTTGTCGACCAGCGTGCAGCAACCAAGAGCCTCCGCATAGTCGTGCATGCCAATGGGTAAAGCCGCATCGTCGGCACAGCCGATCAAACGCACGCCAAAGCCGGCAGCACAACCATTATTTGCCTGTTCAGACACCAAAACGTTCCCCCTAAATCACAACACGGTGCCAATTGTAATGACCTCCTCGCGCGTACCGATGCCGCCGCGCGATCATATCGGGCAACGGTAGCAACAAGAGGTGTGAGGGGGCACAACTAATCGTTGCACAACAAAACGGGGCCCGATGCATTCGCACCGGACCCCGTCCCAACTCTTTAATTATCTAGCAACCAAGAGGCTACTCCTCAGAGTCGTCCTCTCCAGAAGCTTTCTTCTGCTGATCGAGCTTATGCTTACCACTTACGATAGACGTAGCGCCCAGCGTGGCCAAGCTCGCGCTGGCAAGGCTCGCCATCACAATCAGATCGCCCGTCTTGGGCATATTGCCGCCAGATGACTTGGTTGTGGTGGTCGTAGTGGTCACCGTTTTGGAGTCATTTTGCTCCTGGACCTGGTTGTCGGTGTTGCCCTTACCGCCGTCCTCGCCCTGCTGCTTTCCGTCCTCGGTCTTGTCCTTGTTCTCGTCCTTCTTCTGAGCGGATTTGTCGCCCTTCTCATCAGAGCTAGGACCCTTATCGGATTCAGCCTTCTCGGAAGCCTTGTCCTTGGAGTCGCCCTTTGCGGCCTCGGTCTTTTCCGTGGAAACCTGATCAGAGTTGTCCTTGTTCTGAGTCGAGCCATTATTGACGCCAGCCATCAGCGAAGAGCCCAGCGTAGAACCAAGCTGCACGGAGAAAGAAGGCTTCTTGTCCGGCGAAGCAACGGGAGCGTCCGGCGCCTTATTCGAGTCGTCCTTGGAATCATCGGAATCAGGGACTGCGTCAGAGCCGGAGCCGTTGTTAGAGCCGGTGTCAACGGACGAATCGCTCGAGCCGGTGGATGAGTTAGAGGTGTCAGCGCCGGTCGAACCAGAAGCGTCGCTGTCCGTATTGCCGGCAGAGCTTGAAGGCGAATCGCCCGCAGCAGAGCCGTTCGAATCGGAGCCGTTCGAGGTAGAGCCGTCGTTGGTAGTGTCACCAGCAGAGCCATTACCGTCAGCATCGGTCGAGGGCGCATCCATCCTGTCATCGTTGACATCGTCACTCGAGCCGTCATTCGAATCAGGTGTCAGCGAGGGCGCCGGCGCAGGCTCGGGCTGCACGGGCGCCGCGGCGGCAGCCTCGTCCTCAGCGATATAAACCAAGCAGTCCTTTAGCTCGTTGCGGTAGCGGCTCTTCCAGCCCTCATGATACTGGGGCTGGCTCGAATACTTGGTCGCCACGTTATTGACCACGCTGTTGGAGAGCGCCGTCACAAACTCGCGGTCGGACATATCGTTGGAAAGATTCGCCCAACGGAAGAAGTCCCTGCAACCACCGGTGCCGCACATGTTGGTGATGCTCCACACCATGCCCTTGACGCAATCGGCGCGGCCCGAAATATCAATGCCCAGGCCGCTCTTGAGCCACGCCTCGGTCACCGCATAGTACGAGTTGTACGCATACGCATCCTGCAGAGCCGAAAACTCAGCAGGATCGGTGTTATAAGCACCCTGGAAGGCCTCCTGTACAATACGGCCCAGCTCGGTAAGCTGGTCGTTCTCGTACATGGCATTGCTCGCGTTGGAAATCTCGCTGCCGCGATCAATCGCATCCTTGAGCATGCCGTACTTGGCAGAATCGTAGTTGTAAACCTGCTTCATAAACGGAATGAGCGACCAACGACGGTCGAACTGGTAATAGCCCAGCGCGTTGTAGCCGTCACCATACGAAAAGCCCTGGTTATAGTTGCCATGGCTCTCGTACTTGGTAAAGTACTTCATCTCGGGAGTCACGTTGACAAACGAAACGCCCTGGACCGACCTCAGCACGCCCGAGAAGGACTGTTGGGTGTAAAGGCCCTTATCGATATCGGTGGCATCCGAGGCAACGCCCGGCGTGGGCTCCTCGGCAGCGGCGGGTGCCGGCGCGGAAACGGCGCCAAACGAAAGCGCCAGCGTCAGGCCCGCGACAATCGCGGAATGCTTGGGCTGCATAAGATCCTCCCTGCATTGGTGTAGTTAAAGTGCAGTTTGCAAAGATAAAACTAAGTATTGCAGCTCGCCCGTTGTTGCACAACAACCCCTCGGTAAACGGCAACAACCCTCCGCGAAATCTTAAGGAATTGCGGTCAACCTACAGCTTAATGTCAAAGTTGATTTCGGGGACGGCGGCCAGGTCGGCCAACGTCACGCCGTCGACATAGTTCTCGATGACCTCGTCAAGGCCACGCCAGAACTTGACGGTGGAACACAAGTCACTGCGGGCGCAGCTGTTGTCGATGCCATCGCACGCCACCGGAGCCGTGCTGCCCTCAACGGCACGCAAGATGTCGCCGGCACGCACCTCGGCCGGGTCCTTGGCCATCATGTAGCCGCCGCCCTTGCCACGCACGCTCTTAAGCAGGTCCGCCTTCATAAGCGGACGCACCAGCTGCTCCAAATACTTTTGCGAGATATGCTCGCGGTCGGCAACCTCGCGCAAGGCAATCTTGCCCTCGGCGTCGCCCAGCGCCGCGATATAGATCATCAGTCGGAGGGCATAGCGGCCCTTGGAAGAAATGAGCATACCTACCCTCCCATCGCATCTGGGACAACATAACCAGGTTTGTTTGTCCCAAATTTAAAGTAAGTGGGACAAACACAACAGGTTATTTTGTCCCAGAATTTGAAAAGTCGAGTGGATTAGTCGGGTTTTCCCTTGACTAACGCCGAACCCATAGTAACTTTATTCCGAGAAGATTCCTAGGGTTTAGTACACCTATGAGTACACCATATACAGAGAGGGACAGCATGAGCGCAAATCCGCTGCTTTCCATCGAAGGTCTGACCGCCTCCGTGGACGAGAAGACCATCCTCCACAACGTCAACCTTAACGTCGCCGCCGGCGAGACCCACGTGCTGATGGGACCCAACGGCGCCGGCAAGTCCACCCTCGGCCACCTGGTCATGGGCGACCCCGTTTACACGGTCAACGACGGCCGCATCGTCTTTGACGGCCAGGACATCACCGAGCTCACCACCGACAAGCGCTCGCGCGCCGGCCTGTTCCTGAGCTTCCAGGCCCCGGTCGAGATTCCGGGCGTGCCGCTGTCGAGCTTTTTGCGCGCCAGCATCGCCGGCCGCCCCGGCCTGGAGATGAAGGGCAAGGAGTTCCGCCGTCGCGTCAAGGAACTCGCGGCCGAGCTCAACATGGATACCGCCTACCTCAACCGTGAGCTGGGCGTGGGCTTCTCGGGCGGCGAGAAAAAGAAGGTCGAGATGCTCCAGCTTTTGCTGCTGCAGCCCAAGCTCGCCATCCTGGACGAGACTGACTCCGGCCTGGACGTCGACGCCCTGTCCACCGTCGGCCACGGCATGGACGCGTATCGCAAGAGCTGCGACGGCTCCATGCTCATCATCACGCACAACACGCGCATTTTGGAGCACCTGGATGTCGACCGCGTCCACGTTATGGTCAAGGGCCACATCGTGCGCGAGGACGACGCCTCGCTCATCCCCTGGATCGACAAGAACGGCTTTGAGACCTTCGAGCGCGAGGCCGCCGAGCAGCGCGCCCAGGCCGAGTCTGCCGCTGCCGAGCAGCAGGCGTAAAGGGGCGACGCAATGACCAAGAACCGCACCGAGGTCGCGGACATCGACCGCAGCCTCTACGACTTCACCTATGGCGAGGAGGGATTCGAGCGCCTCGACGCCGGCATCACGCCCGACATCGTGCGCGAGATCAGCGCCAAAAAGGACGAGCCGCAGTGGATGCTCGACCTGCGCCTCAAGTCCCTCGAGATCTTCAATCGTTTTCCCGACCCGACGTGGGGCCCCTCCATCGAGGGCCTGGACATGGACAACATCGTCACCTACGTCAAGCCCAACACCGACCAAAAGCACGACTGGGAGTCGGTGCCCGACGACATCAAGAACACCTTTGAGCGCTTGGGCATCCCCGAGGCCGAGCGCAGCTACCTGGCGGGCGTCGGCGCGCAGTACGACTCCGAGCTGGTCTACCACAACATGCAGGACACGGCGTCCAAGATGGGCATCGTCTACTCCGGTATTGAGGAAGCCCTGCACGATCCGCAGTGGGAGCCGCTCATCCACGAGAAATTCATGACGCTCATCCCGCCCACCGACCACAAGTTTGCGGCCCTGCACGGCGCCGTGTGGTCGGGCGGCTCGTTTGTCTACGTTCCCAAGGGCACCAAGTTGGACTTCCCGCTGCAGAGCTACTTCCGCCTTAACGCCAAGGGCGCCGGCCAGTTTGAGCACACGCTCATCATCGTCGAGGACGATGCCGACCTGCACTTTATCGAGGGTTGCTCCGCGCCCAAGTACAACGTGGCCAACCTCCACGCCGGCGCTGTGGAGCTCTTTGTGGGCAAGCGCGCGCACCTGCGCTACTCGACCATCGAGAACTGGTCCAAGAACATGTACAACCTCAACACCAAGCGTGCGCGCGTGGACGAGGACGGCGACATCGAGTGGATCAGTGGCTCCTTCGGCAGCCACGTGGGCTACCTCTACCCCATGAGCGTGCTCAACGGCCGCCGCGCCCGCTCGAGCTTTACCGGCATCACCTTTGCCGGTGCCGGTCAAAACCTCGACACCGGCTGCAAGGTCGTGCTCAACGCACCCGATACCTCGGCAACCGTCGAGACCAAGGGCATCTCTAAGAGCGGCGGTATCCAGACCTTCCGCAGCTCCATCGTGGCCACGCCTAAGGCCGAGGGCTCCAAGGCAACCGTGAGCTGCCAGTCGCTGATGCTCGACGACCAAAGCCGCTCCGACACTATTCCAGCCATGGACATCCGCGCCAAGAACGTCGACATCGGCCACGAGGCCACCATCGGACGTATCGGCGACGACAAGGTGTTCTACCTGATGAGCCGCGGTATCTCGGAGGAAGAGGCCCGTACCATGATCGTCAACGGCTTTGCCAACCCAGTCTCCAAGGAGCTGCCGCTGGAGTACGCCGTCGAGATGAACAACCTGATCAAGCTCGAGATGGAAGGAGCGATCGGATAATGAAACAGACCACTAACACCGCTGCTACCACCCTTGAGCAGGTCAACGCGATGCCGGCCGCCACTTGGGGCTGGCTGAAGATGAATCAGACCAAGCTCGAGCTCTCTGACGAGCTTGCCGCCGCTCCCACCGAGGCCGTTGAGGTCGAGGGCTTGGACGAGCAGTTTACTGGCGTGGCAGACGCGTTCGAAGCCGCCATGGACACCATGGCCGAGCGCTTCCCCGAGCGCCGCGCCTCCGCCCCCGGCGACGCCGCCGACCGCGCCCGCATCACGCCCGAGACCGAGCTCGACGTGCCCGCCACCTCCATCTACCAGGCCGGCGCCATCAAGCTCGAGGAGGAGCTCTCCCCTGCCGAGGCCTTCGAGACTGGCATGGGCGAGGCTACCTACACCTACCTGGCCGACCACGCCACCAAGCGCGTCGTCATCGATGTGCCCGCATACAAGCACGCCACGGTTACCGTGCGCGTGAGTGGCGTCGACGCTGCCGCGGCCATCGCCGCCATCGATGTCGTCGCCCGTCCGCAGGCAACGCTCGACCTGCGCATAGCCCTGGACTCCCCCGTTGCCGGCCAAGGCGTCGTGGGCTCCGCGCTACGCGTGTGCGCCCACGAGTACGCCACCGTCAACGTGACCTGCACGCAGACGCTCGACGATAGCTGGATCGCGCTCGACGACACCGGCCTGTTCCTGGACGAGGGCGCGCGCGTCAACGTGCAGCACACCGTCCTGGGTGCTGGCGCCAGCGCCACCGGCCTTGCCGGCGACCTGCTGGGCGATACCGCCAAGGTGACGATCGATACCGATTACCTGGGCGCCCGCGAGCAGGTGCGCGACTTTAACTACGAGCTGCGCCACCGCGGCCGCAAGACCGAGTGCGAGATCGACGCCAACGGCGTGCTGACTGGCACGTCCAAGAAGGTCTACCGTGGCACCATCGACCTCGTGCACGGCTGCAAGGGTGCCGTCGGCACCGAGCGCGAGACGGTGCTTTTGGCCAACAAGGGCGTCGACAACAAGACCGTTCCCGTCATTCTCTGCGACGAGGACGACGTCGCCGGCAACCACGGCGCCACGATCGGCCACGTCCGCGACGAACAACTGTTCTATCTCGCCTGCCGAGGCCTTGACCAAAACGCCGCCGAGGACCTGTTCATCCGCGCCAAGCTGGAGGACGCCGCGCTTTCCGCCACCGACGAGCGCACCCGCGCCGCCGTCGTCCGCCTGGGCAACAACCTGATCGACAACTTTGAAGAGGAGCTCGCATGATCGACACCGAGCACGTTAAATGCGACACCTGTACTGCCCCCGAGCCCATGGAGCTCGACGCCAGCGACGAGGCTTCGCGCGGCTGGCCCACTGTGGACATCGAGACCAACCCCTACAAGGGCCAGTTCCCGCTGTTCCAGCAGCACCCCGAGATCGCCTTCCTCGATAGCGCCGCCACCGCGCAGCGCCCTGCCTGTGTGCTCGACGCCGAACGCGACTTCTATCAGCGTATGAACGCCAACCCCCTTCGCGGCCTGTACTCGCTGTCCGTCGAGGCCACCGACGCCATCGCGAAGGTCCGCCAACAGATCGCCGACCTCATCGGCGCCGCCCAGGCCAACGAGGTCGTCTTCACCCGCAACACGAGCGAGTCGCTCAACCTGGTCGCCAAGAGCTTTGCACCCACGGTGCTCGAGCCCGGTGACGAGGTCGTCATCACCATCATGGAGCACCACTCCAACCTAATCCCGTGGCAGCAGGTCTGCCGCGAAACCGGCGCCAAGCTCGTCTACCTCTACCCCACCAAGACCGGCCAGCTCACCACCGAGGAGGTTCTTACCAAGGTTGGTCCCAAGACCAAAATTCTGGCCGTGGGTCAGGTTTCTAACGTGCTGGGCGTCGAGAACCCGGTCAAGAACCTCGGCAAGCTCGTCCATAAGTACGGCGGCTATCTGGTCGTCGACGGCGCGCAGTCGCTGTCGCACATGCCGGTCGATGTGGCCGACCTGGGAGCCGACTTCTTTGCCTTTAGCGCACACAAGGCCATGGGCCCCATGGGCATCGGCGTGCTGTGGGGCAAGATGGACCTGCTCAACGCCATGCCGCCCATGCTCACCGGCGGCGAAATGATCGACTCTGTCACCGAGCAGGACGCCGTCTGGGCGCCCGTCCCCGAGAAGTTCGAGGCCGGCACGCAGGACGCCGCCGGCATCTTCGCCACGGGCGCGGCACTCGACTACCTGGTCAACACGGTGGGTTACGAGAACATTCAGGCCCGCGAGCAGGCACTCGTCCACTACCTGATGGGCGAACTCATGCAGCTCGACTTTGTCCAGATCATCGGCTCCATCTATTGGGACAACCACCACGGCGTCGTGAGCTTTAACGTCAAGGGCATCCACCCGCACGACGTCGCGAGCATCATGGACATGGACGGCGTCTGCATCCGCGCCGGCCACCACTGCGCGCAGCCGCTGCTTACCTGGCTGGGCGTCGAGAACCTTGCCTGCTGCCGCGCCAGCGTGGCCTTCTACAACGACAAGGCCGACATCGACAAGTTCATCGCCGGCCTGCATCACGTTTGGAGCACGTTCAATGGGTAATCTGTACACCTCCACCACATTTATGGAGCACAACTCGCACCCCGACTATAAGTACGAGATGGATGCTCCCACGCACGAGCACGACGGCATCAACCCCAGCTGCGGAGACGAGCTCACCCTGCAGCTACGTGTCGAGAACAACGTGATCGAGGAGGCCTCCTTTACCGGCCACGGCTGCGCCATCAGCCAGGCCAGTGCCGACATCATGGCCGACCTCATCACCGGCGAGACCGTCGAGGAAGCTCACCGCCTGGCAGAGCTCTTCCTCGCCATGATCCGCGGCGAGCAGCTCTCCGAGGAAGACCTGGAAGACCTGGACGAGGCCGCCCAGCTTCAGGACATCTCGCACATGCCCGCCCGCGTCAAATGCGCCGAGCTCGCCTGGCGCACCCTCGACGGCATGCTCGAGGGGTAAACTAACCAGTAGCGTATGCCCCGAATCCAAGGTTTTTGATTGCCGAGCCGCCCGATACGGGCGGCTCTGTTTTTCCTAATGAGCGCGGACGCACGAAGTCCGCGCGTCCGACGCTCCGTCTGTCATTTACCACACAGCAGACGCGAACACGGGCGTTTTTCACAGCACCAAAGGCCTGCGGCAGGGCCCCGGACCCGCCAAGCAATTCGCCAAGCCCCGTTCTGCGAAGCTCCGACTCGCTTCGCGCCTGCCGCAGACGGGTCCCATAGGGAGCGGCGTGCATTTTTGCGAGTATTCAGCACGCCAAGCTGTGTGTATACGCATCGAAAGCGTTAATCAACGTCTTTAGGCGCATATATATTGTGTTTTAGAACAAGCATCGCGGTCTGACGGGACGCAGGCACGTGCTTCGGGGGCGCAACGGCGGGAATCAATAGCTTCGGGACCCGTATGTTGCAAGATTGCGGCGGTGCCGACAGCAACACGATGCTGAAAACTCCGTTTTTTGCACGGCGCAGACGGGGGTAGGCACGGGCAAACCCGGACCGAGCCGTTATTTTATGCAAGATGACGATTGTTCTATGCATATTAAGAAGTGCAGTTACCGTACCAAGCTTTTGAACGCTGGTTGCGGCGTATGAACGACCCCAGCTGCGGTGAACAGGCGACCTTACATCACGTTTCCGCCAGCCCGCATCGCCGTTCGCGCGCGGGCGCGCACGATACGAGATACGGTACTCTTGCCAATCCCGGTATGCCGCTCAATCTGGCGCACCGTAAAGCCGGCATTGTTCAATCCAACAATAACGGTATCGCGCTGCGCCGGCGGTGCAGTTTTAACCACATTGAGCGGAACCCCGAGGCTCTTCGCCATCTTGTCGGCAAAGGCGTGGCGTTCACACTCTGTCTCTTTCATATCGCACAGCGCCGGCTCGCTACCGTCGGGTGTCGAAAGCGAATAGGCAATAAAGCCCTCGGCAGAACCAAAAAGTTCAAGCACGCAAGAAGGATCAGAAAATCCCCTCGCGGCATCGGCCGCATCACAGTCGTAAGAGCGCAGATGTTCCGCAAAGCTGCTCCAGGGATAACGCTCGATTAGGCTAACGCCCACCTCCTGCGGATCGGCGTGTACGGAGCGAATAGCCTCCATCACCTGCCAATCGGTATCGAGCGAACGCCGGTCAAAACGGTTCTGGAACAGATGGCCTGTGCGCCCCGTGCGCTTATTGAACCGCCGCGCGTATGTCAAAAGCAGCCGGTGCATTGCCGCGCTCATCCTGTCCTCGTAATCTGCAAGCACCAAATGCACGTGATTGCCCATAAGGCACCAGGCGATAACCGTCACACCCTCCTCGCGGCAGCACTCGCGCATCAGCTCCAAAAACTCCCACCGGTCGTCATCGCCCTCAAAGATGAGCCGCTTGCCCGTACCGCGGGCACAGACATGGTAAAAGCCGGTAACCGTTCTCCAAACGCGCTGCATGGCGCTCCCTTCGCCGGGATCTGCTTGCCATCCAATACAGCACGATTGAAGCGCGCCATCAAAACATTCACGCAAAACAATACACTCGCGCGGCCAAAGGCAGTAATCAGGCGGCGAACGGCACCGTTGCAACAGGTCAACCCCCGCAATGCTTACAAGAGCTGACCAATAGCTTGCCCAAGACGGACCCCCTCTACGGAAGTTCGCGACCACAGAACATAGAGTTAAACCGTTTCAATTAAAACTTCCGGACTTCTCGCTACGAAAACTGAGCCGTTCGCCGAATATTCCGTGCATTTCGCGGTATTATAGGGGCTGCATGTCATGTCCCTTTCGAAGGGTCGCCCGGCAATCGCCAGCCACGACCCCCAGACGGGACGCCAACACGATAGAGAGGAGAGGCATGCAGTACTCACAGGAAGTGGAGAACATGTGCCCCGTTGCCAAGGGTGCATACCACGGCCCCGCACCCATCCCCGAGGAGGGCAAGTGGGTCCAGGCTAAGGAGATTTCCGACATCTCCGGTCTTACGCACGGTGTGGGTTGGTGCGCACCTCAGCAGGGCGCCTGCAAGCTCACGCTGAACGTCAAGGACGGCATCATCGAGGAGGCCCTCGTTGAGACCATCGGCTGCTCGGGTATGACCCACTCTGCCGCCATGGCTTCCGAGATCCTTCCCGGTAAGACCATCCTCGAGGCCCTCAACACCGACCTCGTCTGCGACGCCATCAACGTTGCTATGCGCGAGATCTTCCTGCAGATCGTTTACGGCCGCAGCCAGACCGCGTTCTCCGAGGGCGGCCTGCCCGTGGGCGCCTCCCTCGACGACCTCGGCAAGGGCCTTCGCTCTCAGGTCGGCACCATGTTCGGCACCAAGGCCAAGGGCGCTCGTTACCTCGAGCTCGCTCAGGGCTACGTCACCCGCATGGCTCTCAACGACAAGAACGAGATCATCGCATTCGAGTTCCTGAACCTCGGCAAGTTCACCGACGCCGTCAAGGCCGGCAAGACCCCCGAGGAGGCCATCGCTGGCGCTATGGGCCACTATGGTCAGTGGGAGAACGCTGCCAAGTACATCGACCCGCGCACCGACGAGGAGACTCACTCCGTCGCCAGCGTGTTCCCGGTTCACGAGTAGAAAGGGAGGGAAATAACTATGACTGTTACGTTCGAAGGTTACGAGCGCCGCGCTGACAAGATCAACAAGTGCCTCGCCGACAACGGCATCGCCTCCCTCGAGGAAGCTCTGCAGATCTGCACCGACAAGGGCTTCAACCCGCGTGAGATCGTCAACAACACCCAGTCCATCGCCTTCCAGAACGCCGAGTGGGCCTACACCCTCGGTTGCGCTCTCGCTGTCAAGCGTGGCGCCAAGTCCGCTTCTGAGGCTGCCGCCATCATCGGCGAGGGCATCCAGGCCTTCACCGTTCCCGGCTCCGTCGCCGAGGACCGCAAGGTCGGTCTGGGCCACGGCAACCTGGGCGCTATGCTGCTCTCCGACGACACCGAGTGCTTCGCCTTCCTGGCCGGTCACGAGTCCTTCGCTGCCGCTGAGGGTGCTATCGGCCTGGCTCTGAACGCCAACAAGGCTCGCAAGAAGCCGCTGCGCGTCATCCTCAACGGTCTGGGCAAGGACGCTGCTCAGATCATCGCCCGCATCAACGGCTTCACCTACGTGAAGACCCAGTTCGACTACTTCACGGGCGAGCTCAAGGTCGTCGAGACCATCCCCTACTCCGATGGTCCCCGCGCCGCCGTCAACTGCTACGGCGCCGACGACGTCCGCGAGGGCGTTGCCATCATGTGGCACGAGAACGTCGACATCTCGATCACCGGTAACTCCACCAACCCCACGCGCTTCCAGCACCCCGTCGCTGGCACCTACAAGAAGGAGCGCCTCGAGGCTGGCAAGAAGTACTTCTCCGTCGCTTCTGGTGGCGGCACTGGCCGTACCCTGCACCCGGACAACATGGGCGCCGGCCCTGCCTCTTACGGCATGACCGACACCATGGGCCGCATGCACTCCGACGCCCAGTTCGCCGGTTCTTCCTCCGTGCCTGCGCACGTCGACATGATGGGTCTCATCGGCATGGGCAACAACCCCATGGTCGGTGCCACCGTCGCCTGCGCTGTCGCCGTCGAGGAGGCCCTCAAGGCCTAATCGCGCCCGCGCGATGCTCATATAGTTGAGCTTTGGAGCCGCTACCCACCCGGGTAGTGGCTCTTTTTGTTTGCGCTGTCGCAGGGTAGCTAATGCCGATATATCAGTTGGGGCGAAATACAAGATGTGATGAGATGGAGCTTCAGAGCGTCCATGACGCCCACCTGCCATATTTGCCCTTTACCGATTTGCCGGGTCTTTGCGGCCCCATTGCCGATCACCCGTGCGACAATGCGCCGGACGAGAAAGGAATCCGATGGAATCGACTGATGTACTGGTAATTGGATCTGGCATTGCGGGCCTTTGTGCCGCCATCGAAGCGGCACGCACGGGTGCAACCGTCACTGTGGCAAGCGCCGGCAAGACCATGAGTGGATCGAGCTTCTTCCCGGGTACCTGGGGCCTCGGCCTCATCGGTCCCGTCGACGAAGACGACGAGCAGGACCTCATCGACACCATCCTGGCCGTCGGCGGCGGCGTTGCCGACCCCGAACTCGTCCAGACGTTCGTCCACGGCATTCCCCGGGCAATTACATGGCTCGAACGGGAGCTGGGTGTTGAACTCCAACGTCCGCAAAGTGCCGAGAGCGCCCAGCAAAAGCAATTTATCCCCTGCTTTGACCACAAGACGCGCATGTGGCGCGGCCTCACCCGCAAGCCCCTTGAGGACGCTCTGACGACCTGGATCGAGTCGCTCGGCATTCGCCTGCTCCCCCGCCATGAGCTTATCGACCTTGTTGAGGACACGAACGGCAGAATAACCGGAACCGTACTCTACGACCTTACCGAAAATCGAATCGTGCCCTTTGCTGCCAAGGCCACGGTCATCGCAGCCGGTGGCACAGGCGGCCTGTTCGAGCGCAGCCTTACGTCGGCTGATGTGCTCAGTTCCTCGCAGGCCATCGCGCTGGCGCACGGCGCAACACTTACTAATATAGAGTTCATGCAGATGATGCCCGGCTTCATCGAGCCCAGGCGTAACTTGGTCTTCAATGAGAAAACCTGGCGCTACGTGCACGTAGACCAGCCGGTAGATATTGCCGACGACAAGCTGGACGACCTGCTCGAGCAGCGCTCTGGATATGGTCCCTTCACGTCACGCTTGGCCTCCCGCGCTATCGATCTTGCCATCGATCAGGCAGGCGCCGAAGGCCTGGCGCTCCGCTACGACTTCCCCCGCGAGGATGTCCCAGAGTTTGTGCAGACCTTTGCCACCTGGCTGCAAGACGAGCACGGCATCGCGCCGACCGACGAGATGCGCGTTGCGATGTATGCCCACGCCGCTAACGGCGGCATCAAGATCGATAAGACCGCGCACACGGGCGTTGAGGGCCTCTACGCTTGCGGCGAGGCGACAGGCGGCATGCACGGCGCCGACCGCATTGGTGGCTTGTCAAGCGCCAACGGCATCGTATTCGGACGCATCGCAGGCGCATCGGCAGCCCTTGCAGCACAGAAAGAGCCTGAGGCAGCGCTGAAGGCGGATATCGCCCTCCCCCACTACGGCATTGCCGCAACAGATGCCGAACGCCTGACACACAGCCTTAGGCACACGATGAGCACCTATTGCATGATCAACAGGGCCGAAACAGGCCTATCCGAGGCCCTGCAACAGCTTGAAAGCCTGCAAGACGAAGCCACGGCTCTAAATAAGCCACATGCCAACGACAGCGAAATCGCTGCCCTCGCCCGCCTGCAATCGCAGATTCAACTAGCACAGGAAATGGTCAAAGCCATGCGCAAGCGAACTGAAAGCCTGGGTTCGCACTTTCGAGCGGACTAAATCGATTCTCACTTTAAGCTTGATCACAACTTCTCAACATGCATCGAGCCCCGTGAGCATAATTCTCATAAGGAGAGCACGTTTATGGGGCTTTAGCCGTGTTTCCCTAAGGGAATCACGGTGCAGTTTCCCCAACTTCGCGCCCCGACGGGTTCGACCCCATGCGAGGTCAAAAAAAGACGGCCATCTTTCGTTGACCGTCTTAACTTGCTTTGGTGGGCCGTCAGGGGGTCGAACCCTGGACCTTGGGATTAAGAGTCCCCTGCTCTACCAACTGAGCTAACGACCCAAAGCTAAAGTCCATTATGGCGGACTTTAGAGGAGATATCGTGTGGTGGGCCGTCAGGGGGTCGAACCCTGGACCTTGGGATTAAGAGTCCCCTGCTCTACCAACTGAGCTAACGACCCGATATCAACACGAAGCAAGAACTGGGGTGGGTAAAGGGACTCGAACCCTCGACCTACGGGACCACAACCCGTCGCTCTAGCCAACTGAGCTACACCCACCGTGTCCTGTGCGCTTCGCGCTCGACTATTATTGCAAGGAACGCCACGCGATGCAAGCCCCAATTTTCAAGAATATTGAAAAGAGTTTTTCGAGACCATTTCGAGCAAATCCCACCGGTTTCATAGGAGTAAACTTGCCCCACTGCAAATCCTCGAAAGGACCGTCATGAAAGAACTCTCCAACCGCACGGCAAGATTTACCGATTCGGTCATCCGCCGCATGACACGCATCTCCAATAAGTACGGCGCTGTCAATCTCTCGCAGGGCTTCCCCGACTTCGATCCCCCGGCGCAGCTGCTCGATAGCCTCAGCGCCATCGCCAGCGACCCCAAGCCGCTCTATCACCAGTACTCCATCACCTGGGGCTCCCAGGCCATGCGCGAGGCGCTCGCCGCCAAACAGGAGCACTTTATGGGCATGCCGGTGAACCCCAACGAGAATATCGTAGTCACCTGCGGCTCCACCGAGGCCATGATGGCCGCCATGATGACGGTCACGAACCCCGGCGACAAGGTCGTCATCTTCTCGCCGTTCTATGAGAACTACGGCGCCGACACGATCCTTTCGGGTGCCGAGCCCATCTACGTGCCGCTCAACCCACCCACATTCGACTTTAACCGCGAGACGCTCGAGGCAGCCTTCCGCGACAACGACCCCAAAGCCATCGTCCTGTGCAACCCTTCCAACCCTTGCGGCAAGGTCTTTACGCGCGAGGAGCTCACCTTTATCGCCGACCTCTGCAAAAAATACGACGCCTACTGCATCACTGACGAGGTGTACGAGCACATCGTCTACGCGCCCCACGAGCACGTCTATATGGCCACGCTGCCCGGCATGTTCGAGCGGACCATCAGTTGCAGCTCGCTGTCCAAGACGTACTCCATCACCGGCTGGCGTCTGGGCTACACCATTGCCCCGGCCCAGATCACCGAGCGCATCAAGGAGGTCCACGACTTCCTCACCGTGGGTGCCGCCGCTCCCCTGCAGGAAGCTGTCGTCACCGCCCTCAACTTCGACGACAGCTATTACGATGAGGTCCTCGACCTCTACACCGCCAAACGCGACCTGTTCTGCCAGGGACTCGACAGCATCGGTCTTGAGCACAACGTGCCGCAGGGCGCCTACTACGTCATGATGGACATCTCTGAGTTTAGCTATGACAGCGACCTCGAATTCTGCGAGGACCTCGCGTCTAAGGTGGGCGTGGGCGCCGTGCCCGGCTCGAGCTTCTTCCGCGAGCCCGTCAACCATCTGATTCGTTTCCACTTTGCCAAGCGAGACAAGACGCTTAACGCGGCGCTGGAGAACCTCAAGTCGCTACGTGATAAAATCAAGCCGCGCGGGTAAGGACGGCCCGGCAGCTAAAGTAGCCAAAGAAGCCTCGCACCGCCCGCCGCGTTGCAAGGCTTCTTTTTATAGCGCTTTCTTAAATGGTTTAGCGCACTATACTTTAGTCACGGAGCAACTCGTCCCAGAGAGGAATACTATGGCAGAGCAGCAGCTTATCGGAGCGCTCGAGGCCGGCGGCACCAAGATGGTCTGCGCCACGGGCTATGCAGACGGTACGGTCCTGGAACATGAGCAGATCGCGACCACGACCCCGCAGGAGACCGTTGAGGCCGTCAACGCGTGGTTTGCGAACAAGGGCATCGCCGCGCTGGGCATCGGCGCGTTTGGCCCCACCGCAGTCAACCCCGCTTCGCCCCAATACGGCAAGATCCTGGAGACGCCCAAAACGGCATGGCGCTACTTTGACCTGCTGGGCACTATCCAAAACGAGCTCAATATCCCCTGCGGCTACGACACCGACGTCAACGTCGCCTGCTTGGGCGAGGTCACCTTTGGTTGCGCCAAGGGCCTCACTGACGTTGTGTATCTGACCATCGGCACCGGCGTGGGCGCCGGCGTGCTCTCGGGCGGCCAGCTCGTGCACGGCATGATGCATCCCGAGGCCGGCCATATCCTGGTCACGCGCGACCCCAGCGACACCATCGGCGAGCATAGCGCCTGCCCCTTCCACGACAACTGCCTCGAGGGCCTCATCGCAGGCCCCGGCGTTAAAAAGCGCTGGAATGGCAAGAGTGCCGGAGACATGGCCGATGACCCGGAGGCCATGGATCTGCTCGCGGGCTATCTGGCACAGGCACTCATGACCTACACGCTGTGCTATGCCCCGCAGAAGATCATCATCGGCGGTGGCGTTGCCGATCACACCCCTATCGTGCCGCTCGCCCGCAAAAAGTGCGCCGAGATGCTCAACAGCTACATCGTCACACCCGAGGTCAACGATATCGACACCTACATTGTCAACAACAGCCTCGAGGGCAAGCAGGGCATCATGGGCTGCCTGGCCCTGGGCGCACAGGCGCTTCAGTAGCAGACGCACCCACAGGGCGTGGCGCGCTCGGCAAATCCAACCTACGGAACGACGCCACCACGCCCCATATAAGCCCTCAAATTAAAAAGGCCGCCTAGGACCAAACAATACGTCCTAGGCGGCTTTTTTGGCGTACATCAGCGACTGTAAGAGATATCGGAGCACAACGCCCGTTGCCGCTCCACAGCAGTCGATCATCACATCGGT
Organism: Collinsella sp.; assembly: GCA_019413925.1. GTDB lineage: Bacteria > Actinomycetota > Coriobacteriia > Coriobacteriales > Coriobacteriaceae > Collinsella. The sequence goes on from DXMY01000028.1 coordinate 61,261, forward strand.
GATCATGCCGGCGCGTCCCGGCACAAAGAGCTGAATCGTCTCGTCGATCGAGGGAATCAGCAGCAGGAACACTGCCGTGGGCAGCAGCACGTCAAAGGTGCGCCGGCCCTCAAAATCAAAGGCGTGCGTTGCCAGGATGCCGAGCACCATATACTCGGTAAAATGCGCGCACTTGCGAACAACAAAGTTGGTCACCCATTCATATGGAAGTCCCACGCCGTGCAGGAAACCGCGGACAGCTTCCATGACCGTTAGGCTCAGCGAGCCCGACCCCGAGCCGGGAACCAGCGAATTGCCCCAGATCAAGAGCGCCATCAGGCAGGTAACGACCGCCCATTTTCGATTGATCTTAACCATGCAGAAGTTATGCCTCCGCGCGGAGCGGCGCGAAGCTGGCGGTACCGCCCTCGATAACGCTCAGATAGGCACGGCCCGTACGCTTGGCGGTTGAGGACTGCAGGCGCTCGATCTCTTCCTCGAGGATCTGATTGACGCGCTCGTGACGACGATTTTCCATAATGCCGGCGGCAATAGCCTCGGCCCGCTCAATGCTCTCGCGCGAGATACGGGCGGTATCCTCGGGGAACACAGCGCTGTGACGGCCGACATAGGCGGGGGCAGCAGGCTGAGGGGCAGCGACGGGAGCGGGGGCTGCAACAGGAGCGGGCTCGTCAATCTCATCCAGAATCGCGGTGGCGGCGGCCCACATGTCCTCGTGGCCCGAGTAATCGGCCATGGGAACATCAACCTCGAGCGAGGCGTCCGGAAGGTCTCCGGTGTCGATGCGATCTTGGGCATCAATCGATGCGGTGATGGCTGCAGGCTCATCGAGGTCATCGAGATCGATGTCCGTGGCACCGGAGATGATAGGCATGCTGGCGAGGTTTGCATTGTACGGCGCAGCCTCAGCCGCCTGCTGCTGGGCAGGAGCGCCCCAAAGCGAGCTCTCGGCGGCACGGCGGGCGGCAACGGCCTCCTCGTCCGCGGTCATGGCTTCATCAACGTACAAATTATCGGCAAAAGCGTTCGCGTCCGCTGAGGTAGCGCTGTAAGCGTTATTGGCTGCCGCGTTGGCGACGAGTGCCACGAAAGCCGCCGTGCTGCCCGCAGGGGCGGCCTGGGAGCCAGACACGGCGCGTGCCGCGGCGGCGATGTCGTCGCGATTGAAGGAGCCGGTCTGCCCGCCGTTGGTGAGCTCGTCGATGGCGACTTGATAGACGTCGCGCGAGTGTGCAGGGTCGCAGCTCACCGGCGAATCGTCGTCGAGCATACTGTCGATCATGGACCAAGCCTCGTCCTCGTCCATGGCATCTGCGGCTCGAGCGATGGTAGGGACACCATCATCGGCATGACGGCGCTGGAACGCACCAGTCAGGCCGGAAAGGAATGCCGAGGTAGACTGCTCCGACTGAGCCTGAGAAGCAGAAGCCGCAGCGTAAGGAGTCGCATCCTGCTGCTGGGCTGGAATCGAGGCGGTCTTGAACTCGCTTTGATGCTGATTGAGATTGGCGGCACCGCCCATGGCATCGGGCTGGAACAGACGCTCTTCACGCTGCGCACGGTACTCGGAGATACCCAGCGAAGCGGCATAGATACCCACGCCCGCCACCGCGCCCACGGCGAAGGGAACCGCACCCGCCACGACCGTCTCATTCACCGACGAAAACGGCAGCGTCGCGGCATACATAACCACGGGAGCGGCAAGGCCGATCCCGCACGAAAGTCCGGCAAGGACTGCTCGTTGTGTTGCATCAGAAGAAGCCATGAGCTCTCCCCATCTTCCAGCACCCAAATCGCATCATTTAGTTGGCTGCGCGAGAGAAGATGAAGCGGGGCTATGCCCCAAAGCAACGGTATATGGTTCGTTTCATCTGCGTTTTCCGTCGCGAAGCTTAAAAGCTATTATGCGAAACCGCCCCGTCGATTGCAAGCGACGATGTCGGATTGAAACGGGAAACCTGCTGCTCGTCGGTCTTATGGTTAAAAATAAGCGCGGAGCGGCGATATGGAAAAGGGCCGAGGCTCAAAGCCCCGACCCTTTTTCGCATTGATGGCTATCGCTGCGTGTGGATGACAACCTAGAACGTCTGCTCGTAGTCGCTGTGCTTTTTGGCCGAACGCACCAGGAACTCCTGGTTGGTGTTGGTGCCCTTAAGACCCTTGATAAACGATGCGGCTGCGCGCTCGGTGTTGTTCATGCCGGCAAGAATGCGACGCAGGCCAAAGACAAACGGACGCATCTGCTCGTCAACCAACAGGTCCTCGTTACGCGTACCGGAGGCAACGGGGTCGATAGCCGGGAAGATGCGGCGGTCGGCCAGGTCGCGGTCGAGCTTGAGCTCCATGTTGCCGGTGCCCTTGAACTCCTCAAAGATGACCTCGTCCATCTTGGAACCGGTGTCGATGAGGGCAGAGGCCAGGATGGTGAGCGAACCACCGTTCTCGATATTACGGGCTGCGCCCAGGAAGCGCTTGGGCGGATACAGGGCCGCCGAATCGACGCCGCCCGAAAGGATACGGCCCGAAGCGGGCGCCGCCAGGTTGTAGGCGCGGGCAAGACGCGTGATGGAGTCGAGCACCACCACGACATCGCCGCCCAGCTCCACGATGCGCTTGGCACGCTCGATGACGAGCTCGGCCACGCGGGTGTGGTTGTCGGCGGGCATATCGAAGGTCGAGGCCACGACCTCGCCCTTGATGGAGCGCTGCATATCGGTGACCTCTTCGGGGCGCTCGTCGACGAGCAGGCAGATGAGGTGCACCTCGGGGTTATTGATCGAGATGGACTGGCAGATCTTCTTGAGGATCGTGGTCTTGCCGGCCTTGGGCGGCGACACGATCAGGCCGCGCTGGCCCTTGCCGATCGGCGACACGATATCGATGGCGCGACCGGTGATGGAGTCCTTGCCGTGCTCCATACGCAGCGGCTCGTTGGGATAGACCGGGGTCAGATCGCCGAACTTGGGGCGGTTGCGGATCTGCTCGGGATCCAGGCCGTTGACGGTCGTGATCTTGGCGAGGCCGGCGCGCTTGTCGCCGCCGCGCGAGGGGCGCAGAGAGCCCTCGATGACATCGCCCGTGCGCAGGCGCGCGGAGCGGATGAGGTAAGCCGGAACGAAGGCGTCGTCGTTGGACTTCATATAGCCATGGGCATGGATGATGCCGGAGCTGTCCGGACGAATCTGCAGGATACCCTTAATGTCGCGGAAGCCCTCGGCCTTCGCGGCGGTGGCGTAGATCTCCTCGACGAGCTCAGCCTTCTTTTTGCCGGTCGTCTCGATCTCGAACTCTTTTGCCTTCTCGCGCAGCTCGGCGACCTTCATGGCCGCAAGCTCCTCGCGCGAAAGCGTGGGCTCGGTGGGGGCGGCGTTACGTTCCTTGTTGCGCTGCTTGCGGTCGCGCTGGCGGTTGCGGCGGTCGTTGTTGCGATCGTCCTTGCGCTCGTTGCGCTCGTCGTTGCGCTTGTGCTGGCGACGGTTGGGACGAGTGCCGTCTTCGCCCTCGGCGGGCGCGGCGCCATCGGTTGCGGCGGCGTCAACATTGGCCGCAGCGGCGTCATTGGCCTCGGCGCCGGTATCGACCTGCGCTTCGACGCCAGCCTGCTGCTCGGCGGCCTTGGCCTTAGCGGACTTCTTACGGCCGCGCTTGGGTTTCTCGGACGCAGGCTGTTCGACGTCCTGGGGCTCGGCGGCATCAGTCGATGCATCGGCGGTCGTCTCGGCGGAATCCTCGGACGCACCCTTCTTGGCAGCCTTGGCCTTGGACGTGCGCTTAGCAGCAGTACGATGGCTGCGACCAGGACGGACGTCGGCGGGCTCGACATCGGCGGGAGCGGCCTCGGAAGTCGTAGCATCCTGGACGGGTGCATCGGCAGCGGTTGCAGACTCGGCGGTCGCCGCAGCATCCCGAGCGGCTGCAGCTGCGGCTGCGGCCTTCTCTGCCTCGACGAAGGCCTTGGGCTTGCGACCGCGACGGTGCGGGCGCAAAGCCGGATCGACAACGGGAACATCGCTGGCCTCGACAGGCGCAGCGGGCTCAGCAGGCGATGTGCCCTCCCCTGCCGCGGAACGGACCGAAGCCTCAGTGAGCTCGGGGGTTACCTGTTCAGCAACCTGCTCGGCCTTAGCAGCCGTGCGACGGCGTGTGCGCGGTACCGGCTTCTCGGTCGGCTGGTCGGCGACAGGAGTCTCGGTGGCGGCAGACGTCTCGGGCACAGACGGAGCTGCAAGCTCGGTCAGAGCCGCGGCCTCGCGCTCGGCAGCACGACGGCGGGCGCGCACCACCTGAGCCTCGCTAATCTGCGCCAACGCACGTGCCTGCGCGACCTCATCGGAAATCGGCGCCGAGGAGTCAGCCGCAACGGTGCGCTTGGCGCGAGTCGTGCGCGTGGTGCGGCGCTTGGGCTTGGCGACCTCCTCGCCGTCAGCGGCAGACTTGGCCGTGCGGCGCGTGCGCTTGGGCTTTGCCGGAGCAGCCTCCTCACCAGTTGCAGGCACGGCCTTCTCAGCCGTTGCAGGCATAGGCGTCGAAGCAGCCTTAGGCGTCTCAGGAGCCGAGGCTTGCGCGGGCGCCGCGACCTGGTCCGACGCAACCGGTGCAGCGGGAGCGGCCTGCGTCGTCGTTATTTCGTTTTCTTGCTGTTGATCAGACACAGTGTTTGCTCAACTTTCTTTTCAAGCCCTGTGATCACATGCTCCCTGCATAAACCTTCAGGGCGGTTAAACAGTCTAGTTCCGTTCGAAACGACGGACATCATTGATCTGTATCGAGATGATTGCGTCAACTACGCAGCGTTAGTGTAACACAACCGCCGCCACCTGCAACTTAGTCATTGGGGACGTTCTTAAACGCCCAGTCATCAGGGACACCCCTCCTCAAAAGCGCCTTGAAATGTCGCGCCAGAGGAGTGAAGCCGTGGCACCCGGAATAGCCGCGCCACGAATCGCGCCCATCTACTACGTTTGCACCCGAGCCCCTGACCATACCCTTGTTTTTTCATAAACAACGAGTCCGCTACCTGCGGTTTTAATATCGTACTTTTCGGCATGGTTCGGGATATGCGTCCAAACGTAGGAGATGAGCACGATTCGCGGCGGACGGTATCCCGCCACCCCTCCGCGAGACAAAAATGATCCATTTTCCTCCGTCCCCAAGGGACAATTTTCAAAACTACGCCGGATTACGGGGCCAGAATGCTGCAAGCCAACCATACCCTGCATTTTCAAGAAACAATAAACCGTCTAGCTGCGGTTTTATTTTCACTGCTGTCGCTATGGTCGCCAGGCAGCGATTCAGCCCCGTAAACCGGTATAGTTGCTTTTTGGTAGCATTTTCCAACACGCCTAAAAGCCCCGCCAAACGAAAAAAGCCCGACCTCCGCATGGAGATCGGGCTTATAGGGTTCAGCAAAGCCGAACCTACACGGTCAAATGACCCGTAGCTTACATCTGCTCAGGCGCGGAAACGCCAACAAGGGTGAGCACCAGGGCGAGCGTCACGCGGACGGCATCGCAAGCGGCCAGACGGGCACGCGAAAGCTCGGGGTCGACGGGACGGCCCTCGCTCGGCAGCACCTGGCAGGCAGCATAGAAGCTGTGGAAGTCACCAGCGAGTTCCTCGGCAAAGTGCGTCAGACGGAACGGGGCGCGGTCGCGAGCGCAGCTGGCAATCAGGTCGGTAAGCTCGTTGAGCTTGCGCGAAAGGGCGAGCTCGGTCGGGTCGGTCAGCAGCGAGTAATCAACGTTCTCGCCGATGGCCTTGGCGGCGACGGCCTTCATACCCATCTCGTCAGCCTGCTCGGGCGTAACGTCGGCGGCACGGCGCAGGATGGAGCATACGCGGGCGTGAGCATACTGCACGTAATAGACCGGGTTGGAGTTGTCGCGCTTCTTGACGGCCTCGATATCGAAGTCGACCATCTGGTTGGAGCTCTTGGAGATAAGCGTGTAACGGGCAGCGTCGGAGCCGACCTCGTCGACGAGCTCCTGCAGGGTCACCATGGTGCCCTTACGCTTGGACATACGGACGGGCTTGCCGTTGCGCAGCAGGTTGACGAGCTGGCCCAGTAGAACCTCAAACTTGCCGGGGTAACCCAGAGCGTCGCAGACGCAGCGGACGCGCTCGATGTAGCCGTGGTGGTCGGCGCCCCAGATGTCGATGACGTGGTCGACGCGCTGGAACTTATCCCAGTGATAGGCAACGTCGGAGGCGAAGTAGGTGTACTCACCGTCGGACTTGATCAGGACGCGGTCCTTATCATCGCCCAAGTCGGTGGAGCGGAACCACAGGGCGCCGTCCTTGGTGTAGAGGTAGCCCATCTTGTCGAGCTTCTCAAAAGCGCGGTCGACGGCAGAGGTACCGGCGGTCTCGCCCTCGGTGTCCTTCACGTACAGCGAACGCTCGGAGTACCAACGATCGAAGTCGCAATTGACGGCGTGGCAGAGGTCGCGCATGTTGTCGACCATCTTTACGTAGCCGCGCTCGCGGAAGCTCTCCATGCGCTCCTGAGGATCGGCGTCGACCCACTTATCGCCGTCGGTGCGCCAGAACTCGGCAGCCTCGTCGATGATGTAGTCGCCGCCGTAGGAGTCCTTGCCCAGAGTCTCGGCAAAGTTGTCCTGATACGGATGGGTCTCGGGGTGCTCGTCGTTCTCGTCGGCAACAAAGGCGTCGCGGTCGGCGATCAGCAGCTTGTGAGCCTCGTCGATATCAACGCCCTGCTTGGCGATGATGTCGGCAAGCTGCATATAGCGCGTGCTGATGGAGTTGCCGAAGGTGTTCATCTGAGAGCCGTGATCGTTGATGTAGAACTCACGCTGGATGTCGTAACCGGCGTGGTCCATAACACGGCAGAGCGAGTCGCCCAGCGCGGCCCAGCGGCCATGGCCGATGTGCATGGGGCCGACGGGGTTGGCGGAAACGAACTCGACCTGGGTCTTCAGGCCACCACCAACGTTGGACTTAGCGAAGTCCATGCCCTTCTCGCGAGCCTCGCCAAAGATGGCATTCTTGACGGCGACGGAGAGGTAGAAGTTGATGAAGCCGGGGCCTGCGATCTCGACCTTCTCGATCGCGGGGTCCTCGGGCATATGGGCAACAATGGCCTCGGCGATCTTACGCGGGGCGCAGTGGGCCAGCTTGGCGGACTTCAGGGCCATGGTAGAGGTCCACTCGCCATGAGAAGTATCAGCCGGTCGCTCGATAGCGCAATCGTCAAGTTCAAATGCGGAAAGGTCGCCGGCCTCCTGGGCCGCAGCAAGCGCAGCGCGTACCAGCTCTTCAATCTTCTCGGGCATAGATCCTCCTTGTGTTAAAGCCCCCGAGCTCTTGGTTACTCGTAGGGCAAAAGCCAGAGTTTGTAGCACTCTATCACAAGCGACGGGCACTGTCGCAGGGTAAAGCCAATCGATATTGCATATGCACAAAATTGACTACAGCTTGTATGGAGTCACTCAAAGATGCCGGTCTGCCTGCAGATTATGCAGGCGTTGAAAATGCATAAAGGTGTGAATGAGCTGTGTCTGTTATCGAATACTCTTACCTATCGGAGTTGTGTGCTTTTCCTGCATAAAGTGATGGTTTGCGCACGTCAGCGTGGTATTCTTAACATACGTAAATACGTATAAGTTGGAGGTAGCATGTTCTCAATCGGTCAACACGTCATTCATCCGGGTCAGGGAGTCTGCACCGTCGTCGGCTTTAGGGACGACACGCCGCAGCCCATGTTGTTGCTCGAGACCAAGCAGGGACATGCGCAGACGATCCTCATGTACCCCGTGGCGCAGGCTGACCGTCTGCATGCCGCCATCTCCCAGCAAGATGCCGAGCACCTGTTGAGCCACTATGACGAGCTGGAGTGCGACACCTTTACCGAGCGCAACAGCTCACTTGAGGAGACGCACTTTAAGCAGCAGCTCAAGCTGGGCGCGCCCGAGACGGTCCGCGTGGCAAAGACCATGATGCACCGCATTCGCCAGGCCGAGGAAGCTGATAAAAAGCCCAGCTCCTACTACATGCGCGTACTCAAGGAGGCCAAGCGCCGCTCCATCGAGGAGTTCGCCGTGGCCTTGGGCGTCACCGAGGAGGACGCCGAAGCTCGCCTAGCCCATGCCGCCCTCAACTAACCTGCCAAAAAGGGACAGGTTTATTTTGGCAGGTTCTATCTGGCCAAACATCAACAAACAATCAGTAAATGGTCGGGTGCTCCGTTTTGTTTAAGAGCGCCCGACCATTTTTCTATCGCCGCAAAAATGCGTGAAGCCCATTTGCGATGACATCACACGAGGGCCGTCCAGATCGACGTAACCAACGCCCGCATCCACAACAAGCGCGCCCGTCTTACTCAATTACCATTAAAAAGCATCAATTTGAAAACGCAATTATATTTCGGCAGGTAGCAGCTATAGTCGGTGAACTGAATCTCGACAACCGAAGCCCCCGAATGAGGTATCTTCAGCCCATCCAAGCTAAAGGAGGGGCCATGCCGAGAAAACCTCGTTCAAAGTCACCAACCGGTTATTTCCACATCACGTTGCGTGGAAACGGAGGGCAATTGCTGTTTGACGATGCCGAGGACCGAATCGCCATGCTTCAGATCCTCGATGCGATCCTCCCCAAACACAATATCGAGCTTATCGCTTGGTGCCTTATGGGAAACCACATTCATCTGCTCATCGACGATCCGGACGACCGCAAGAGCGACGCGATGCATGCGATAGCCGTATCGTATGCGGGCAGGTACAATGCGCGGACGGGGCATATCGGCCACGTGTTTCAGGAGCGGTTTTGGGATTCGCCCATTAAGTCAGAAGTATATTTACTCGAGGCAATTCGATACATTCATTTGAATCCACAAAAAGCGGGACTGGCAGCATACGACGAATATCCCTGGAGCAGCCATCGCGAGTATCTCATGAGTGCCAGGTCACGGCCGCATGTTACCGGCAGCGTTGTCGGTGTTATATTCCCAACACCTCGCTCATACCTTCGGCTCATGGAAAGTACGCCGTCGCTTCCCTATCGCCCCAGCGCAACAGCCAAGGTTCGCGAGGAAGATCTATGCGAATTTGGCACGGCAATCGTGCAGAGTGTCGCAGGATGTGCTCCGACGGAACTCAAATCCGCCTCCAAGCCACTTCGCAATGAGGCGATTCTCGCGCTTCGAAAACAAGGGCTAACGATTAAGCAGGTTCAGCTGCTGACCGGACTGGGAACATGGATTATCAAGAACGCGTCGTAGAGTCGCGTTTGCCGAGTTACGGATACGGCGAAGCGCAGCTGTCTGCCGCGAGGCGCCGCCATTCGCCAGCTTCACCATGTCAAACAGAAAACGCTTCCGCTGAATAACATCCAACGGAAGCGTTTTCCCAGATAAAACCTACTAAAATAAACCTGTCCCTTTTTGGCAGGTTAGGCCTGGAAGGTGTCGCGGTCGGGCGCGAAGGACTGCATGGCCGCGATGGTGCGGTCAAAGAGCTCGGGGAGCTCCCAGCCGAGCATCTCGGCGCCCTGCGAAATCACGTCGCGCGAGCAGCCGGCGGCAAAGCGCTTGTCCTTGAACTTCTTCTTGAGCGACTTGGTCGTAAAGTCCATAACGCTCTTGCTCGGGCGCATGATGACGGCGGCGCCGATCAGGCCGGTGAGCTCATCGCAGGCAAACAGGATCTTTTCCATCTGCAGCTCGGGTTTGGGCAGCGAGGTGTTGAAGTCCGACGTGTGCGTCTGGATGGCGCGAATGAGCTCGGGAGACGCACCTTCACCCTTAAGAATCTCGGCAGTATAGATGGTATGGTTCATGGGGTCGTCCTCATGCTCCTCCCAATCCAAGTCGTGCAGCAGGCCGACGATGCCCCAAAACTCCTCGTTCTCGGGGTCGAACTCGCGCGCAAAGTAGCGCATGGTGCCCTCGACCGTCTCGCCATGGGTGATGTGGAACGGGTCTTTGTTGTGCTCGTTAAGCAGTTCAAACGCGCGGTCGCGGGTGATTCCGGCGGAAAGCGTCTGGGACATGGCAATACCTCCAGGTGAGTCGATGTTAGGACACGGTGTCACTATCGTATATCGCCGCGACTCAAGCCGAAAGGCAAAAAAGTTATGCGGAGAAAAAGCCGGGCGAACGTGTCGCCCGGCAAAACCGCAGATAAAACCTGCCAAAATAAACCTGTCCCTTTTTGGTAGGTTTAGGGACGGACCTGGCCGGTGCCTCGGAGCTTGTATTTGTAGGTGGTGAGGGCCTCGGCGGCAAAGGGGCCACGGGCGTGGAGTTTTTGGGTCGAGATGCCGATCTCGGCGCCCAGGCCAAACTCGCCGCCGTCGGTAAAGCGCGTGCTGGCATTGGCGTACACGGCCGAGGCATCGACCGCATCCAGGAAGCGCTCGCAAGCATCCGTGTCCTCGGCAACGATGGCCTCGGAGTGCATCGTGCCGTAGCGGTTGATGTGTGCGATGGCCTCGTCCTCGCTTGCCACGACCTTCACGCTCATCTCGAGCGCCAGGTACTCGCGACCCCAGTCCTCCTCAGTCGCGGCGACGTAGTCATCACCCTCGGCAAGCCCGGCATCGGCGCATGCGGCGCAGGTTGCCTCGTCGCCGTGAATGAGCACGCCGTGGTCGTGCAGCATAGCCACGACCGCGGGCAAAAACGCATCGGCCACAGCACGGTCGACCAGCAGCGACTCGGCGGCATTGCACACGCCTACGCGCTGGGTCTTGGCATTAACGATAATGTTGAGCGCCTTATCAAAGTCGGCGGATTCATGCACGTAGATGTGGCAGTTGCCCGTACCCGTCTCGATCACCGGCACGAGCGACTCGCGCACGCAGCGCTGGATCAGGCCTGCACCGCCACGTGGAATGAGTACGTCGACGATGCCGCGGAGCTTCATGAGCTCGCCAGTGGCCTCGCGGTCGGTGGACTCGATCATCGACACGGCCTCGCGCGGGAAGCCCTTGGCCTCGAGCGCATCGGCCAGCAGCTCGGCGATCATGGCACACGAGTGGTAGGCCAGCGAGCCGCCGCGCAGGATGCAGGCGTTGCCGGTGCGGATGCAGATGCCAGCGGCGTCGGCCGTCACGTTGGGACGTGCCTCGTAGACCATGGCAACCAGACCCAGCGGCACACTCACGCGCGTAAGGTCCACACCGCTTGCAAGCACGCGGTGATCGAGCACGCGGCCGACGGGATCGGGCAGCTCAGCGAGCTTCTCCAGGCCGGCGGCCATGCCCTCAACGCGCTCGGGCGTCAGCAGCAGGCGGTCGAGCAGTCCGGCCGAGGTGCCCGCATCGCACGCGGCAGACATATCGAGCTCGTTGGCGGCGACGATGGAGTCGACACCGTTGCGCAGTGCTGCGGCCATGGCGCGCACGGCTTCCTGGCGCTGCTCGTTGCTCACCGTGGCAAGCGAGGCCGACGCTGCCTTGGCGGCAACGGCAAGATCATGGACATACGTGGCTATATCGACCGACATAGGCGGCCCTTTCTCCTAGAAGTTTGCAACCATGGTAGCCGATTTGTGCATGGCCTCGCCCGCGGCGGTAGAATTGGTCAACCCGAAACACCGCAACGAACGGAAGACTCACATGGCCCTCATCACTTCGTACCACGTCCCCGGCCTTTACGTCGAGGACCACAGCATCGACGTCCCCCTTGACTGGCGCGGCCTAGAGCCGATGCTCCTGGCCGTCGGCAGCACCATGCGCCGCGGCGCTATGCCGGCACCCATCGCCGGCGCGCCCGAGAGCATCAAGCTCTTCTACCGCGTGGTCTGCGCACCCGACCGCATCAACGACGACCTGCCGCTCCTTCTGTTTTTGCAGGGCGGCCCCGGCGGCGAGAGCCCGCGTCCGCTGTCGCCCACAAGCGACGGCTGGATCGAGGAGGCCGTCAAGCACTTCCGCGTGGTCCTTCCCGACCAGCGCGGCACCGGACGCAGTAACTGCGTGGACGGACGCACGATCAAGGCACTGGGTGATCGCGCAACGGCCGCCGGCGCCGATGCAGCACGCTCGCAGGCGGACTTCCTCAAGCGCCACCTCGCCAGCTCCATCGTGCGCGATTTTGAATACCTGCGACTGGTGGGCTTTGGCGGCAAGCCGTGGGTCACGCTCGGCCAAAGCTACGGCGGTTTTTTGACGCTGAGCTACCTGTCGCTCTTCCCCGAGGGCGTGGCGGCGAGCTTTACCTGCGGCGGCATCCCCCACGTGCCGGCGAGCGCCAGCGAGGTCTACGCGCACACCTTCCCACGCATGGCCGCCAAGACGCAGCAGTATTACGACCGCTACCCCGCCGACGTCGAGCGCGTGGCAGCCCTGGCCGATGCGCTCGAGGCACAGAAGCCCGTGCTGCCCGACGGCTCGCCGATGACGGTCGAGCGCCTACAGCTCATGGGCAGCGACTTTGGCATGAAGCCGAGCTTTGAACGCATGCATTGGATTATCGATCACGCTTTTGTTGATGGCGACGGCACGCTGACCTGCGATGCCTCGGTATCTGACAGCTTTTTGATGCGCGCCTTCGAGCGCACCAACACGCGCACGAATCCGCTGTACTGGACGCTGCAGGAGTTCATATACGCCGACGGTGACACTATGCCCATTGGCTGGGCCGCGGCTGAAGAGAAGGCTCACCGCGCCGAGTTCGACACCCTCGCGCGCCCGCTCATGTTTACCGGCGAGGCCATGTTCCCGTGGATGTTTGAGCAGATGCCCGAGCTCAAGCCCTTCAAGCCCGCCATGGACCTGCTGATGGAAGACACCAGCTGGGATAAAATCTACGACCCGCAGCGACTGGCGTGCAACGAGGTGCCCCTGCAGGCCGCGGTGTATTTCGACGACATGTACGTGGATTCGGGCCTGCAGCTTGATACGCTCAGCCGCGTGGGCAACTCGCATGCCTGGGTGACCAACGAGTTCGAGCACGACGGTCTGCACGGCAGCGTGGTGTTCAAGCGCCTCTTCGACGAAGCCCTCAACCGCGGAAACCTGCGCCGGATCTTCTAGCAAAGGAGAATCCCCACCTGCCGGCACAAAAAGAACGTCCCCAAGTGCCGATCAAGTGCCGGCAACGACAATGCCGCAGGTAGAGAACGGAAAGCGAAAACGCCCCTAAGCGAGCAAGGTGACGTGAAAGAGGAGGGCATTGACCTTTTGGTCATGCCCGACGATTGAACGTCAGATTGCCGCTTAGGGGCGTTTGCAGCGTCAATTGGTTATGCGAAGACGATTAAGTTATCCCTGTGTATCGCGGGCTTCTCGGCCAGGTCTGCCAGCAGGCGGTTGCTGGCAATCTGGTCCTGGCGGCGGCCGGCGGCAAGTTCCAGCACGTCCGAATCGGCCTCGGCGATACCGCGGGCGACGACCATACCGCTTGGATCGCACACATCGAGCACATCGCCCTCGGCAAACTGGCCATCGACCTCGCGAATACCCACCGCGAGCAGCGACGAACCGCGGCTGACCAGCGCCTTCGCGGCGCCGTCATCGACCGTCACCGAGCCGTGCGCCTTGTCGCCCAGTGCAATCCACAGCTTGCGCGGCGCAATGTCCAGGCGCTCCGCCGGCGGATCGAACAGCGTACCCACGCTCTCGCCGCGGGCCAGACGCACGAGCGCATCGGGCTCCTCGCCCGAGCAAATCACGCTCTGAATGCCCGCCGTCATGAGAATGCGGCTCGCGCGGATCTTGGTGATCATGCCGCCCGTGCCCACCGATGTGGAAGAATCGCCCGCCGAGGCGATGATCTTGGCGTCGATCTTATGCACGACCGGGACGAACTCGGCCGTGGGATCCTCGTGCGGATTGGCGGTGTAGAGGCCATCGATGTCCGAGAGCGTCACGCACAGATCGGCAGAAACCAGGCAGCTCACAAGCGCCGCCAGCGTGTCGTTGTCGCCAAACTTGATCTCATCGACGGTGACGGTATCGTTCTCGTTGACGACCGGCACCACACCCAGCTCCACAAGGCGCAGCAGGGCGTCGCGCGCGTGCAGGTAGGACGTGCGGCGCGCCGTGTCGTGACGCGTGAGCAGCACGAGCGAGGTGAGCAGGTCGCACGCATGGAACTCCTCGTCGTAGGCCGACGAGATGATGCACTGACCGGCCGAGGCGCAGGCCTGCAGGCTCGGCAGGTCACCGACCGGCTTACGGTCGAAGCCCAGCACGGGATAGCCGCAGGCAATGGCGCCCGAGCTCACCACGATCAGGCGCCAGCCAAGCTCGCGCAGCGCTGCGGCCTGATCGGCAAGCCCGCCGATAAAGGCGCGGTTGACCTTGCCGTCGGCGCCCACCACCGTGGACGAACCGATCTTTACCACCATCGTTTTATAAGAAGTCGTCATACGTCAAACCAATCAACTGTTCAGCGAACGGCCGAGCCGGCGGCCAGGGAAGCGTGACTCGCCCCTACCGCCCAAGGAATTAGTGAGCCCAGGGAAAGGCAGAGGCCGCGGCCATGTTCTTGCGCACGAGCTCGTCGCGCACCTGAGCCAGGCCCTGCTCCATACCCACCACATAGGTCTGCGGGTACAGGAAGCGCTTGAAAGCTGCGTCCAGATGGTCGAGCGCCCAAGCACAGCGCTCGCGCGCGTCCTGGATGCTCTCACGCGGAGCCACCGCACTGCCATCGCGCACGATCGGCACCAGCAGCTCGCGATACTCAAGTTCGGACACGTCGGTCACCAGGGCGGCATCGTTTACGGCCACAAGGGTATTGCCGCGCGCGGCGCCCTCCCCCGCCAGATGGTCCTCGTCGTAGATCATGTCGCAGACCGGGCCGCCAAATCCGTCGTAATAACGGCGCACGCGTTGCACACCCGGGATCGTGCGCTTGTAGGGCTGCTCGGAGAGCTTGACCACCGGCGTCCATGGATCTGCCTCGCTCGCACGGCGGGCGGAAAGCTTGTACACGCCACCCAGCGCCGGCTGGTCATAGCAGGTCGCAAGCTTGGTACCCACACCAAAGCTGTCGATGGGCGCACCCTGGTCGAGCAGCGACTGAATCGTGTACTCGTCAAGATCGTTGGAAACCGAGATCCCCACATAGGGCAGGCCCTCGGCATCAAAACGGCCGCGCACATACTTGGAGAGCTTGGCGAGGTCGCCGGAGTCGATGCGAATGGCCGACAGGCGCTCGCCCACCGCTTCCATCTCCTTGGCAACCGTAATGGCATGTTCACAGCCCTCGCGCACGTCATAGGTGTCGATGAGCAGCGTACAGTTCTTGGGGCTCGACTTGGCAAAGGCGCGGAAGGCCTCGAGCTCGGAATCGAAGCTCATCACCCAGCTGTGCGCATGCGTGCCAAAGACGGGAATACCGTAGCGGCGGCCGGCGAGCACATTGGACGTAGAGGAGCAGCCGGCAACGTAGCTCGCGCGCGCGACGGCCAAGCCGCCATCGGGACCCTGAGCGCGGCGCAGGCCAAACTCGGCAACGGGACGGCCGTCCGCCGCCAGCACCACGCGCGCCGTCTTGGTGGCGACAAGCGTCTGGAACCCAACGATGTTGAGCAGCGCCGTCTCAAGCAGCTGGCACTCCAGCGCGGGGCCGGTGACGCGAACCATGGGCTCGCGCGGAAAGACGAGCTCGCCCTCGGGCACGGCGTCGATGTTTACATGCGCACGAAAATCGCGCAGGTAGTCGAGGAATCCAGGCTTGAACATCGCGCCGCCGGCCGGGGCCTCAAGCGATGCGAGGTAGTCGATGTCCTCGGGCGTAAAGCGCAGATTCTCGACCAGCTCGGGCAGTTCGGCGGTGCCGCACATGACGGCATAGGCGCTGCCAAAAGGATGGTCGCGGTAAAACGCGGTAAAACAACCCTGCTCATTGGCCTTGCCGCTCTCCCACAGGCCCTGGGCCATAGTGAGCTCGTACAGATCGGTGAGCATTGCAATGTCGGTGGGATGCGAGATGTCGGTCAAAGCCATGGGGCGACCTTTCGGATGCGTTGTGCAGAGGCTGAGGGTTGGAAAAGGGCAGAGTGTTCGGGCATGGCACCCAGCGCGAATGGGCTAGAGCAGGCCCATGCTGGTCAGGATCGTGTAGCCCATAAAGATGACAAACGCGATGAGGGCAAGAACAATGATGATTTTTTGAGCCGGCGCCATGCCAGGGATCTCGTTCTCGCCCGTAGGCTCCTTGGAGGTAACCATGCGCTGGGCAAAGGTCATCTCGTCACGGCTCGGCTTGGGCTCGACGGACTTGGAACGAGCGACCTTTTTAGGCTGAGGTTTAGGTGCGGTGGGCGCGGGCTTCGCGGCGGCGGGCTTGGGCGCGGGGGCGACGTTCGCGGCGGCCTCCTCGGCCTTCGCACGCTCGGCACGCAGGGCGGCCAGCTCCTCACGCTCGCGGCGTGCCTCTTCCTGGGCCTCGCGACGAGCTTTCTCGGCGCGGAGCTCTTCCAACTCGGCGCGTTCCTCGGCAGACAGTGGTTGGGACTCAAGCTTGGCCATGGTACAGCCCTTTCTTTTAAAAAAAGCCGCCGACACAATGTCAGCGGCTTATCAAATCCAAGGGTGGAGACGAAGGGAGTCGAACCCTCGGCCTCTGCCATGCGACGGCAGCGCTCTCCCAACTGAGCTACGTCCCCAAGACAAGTTGATATTTTACCTACGGCTCGCCAACTGTCAACGCCCAATAACCAGTCTTTTTGGGACGCGGCTATTTTGACAACTTTTCGAGCAGGCGATCCTCTCGATGATTTTTTAATCCCCGTCCCAGAAAAATCATCGGCGAGCGCACTACTTTGCGCTGGTGAGGACGCCGGTGGTGTCGAACGCCGGGGTGAAGCTCTCGTCTACCGCTCCGCCTTCTTGCCAAAACATCGTCGTAAAGCCCAGGTCGTCGGCATGGTCGAGCACCTGCTCGTACTCCTCGCGCGTCACGGCGCGCGCCAGGTCGCCGCCTTGTTCGCGCATGAGGGCATTGGGCGTGTACTGGTTCATGACCGAGATCGGCACGTCGCCCACCGTCTGCCACACCAGGTCCAACACGCGGCACGAATCGTCCGCATGCCCCGGCAGCACCAGATGACGCACGATTATGCCGCGCTTCATGAGCCCGTCCCCGTCTACCAGCTCTCCCCCGCGGCGCTCAATTTCGCGCGCCATCTGGGCCAGACCCGACACAGCCACGCGCGGGTAGTCCTTAATATGAGAGAGTGACTGCGCAAGCGCCGCATTGGCATACTTAAAGTCGGTAAGCCACACGTCGACCAAATCGCCGAGCGCCGCCACGGCACTCGCACGCTCATAACCGCTCGTGTTGTAGACGATTGGAATGACCAGTCCGCGCTCCCGAGCTGCGGCAATCGCGGCCGGCAGCAGGTGAGCATAATGCGTCGCCGTCACCAGATTGATGTTATTGGCACCTTGGTCCTGCAGCTCCAGCATAATCTCGACCAGGCGCTCGGGCGAAATCTCAAGCCCGAAATTGCCCGTCGAGATCTCGTGGTTCTGGCAATAGATACATTTGAGCGAGCAGCCGCTAAAGAAGATCGTGCCCGAACCGGCCTCGCCCGAGATAGGCGGCTCCTCCCACATATGGAGCGCCGCGCGGGCCACCTTGAGCGTGTCATCGGCACCGCATACGCCGTGCGCACCCTCGTCGCGCACCGCACCGCAACGGCGCGGACACAAATGGCAGGCGGGCGAAAAAAGTTCGGTCAACGGCGTCGGCATAAAAACATGCTCCAAAACAACGATTCAGCAGCTCAAACGTAAAGGGACCAACCGCACAGACGGCTCGAGCCCAAGGCGCCGTAATCGTCCGACACGATTTTTGTAATGTCAAGACTGGAATCGATAAAGTGCCGCTTTATGATGTAGGTATTCCGCCCCCCGCGGAGCAACTGGGTGAACCGTCGCGTTTATTTAGGGAGCCCACACAGTCGTACCTAGTACAGGTATCCTTCGTTGTTAAGGACGCTGGAACGGTCGATGAGGGCACCCACCTGTTTTAGGTGGGTTCATTTTCGTAACGTGGGGGGTGGTTTTCTTTTGCCGAAAATCACCATTACAGTCCATATGGATTCCCGCCGGCATCCCGACAAGCCATCGACAACATCCCAATATCTGGTAAGCGCGTGATTATCGCTGCGTGCAATTACATGCACCCCCCTTGGTCGAGTATTATGGTTCGGCTATGCCCTTTGCGCATGGCGTTCTTCTGACCTTTTCCTTCGACGCTTGGCGGTTTTTAGATTCATGGCTTCATCCCCGAGCTACATACCGTACCTATGCGTGGCAGCGGCGGCCTTTATCACGACCTTCCTCGCGGTGCCCCTGGTCAAGCGCTTGGCAATTAAACTCGATGCCGTCGACTATCCTTCTAAGCGCCGCATCAACACCAAGCCCATCCCGCGTTTGGGCGGAACGGCGGTGTTTTTTGGCCTGGTCGTTGCCTGCATTGTGCAAATCCTAGGCACCTGGCACCTAGGCTGGCCACCTGTCCTGGTGCCGCACCCGCGCCTTCACATTAGCTATCCCATGCTGGCGCTCTCCTTTACCGTCATCTTTGCGACCGGCGCTATCGACGACGTCTATCAGCTCAAGCCCAAACAAAAACTGGCTGGTCAGGTACTCGCCGCGCTCATCGCCTGTATCGGCGGCTTGCGGATCGGCGTCATCGTCAACCCGTTTGCCCCCGGCGAAATCATGCTCGGATGGCTCGCCTACCCCATCACCGTGATCTATCTGGTGGCATTCACCAACATCATTAACCTCATCGACGGCCTCGACGGCTTGGCCACGGGCATCTGCGGCATCGCGTCGTTCACCATGTTTTCGATGGCCGTTCTCTCGGGCCGCATCGACGCCGCCGCGCTCTCCATTGCGCTCTTTGGCTCCTGTCTTGCCTTTTTGCACTACAACTTCAACCCCGCAAGCATCTTCTTGGGCGACTCGGGATCGCTGCTTCTGGGCTTTGCGCTGGGCTCCATCTCGCTGCTCAACGTGAGCCGCACCGCCGCGCTCACCTCGCTCATCATCCCGCTCATCGTGGCCGGCGTGCCCATCATCGATACGTTTAGCGCCATCGTGCGCCGCAAGCGCGCCTACATTAGCATTGGGCAGGCCGACAAGGGCCACATCCACCACCGCCTCATTCAAGAGGGTTACAACCAAAAGCAGGCCGTACTACTCATCTATGCCTGGTGCATCATGCTTTCGGCCGGCGCCGCCGCGATTAACCAGGTCGAAGTGCCCATGCGTGTGCTCATCTTTACCGTGCTCGCCATTGGCTCGGCGGCCTTTGCCAAGCATCTACATCTGTTTGAGCCCGTGCTGCGCCACCATTACAACAAGCGCACGCACGAGGACGAGCTCGTCACCCCCGACGACCCCGCCTTTCAGCAGGAAAAGCAGGCGGCAGAAGAACGCAAGGAGGAGCGCCACCACAGGCGCTAGGGTAAGCTGCCGAGGATGCGTCCAGACGCCGCCGGCCAA
>DXMY01000029.1 GCA_019413925.1 Collinsella sp.
TGATTATTGCGGGCCGATTGCCACGGCGTTCCACGCTTAGCTGCCACACCGTACCGCGCAGGGCTGCCTCGTGCTAACGGGGGCACCGGGGCATCTGGCGCCCCCGTCTTCACTGGCCTTTCTAGCCGATGCGCTTGCGCATCGACTCGTCGCCCTCGATGTGGATCACATCCGACCTGTACACGATCCTGTCAATCACGGCATCCGCAATTGCGCCCTCTCCCAACTTTGCGTGCCATCCGGCTGGCGAGAACTGGGAGCAGATGATCAAGGAGCCGGTCCTGAGCCTTGACTCGACTATCTCGAGCAGCTCTCGGGCCTGGTCGCCCCCGATCTTCTCCAGCAGCCAATCGTCTACTATCAGTACGTCGCACTTCGTGTAGCGCTTCTTCGATTTGAGCCATTCCTCGTCCTTGGATACGGTGAGCTCGTCGAGCATCTCGGGCATGCGCGTGTAGCGCACCGAGTAGAAAGCGTTGCAGGCCGCGACGCCCAGAGCGCAGGCGAGCCACGACTTGCCCGCGCCCGAGGCGCCCGTGATGACCACGTTCCTGTGCGCCTTGACCCACTCGCAGTTCGCCAGCTCGGCGATCTTCACCTTGTCGAGCTTGCGGTCGGCGTCGTAGCGGATGTCGATGACGTTGGCCTCCGGGTCGGAGAAGGCCGCCTGGCGCAGCAGGCGGGTCCGCTTGTTGATGCGTCGCGAGTCCCATTCCGCGTCCACGATCATCGCGAAGCGCTCGTCGAAGGTCATGTCGGCAACGCTCAGCATCTCCTCTTGGTCCCGATATGCCTGCGCCATCACCGACAACCTCATTCCGTACAGCTTGTCCATGGTAGTCTGGCTTGCGCTCATCGTATGTCTCCTTTGCTATCGAGGGTTGCGTAATAGTCGCTACCGCGCAGATACGCGCCGGCATCCGGGTCCTCCCCGGACAGCTCGGCGCTTTTGGCGATGATCGACTTGATGGTCTTGTAGCTCGGCCTGGGAGAATAGGAGAGCGCCTTGGCACAGGCCCGCTCGAGCTCTTGCCGTCCGTGCTTGTCGGCCAGCGCCATCACCGCCCTGCAGGATCTGTAGGACTGCTGCTCGACCGCCCTCGACGAGAGGATCGCCTCAATGGCGTCGGCGCAAGCGGGGCCGATTTCCTTTGCCCATCTGCGGAAGCGATCCCCGTTCCACTCGGAGAAGTCGCGGTGGGCGTCGGGCATGTGGTCGGGGTTCGTGGAATAGGACCCCTTCGGCCCGTGCAGCCTCTTGTGCATGGCGATGCGCTCTCCGTCGCAGACGACCCACACCGCGCTCTTGGTGGCGCAGACCTCCACCTCGCGGCGCACATAGGAGAACGGGACGGAGTACCATCCTCCGTCGAAGGCGACATGGTAGTTAAAATTGACGGTGGCGGCCTTGCGCGCGATCATCTCGTAGGGTTTGCCCGGCAGCGGGACGAGCAGTGCTTTCTCTTGGCGGAGGAATATCTCGTCCCTGCTGCCCTCGCGCTTCTGGAAGGGCCGCGCGTTGATCCGGGCGACGTTGTCCAGGAGCGCCGCGTTGAGCGCATCGAGGGATGTGAAGACGCGGTTGCGGAGAGGGGCGATCGCCTGCTGCTCTATGACCCGGACCCCCATCTCCACGGCTGCCTTGTCCCGGGGGCGCCGCGGACGGCCCGGCACGACGGCGCATCCGTAGTACTCGGCCATGCGCCTGTACTGCTCGTTGATCACGAGCTCGTCGACGGTGTGCTTCACCACTCCCTGCTTGAGGTTGTCCGGGACGAGGATCGGCGTGGTGCCGCCGAAGAAGGAGAACGCCGACACATGGGCGTCCACCCAGGACTCCTCCCTCATGTCGTAGGAGCCCTTCGCGTAGAGCTTGCCCGAGAAGGGCAGGCATGCCGCGAACACGTAGACCTTGAGCACCTCCCCCGTGTCCATATCGACGACCTCCATGGTGTCGCCGACGTAGTCCACCTGCATCTGCTCGGCGGGCTTGTGGGCGATGCGCATGGCGGTCTTGCGAGACATCGCCCACTTGCGGTGCCTCTCGCAGAACGCCGAGTACATGTAGGGGGATCTGCCTTGGCTGACCGCAGACTCGCAGTACTCGGACCACAGAAGCATCATCGTCACGCCCGGACGGGACATCTCGGCGTCAACATGATCGTGGTCGATCGGCGCCTTGTCGGGATCGGCCTTGGATTTGGGAGGATAGATCACCTCCCTGATGGCGCGATCCCCCATCTCCTCAGGCAGGGGCCATTCGATCCCAGCCGCCTTCGCTCGGCCGGTGACGGCCCTGACGGTGGCGGTGGAACATCGGCACGAGAAAGCGATGTTGCGGATGCTGACCCCCATGGCGTGAAGCCTGAGGATCTCTCTGTACTTGACCATTTTCTTCTCCTGTTCTCTCGATGGCCAGCAGGTGCCTTTTGCACCACATTGGGATTGTGCAGGAAAAGAAAGGACGCCTCCGTCTGAAGACGCCCTTAAACGCGGCAAGCCGGGCAGCTAGCGCGTGGCAGCGCAACGCGGAACGCCGCAGCAGCGCAGTCTGGAACGGCGTAGCATCTCAGCCGCAATAATCA
>DXMY01000003.1 GCA_019413925.1 Collinsella sp.
GACAGACACTATGACCCAATCCAGGGGCACGGAAACGACAGGAGCCCCCGCTCGTGACCGCGGGTCGGGGCTGCGACAATGTTGTTGAAGTGCCAGAGGCGCAGCCGCGCCGCAACGAGGTTGGGAGGCTCCCGTGCCTAGATATTCTACCGCCTTCGGAATGGACGTACACCTCAGGTCCACCACCGTCTGCGCGCTCGACGCGGAGACGGGCGAGGCCGTGACGAGGAGGTTCCGCGGCAACCCCTGGGGCGAGGTCGCGGAGTGGATGTCGGGCTTCCCCGGCCCGTCGCTCGCCGCCTACGAGAGCGGCTACCTCGGCTTCGCCCCGCAAAGGGAGCTCTCCGGGCTCGGCGTCGACTGCGTCGTCGCGGCCGTCTCCAAGGTCCCGAGGTCGGCTGCCGACCTCTCGTCCAAGAACGACCGCAACGACGCGGCCAGGATGGCCAAGGCGATACTGTCGCACGACGTCACCCCGGTATGGGTGCCGTCCCCCGAGATCGAGGGGCTCAGGGACCTCGCCGCCGCCCACGACGCGGCGACCGCGAGGCTCGCGGCGGCGAAGCAGCGGCTCCTGGCGTTCCTAGCCCGCCGCGGCTATGTCTACGGCGGCACGACGCCGGCCGGCAACCCCCGGAAGTACTGGACGTACGGCTTCCTCAGGTGGCTCGACGGCATACCCCCCGCCGACGACGGAGGCATCCGGGCGCTTGCGGCGCTGAGGAACGAGGTCGAGGCGGCCGACGAGACGAGGGAGGCCCTCCTCGCCGAATACAGGGCCGCCGTCGCGGCGGGCCCCCTCTCGGCCGAGGTCGAGGCGCTCCAGTCGATCAAGGGGTGCGGGTTCGCGCTCGCCGCCGCCTTCGCGTCCGAGGTCGGCGACTTCTCGAGGTTCCGCTCCGGCAGGCAGGTGACGGCCTACTTCGGCCTCGCCCCGAAGCAGAGGTCGAGCGCGGACTCCGTGCGCCTCGGCGGAATCAGCGGGGCCGGCAACGCGCTCGTCAGGAAGCTGGCCGTCGAGGGGTCCTGGTGCTATGCCCAGGCCGGCCACCAGCCGAAGCTGATGCCCAAGGGCTCCGGCGTGCCCCTCGAGATAAGGATGCACGGGAGGAAGGGGTCCGAGAGGCTCCTGCGCCGCCGCGAGGAGATGATCGCCCGCGGGATGCCGCAGGCGAAGGCGAACGCGGCCACCGCGGCCGAGCTCGTGAGGTGGCTGTGGGCCCTCGGCACGATGTGCCGGGAGGGCGCGGAATAGACATAAGCCCCCGTCCCGGCGAGCCGGGCAGCCTTCGGGGACACCCCCGTTCTCGCTGTGCGCGCGGCGGCCGCCGCATGCGCGAAGACAGACTAGGGGAACCCCGCCGAAGGAGAGGATTGCGGGCCGCCGGAGCGGTATCCGCGGATATGAGACTGAGCCGAAGGCGTCGATGACATGCCGGGGGCGGACCGGGACGGGTTTAACGGCAGGCCCCGCCGACCGATTGCAAGCGGTCGGCGGGGCCATTGTGGCCCTTGACAGTGGATTGGGTCATATGAGCGAGCGACGTCCAGGGCGAACAAGTTGACATGAAAAAGGCGAGGCATAGACCTTCTGGTCATGCCTCGCCTTTTGAATGACAAATTGTCGTCCTGGGCGGCGCGCAGCGTCGAGCAGTTGCGGCGTTTGGTAAAACGCCGCAACGAACTACCACGTAACTCCCCTAGCTCATCATGGCATTCATCATCTCGTTGGTTGCGGAATCGTCGGCAGACCACTCGCCGTCGTCATTGCAGGAATACTTGAAGGTGACCTTGGTGTCCTTGGTCTTAGCAGCCTTGGTCACATCGACCATAACCTGACCGGCCATCTTGTACAGCTCGTCATCGGAAGGCATCGAATCGAGCGCGGCGACCTTCTCCTGATACTGGGTGGCAAAATCCTCAACGATCTGGTTCATGGACTTGCAGGTAATGGTGACCTCGGCAGTTGCGGTGCCCTTGTCCTCGTCGACCGTCACGTCGCCGATCTTGTAGTCAAAGCCCTCGAGATAGCTCTTGGCGTACTCCTTGGGATCGATGCCCAGCTGCTCAAACTCGTCGCCCGAGGCCTCTTCCAGGCCGGCGAGGAAGTCGTCGTCACCGTTCTTGACCTCGTCAAACTGCGTCGTAAGATCCTCGGTGATGAGCTCCTCAACCGAAGGACCTCCGCAGCCGGAAAGCACAACCACGCACGCGACCAGAACAGCCATCAGGGGCGCAAGCAGCAGCTTCTTCTTCATGACATTCCTCCCAACAAGCGGCACCGCGCTTCCCGACGCGGTGCGCGTCGTAACAATAAGGCCATACTAGCCGATAACGAACACCCCCGGCAAAGCAAAGGCGCAGTCGGCTCGATTTAACGCCCGAACGGTTTACCGGTCCGCCCAACGCGCAATAAAACGTTCCGCCGCATTGCAATAAAAAAGGGCGGCCGGATAACCCGGCCACCCTTGCACATCCTTATGTTGCCGCAGACTACTTGCGGACGACCTTGACGATGACATCGCCGGCGGCGACAGCAGAGTCAGCCTCGACGGCGAGCTCGACGTCGGCGAACTCGGCGGTGTTGGACACAGCCACGACGACGCAGTCCTTGTAGCCGGCAGCGGCGATCTTGGCGCGGTCGATCTTGAGCATGGGCTGACCAGCCTTGACGACGTCGTCGGCCTTGACGAAGCCCTCGAAGCCGTCGCCGTTCATGTTGACGGTATCGACGCCAACGTGCACCAGAACCTCGATGCCGCTATCGGACTGCAGACCCACGGCGTGGCCCATGGTGACGGTCACCTTGCCGTCGCAGGGAGCGTAGACCAGATCGTCCTCGGGCCACACGGCGCAGCCCTTGCCCAGAACCTCGCCACCAAAGACGGGATCGGGCACGTCGGCCATCTTGATGACCTTGCCCTTGACGGGCGAGCACAGCACGTCGGCGCCGGCAGAAGCAGAGATGGAGGCCGGAGCAGCGGCAGCCGCGGGCTCAGCCTTCTTCTTGAACATGTCAAACAGACCCATACGTTTTCTCCTCTTGATTCAGCGCAACGTTATGCGCATGCCTATGGTGATTATAGTGCCAAATGGCCAAAATACTAAGGCGAGGGCTCGAATCGCAAGCCCTTTCAAGCCCTTCCCAAAACCTTTTCCCCAGTGGTTCTCATATTGTCGATTAACCCTCGATAAGCCGAGTATCGTCTGCGCACGGAACGGGCAGAAGCGGGCGCGCCAAACCCGACACTTCTTTTCGCGCCCACGGACCGCCGCCGCCCCGTCCCTGACACTTCCTGATACCGACCGAAACGTGCCAAAATAAACCCGTTCCTTTTTGCCAGGTTTGGCAAGTGTGGGAGTTCGCATGGATATCAAACGCAAGATTACCGAGGCGCAGGGCCTCACCCCCACCGAGCAACAACTCGGCATTGCGGCCCTTGCCATCGGCGAGGACATCCGCGGGCTTTCTATTAAGGAATTTGCCGCGCGCACCAACATTTCCGTTGCGAGCGTGCACCGTTTTTGCAAAAAGCTCGGCCTCGAGGGCTTCAAGGATCTCAAGGTCGAGCTTATTCGCTTGACAACTGAGGCGGGAAACCGTCGCGACGTGGACATCGACTTTCCCTTCGATGCTACGTCCACCCCCGCGCAGGTCATGGAGCGTATGGAAGGACTCTACCAGACTACGCTGGCCGAGACGCAGGAGCTGCTCGACCCCGCACAGCTCGACTACGCCGCCAAGCTCATCGCGAACGCCCGACAGGTCGATATTTTCACGGGCTCGCACAACCTCTATCCAGCAGGAATGTTCCGCGATCGCCTACTCTCCGACGGTAAAAGTGCGACGTGCCACGACAATGCCGAAGCCCAGGTGCGCACGGCGCTTGCCTCGGGCCCCGACCATGTGGCAATCGCTATCTCCTACAGCGGCCTTGCCCCCAACCTCAAGGACATCTTGCCGATCATCAGCAGTCGGCATGTCCCGGCCATCGTCATCGGCACGCCTCATTGCGCGCGTATTCACCCCGGCTTTGCCGCCTACCTCACGGTGAGCGACCACGAGAGCATGACGCACCGCATCACACAGTTCGCGTGCCACATCGCCGTGCAATACGTGCTCGATTCGCTCTACAGCAGCTACTTTGCCAAAGACTACGCCCGCTGCTCCGAGTTCCTGGAGCAATCGTTTCCCTACACCCGCCTGCCCGGGCTCAAGTAGCGACGAGCGTGGATTTTTGGACGCTTAACTAACGAGCGTGGACAATCTCCCACTTTGAGGCCGTCACCGAGCCAAAACCGGGAGATTATCCACGCTCATTTTGGGTCCCCTGGGAACGCATGAGGAGGGCGGATAGACAGCCGTTATTTGCGAGGCGTCAGCGACGTAAAGAGTCCGTGTTGGTTGCAGTAAAGAAATATTCTGCCGCGCCCGGTAATATGGAAGCGCGGCTGCACCGACTGCTCTGGATAGAGCTTCTTAAAGCAGATGCCGTCCATAGTCGCATATGCCACAAAGCTAATGTAGTGATCCTTGGTCATGGGATGATCGAGCGTGACGTACCAATCGTCCTCGATGCGCTCGATGGAAAAGGCATGGTCCGCGTCCGGCTCTTCGGCCTCCTGGGGAAACATCGTGGAGCCACAGCAGCTAAAGCTGCCTTCTCCGAGCGCGTGCACAACGTTTCCGCAGATAGGGCAAACGTAAAAGACGCCTTTGAGCATATTGCCTGCACGGTTGGCGTTAGCCCGAATGTCACCAGCCAAAAGCTCAGCCACGCTTATGCCGAGTCTCTGGGCCAAAGGCTCAACGAGGGAAATGTCAGGAAGGCCGCGGCCGGATTCCCACTTGCTGACGGCTTTATCGGTCACGCCAAGGCTTTCCGCCAGGGCGCGCTGGGTGAGGCCGCGCTCTTCGCGCAGCCGCTTGATGGCATGCGCTGCCAAAAAAGTATGGGAAGCATTGGTTTGCCGTGTCTGGTTCATGGGCTGTCCAATCAAGTTGAAGAAATGGAGTGAACCGGTTCGACAGTCAGTATCCATTTGAAGGCCAGGCTCGACAACCTACGCTGCGTAGACATGCGCCAATCGAACGAGCGCGGATTTTTGGACGCTCATCTCGAGCAGTCATTTAAGAACGTCCCCAATGACCACCGCATCCGGAGCAAGACAACGCCGCAAGTAGAGGACGGACAGACACTATGACCCAATCCAGGGGCACGGAAACGACAGGAGCCCCCGCTCGTGACCGCGGGTCGGGGCTGCGACAATGTTGTTGAAGTGCCAGAGGCGCAGCCGCG
>DXMY01000030.1 GCA_019413925.1 Collinsella sp.
GCTAAAAGAACGGGGCATGAGCCAAAAGGAGCTTGCCGAGGCGGCGGGCCTCACCCCGGCCTCGGTGAACAGGTACGTCAACGGCGAGCGGGAGCCGTGGCCGGCCACGATCGCCGCGCTATCCCTCGCCCTCGGGGTCGAACCTTCGGACATCCTCGGAACCTCCTGTGACCGGGAACTGGACGAGGCCGTGCGCCTCGTGGCCCGCAATGCGGACTGTGACAAAGGGACTGTCCCTTTGTCACATAATACGCCCCTGCCATCGCACTTTTGCTGTATGATCGAGCGCCCATCGAGGGCGGGGGTCCTCTATACTGAGTCACATATGACGGTATCGCGCCAAAGGAGAACGCCATGACCACGTCGCAGATATCCCTGCTCGCGCTCATCTTGGTTGGGGGCATCGGCATCCTGCTTATCGGAGTGAGCGCGCTCATGAAAGCCGCCGCTCGCAGGAAAGCCAAGGCCTGTACCGCCGTGACCATGGGAACGGTCATCGACCATCGCTTTATGGGCGAAGGCAGGATGTATCCCGTTTTGGAATACACCGTCGACGGCGCGCAATACCGCGCGAAAAAACAATTCCGCGGCATAAAGACCAAAAGCTTGTCGGGACTCCCCATCCGCACGCAAGCCACCGCCTACGAAGACGCCAAGGGCTGGCTGCGCGTGCAGACGGGGCCCGTCGCCCGCCTAAGCACCCTCGCGGAGCAGCTTTGGCCCCTCGGTAGCCAAATGACCGTGCACTACAACCCCAGCAACCCAGACAAAAGCTATGTCGAACGCCCCATCGTGGGCAACTTTGCCACGCTGATGTTTAACATCACAGGCTTCTTGCTCATCGCGATGAGCATCTTGCTCTATGTTCTTATCCAGCGCTAGCTCAAACTGATGCGCCCCGCGCCCCATGCGCCGCAACGACCGTTACGACACCAAGGATCAGCTATGGCAACACTTTCCGAACAAGAACGCAAACGCATCCAGCGATACTGCATCTGCCCCAAGATTGCCGGAGCGGCGCTCGCCATGGCGTTCGTACTGCCTTTATTGATCATTCCCTTCGAAATGATCGACGACATCGTCTTCCATCATGAAGGCTTCCAAGACACGGGCATGATGGCCGCCCTGGTGCTCGCCGGCATCGAGCTCGTCATATTCTGCTACTGCACTCTCGCGCCACGCTTTAGCATGCACGGCAAGCAGTGGAAGGAAATGCAGCACCGACTCGCCGTCGAGCAGACCGAGAAAGACCGCTCGGCACAGATT
>DXMY01000031.1 GCA_019413925.1 Collinsella sp.
CTAGGCACGGGAGCCTCCCAACCTCGTTGCGGCGCGGCTGCGCCTCTGGCACTTCAACAACATTGTCGCAGCCCCGACCCGCGGTCACGAGCGGGGGCTCCTGTCGTTTCCGTGCCCCTGGATTGGGTCATAGTGTCTGTCGGTACCAAAACATCGGCATCCCCAAGGGATCATTTGCTATGCGTCCGAAAATCCACGCTCGTTTGTTTTCTGCCTACATTTGGAGGAAGAGCTCGTGGAGGCGCGTGTCGTCGTCGAGCTCGGGGTGGAAGGTTACGCCGAGCTGGTTGCCCTGACGGGCGGCGACGATACGGCCGTCGACTTTCGCTAAGGCCTTGGCATTGCCGTGCACTTCGACGATGCGGGGTGCACGGATAAATGTTAATGGCACTTCACCGTCGATGCCGGACACCTGGCCCTTGGTGCGAAAACTGCCGAGCTGTCTGCCATAAGCGTTGCGCTCAACGAGTACGTTCATGGTTGCTAGGCGCGGCGTTCCCTTATCGTCGTGTGCGGCAAGATCGCGCGCCAATAGAATCAAGCCGGCGCAGGTGCCAAGGACGGGCATGCCTTCAACAATGTGGGTGCGAAGCTCCTCGAGCATGTCCAACTCATCAAGCAGCTTCCCTTGAACGGTAGACTCGCCGCCGGGAAGTACCAGACGGTCAAAGTCCTGCTTCAAATCAGCCGCCTGCCTCAGCTCAATACAACGTGCGCCCAGCTCGGATAGTCTTGCCTCGTGCTCGGCAAAAGCACCTTGGACCGCCAGCACGGCGACCGTCTGGTCTGCATAATCGCTCATGTGCGATCCTTTCTGCTGGACTAGCGCCCGCGTTCCTCCATGATGATCTCGATTTCGTCGGCGTTGATGCCCACCATGGCCTCGCCCAGGTCCTCCGAAAGCTCGGCGATGAGCTTGGCATCGGTGAAGTTTGCCACGGCCTTGACGATGGCGGCGGCGCGCTTGGCGGGGTCGCCGCTCTTAAAGATGCCCGAGCCGACAAAGACGCCCTCGGCACCCAGCTGCATCATCAGCGCGGCGTCGGCGGGGGTCGCTACGCCGCCAGCGGCAAAGTTCACGACGGGAAGCTTACCCGTGGCATGGACCTCGCGCACCAGCTCGACCGGAACCTGCAGTTGCTTGGCTGCCTCAAAGAGCTCGTCGTCGCGCAGGGCAACTACGTCGCGGATCTGCTTTTGGATTTTGCGCATGTGACGCACGGCCTGAACGACGTCACCCGTACCCGGCTCACCCTTGGTGCGAATCATCGTGGCGCCTTCGGCAACACGGCGCAGCGCCTCGCCCAGATCACGGGCGCCGCAGACAAACGGCACGTCAAACTGGGTCTTGTCGATATGATAGACGTCGTCGGCGGGGGAGAGAACCTCGGACTCATCGATGTAGTCGATCTCGATGGCCTGAAGGACCTGCGCCTCGACGATGTGACCGATGCGGCACTTGGCCATGACGGGGATGGAGACGGCCTCCTGGATGCCCTTGATCATCTTGGGGTCGCTCATGCGCGAGACGCCGCCTGCGGCACGGATGTCGGCCGGGATGCGCTCGAGTGCCATGACGGCGCAGGCGCCCGCCTCCTCGGCGATGCGTGCCTGCTCGGGCGTGGTGACGTCCATGATGACGCCGCCCTTGAGCATCTGCGCGAGCTCGCGATTGAGTTTGACGCGATCGGCCTTGCTGGTCTGTTCTGCCATGGCTGCTCCTTGGTTGGCATGTGCATTGCTTGACGGAACATCCTATCGGGGGGCTGGGTATGGCAAAATACTCAGTTTTCGAGATAATAATAAGGTCAGCTTAATATCAGATTGAACAGCACGATAAGGTCAGGTGGCAATCTCATGCTTGACTACAATTTGGAAAAACGCGGCGAAGCATCGCTCTATGAGTATGTTTACCAGCAAATTCGAGATGATATTGTTGCTGGACGTATTGCGGCGGGGGAGCATCTTCCGTCTAAGCGTGCCTTTGCCAGTCATCTGGGAATCAGTGTCATTACCATCGAGAATGCATATAGCCAGTTACTTGCCGAGGGCTATATTTGCTCAATGCCGCGTCGTGGCTACTACGCTTGCGAGCTTCCGGATGCACCGGTTTTGGCTTCGGCTGCGGAGGGCATCGACCGAGATGCCGCCTCTGCGGGTCCCAGCGCGCATGATGTCAACGGACAGGTCGAGCGATTCGATGCACTTTCTCCTTCCGCTTTGGAGGCGGCGCGGCTTTGGCAAAGCGCACTACGGGCGACGCTGGCATCCGAAGATGAGCGCGAAATCTTTTCGCCCGCACCGGCGCAGGGCACCGCTCGGCTGCGACGCGCAATTGCTCACCATCTGCGTGGGACGAGGGGCATGAATGTCGATCCCAACAACATTGTTATCGGTGCAGGCGCCCAGCTGCTCGATACCATGTTGGTTCAGTTGCTTGGCGCTGACAAGGTGTATGCCGTTGAGGACCCGGGCTATTTGCGCCTGACGCGCATCTATCAGGCTATGGGCTGCAAAGTTCGACATATCCCGTTGGATGATGAGGGCGTGGACTTGAGCACTCTGCAGAAAAGCGGGACCGATGTCCTTCACCTGATGCCGTCCCATCAGTATCCGACTGGCCTTGTGACGAGCATTGCGCGGCGCTATGCGCTTCTGAGCTGGGCCGCCGAGCGACCAGGTCGGTATCTCATCGAAGATGACTTTGATTGTGAGTTTCGCCTTGCCGGCAAGCCGATTCCCGCGCTCGCGTCGATCGATGCCGCCCAGTCGGTTATCTACACCAATACGTTTTCGAAGAGCCTGTCATCGGCGTTGCGCCTAGCGTACATGGTGCTGCCCGACGAGCTGATGGAGCGGTTTAGGCGCGACCTTGGTTTTTACGCCTCGTCGGTAAGTTCTGTCGATCAGGTCGCCTTGGCGCGTTTGCTGGAATCGGGTGATTACGAGCGACATGTGAACCGCGTGCGCGTTCGTGCTCGCGAGGCGCGTGATGGCCTAGCGGCGCTTGTACGGAAAGCGTTTCCGGCAGGGAAGGTCTCGATTGAGCATGCAGACGCGGGCCTTTACTGTGCCGTTGCCCTGGCCGAGGACAAGGCGGGGGAGAGTTTCGCGAAGGCTCTCGCTGACGCTCGTATTTCCTATGTCAATATCGCCGATTGCCTGTGGACGGGTGATCGGGCATCGACTAAGAACGCTCCATCTCGCGTCCTCATTCAATACGACGACCTGAGCCCTCAGTCGCTCATCGTTCTTCAAGAACGGCTGCAATAAGCCCACGAAAAAGGCCCGAACCATGCGGTCCGGGCCTTATCGAGCTAAAGATTGTCTCTCAGGCGGTTGGCTTAGCCAAAGTAGCGCTTGAGCAGGCCGGCGAAAGCCTTGCCGTGGCGGGCCTCGTCGCGAGCCATCTCGTGCACGGTGTCGTGGATGGCATCGAGGCCAGCGGCCTTGGCGCGCTTGGCAAGATCGGTCTTGCCGGCGGTGGCGCCGTTCTCGGCCTCAACGCGCATCTCGAGGTTCTTCTTGGTGGAGTCGGTCACGACCTCGCCCAGGAGCTCAGCGAACTTTGCGGCGTGCTCGGCCTCCTCGTGAGCAGCCTTCTCCCAGTACAGGCCGATCTCGGGGTAGCCCTCGCGATGAGCGACGCGAGCCATGGCCAGGTACATACCGACCTCGGAGCACTCGCCCTCAAAGTTGGCGCGCAGGTCGGCAACGATGTCCTCGGAGACGCCCTCCATCTTGGCGACACCCACGACGTGCTCGGCAGCCCACTCGAGCTGACCCTCCTCCTGCTTCAGGAATCGAGAACCGGGAACGCCGCACTGGGGGCACTTGAAGTCCTCGGGCAGCTGGTCGCCGTCGAACTCTTCCACATAACCGCAAACGGGGCAAACAAACTTCATGATTCGATCCTTTCGATCGATGGCGATTGTGCGCTCGTCCGGTCCCGTAAGGGCCCTCTCCGGACGTGCGTCTTGACGAGTTCTATTATCCATAAATGCAACCAAATGTGAAGCCTATTAGGAATGATTTTTAATAAAACAATTTTGAGATATGAAGATGTTGATTGATTAAC
Source organism: Collinsella sp. (assembly GCA_019413925.1). Classification (GTDB taxonomy): domain Bacteria; phylum Actinomycetota; class Coriobacteriia; order Coriobacteriales; family Coriobacteriaceae; genus Collinsella. The sequence continues at coordinate 4,079 of DXMY01000031.1, forward strand.
GATTGGCAGGCCGTCTTTGACCGCCGCTGAGTACAATCGGTCGAGCAAATGTTGACCAATCAACAAATGAGGGAGTTTCCTTTATGCATCTAGCCCGCCGCGCCTGGTGCCGAACGTATCAAACGGTTTTTCGCATCGCATTGCCGGTGCTGCCCTATACCGAGCCACGCATTCTGGAGCATGCTGAGGATGTGCCCGCGGTGCTTCAAAAGCGCTCGATCCAGAAGGTCCTTATCGTGACAGACCCTGGTATTGCACGTTTGGGGCTCACGGCATCACTCGAGCGTGCGCTTACGGCTCAGGGGATTGGCGTTACGGTCTATGCCGAAACGCGTGCGAACCCCACGGTCTCAAACGTGGAAGAAGCGGCGTCCCTGTATCGAGAGCGCGCCTGCCAGGCCATTATCGGCTTTGGCGGTGGCTCGGCCATGGACTGTGCCAAGGGCGTGGGAGCACGTATCGCGCAGCCAAACAAGCCCATCAACAAGATGCGCGGGCTGCTGCGGATTCATCGTCGTCTGCCGCTGCTCATCGCCGTTCCCACCACGGCAGGCACGGGAAGCGAGGTCACGCTTGCGGCGGTAATTACCGATGACGAGACGCACTACAAGTACCCCATTAACGACTTTGTGCTTACCCCGCGCTTTGCGGTGCACGACCCCGAGTTTACGCGCGGTCTGCCCGCCTCCATTACGGGGCAGACGGGCATGGACGCCCTGACGCATGCCGTCGAGGCGTTTATCGGGCGAAGTACTACGCCCTATACGCGCAAGATGGCGCGACAGGCGGTGCAGCTCATCCACGACAATTTGCTCGAGGCCTATGAACATGGCGACGACATGCGTGCGCGTCGGAATATGCTTTCGGCGGCGTATAAGGCGGGTGTTGCCTTTACGCGCTCCTATGTTGGATACGTTCATGCCATCGCACACAGCCTGGGCGGGCGTTACGGGATTCCGCACGGCTTGGCTAACGCTATCATCCTGCCGCATATGCTTCGCGCCTATGGCGAAGCTGCTGCTCCTAAGCTCGCCGATCTCGCCCGCATGGCCGGCATCGCGCCGGTGACCGCGCAGGACAGCCTGGCGGCCGAGGCCTTTATCGATTGGGTCGATCGAATGAACGCCGCCTTGGACATTCCCAAATATGTGGCGGGCATTCGCCGCTCCGACATTCCCGAAATGGCGGCACATGCCGATGCCGAGGCCAATCCGCTGTACCCCGTTCCGCTTTTGATGGCCCGCTCGGAGCTCGAGCATATGTACGAGGTCGTCGCGGGTGGTATGTTTGAGGACGAGAACTAGGAGGGTGCCATGAACACCGAGGAAATTGCGTGCATCGTCGGCGAGCAGCGCGCCTACTTTAAGACGCACGCTACGTTTGATGTCGATGCTCGCCGCCGCGCACTGGTGCGCCTGCGCGATGCGGTTCGTGCGCACGAGGGCGATATCGCCCATGCGCTCAAGACCGATTTGGGAAAGTCGCATGACGAGGCATATATGTGCGAGATCGGCACGTCGCTTTCCGAGATTCGCCATCAGATTGCGCATGTGGCCCGATGGAGCCGCCCACGCCTGCGCCCCTGCGACCTCGCCAATGCCATTAGTGTGTGCAAGACGCAAGCCGTGCCCTATGGCGTCACGCTCATCATGGCTCCGTGGAACTACCCGTTTTTGCTGACGCTCGAGCCACTCGCCGGTGCCCTTGCCGCGGGCAATACTGTGGTCATCAAGCCGAGCGCCTATGCTCCGGCATCGAGCGCGGTGCTCAGGCAGATTTGCGAAGAAGCATTTGATTCGCGCCTGGTGACGGTCGTCGAAGGCGGGCGTGCCGAGAATAAGGCGCTGCTCGATGAATGTTGGGACAAAATCTTCTTTACCGGTAGTGTTCCGGTCGGCAAGCTCGTCATGGAGCGCGCGAGCAAAAACCTCACGCCCGTGACGCTTGAGTTGGGCGGCAAGAGCCCCTGCATCGTGGATGCGACGGCAAACTTGAAGGTCGCGGCGCGGCGTATCGCCTTTGGTAAATGGCTCAACGTGGGGCAGACCTGCGTGGCGCCCGACTACCTGCTGGTCGATGCGCGCGTGCACGACGAGCTGCTGGGCCTCATCAAGGAGGAGGTCCGCCGTATGTTTGGCGAGCATCCGCTCGATAACGAGGACTACGGGCATATCGTCAACGCCAAGCATTTTGCGCGCGTGTGCGGGCTGATCGATCCCGATAAGGTCGTGCTTGGAGGTACCGCGCGCGAGGCTTCGCTCAAGATCGAGCCGACGATTTTGGACGGCGTGTCCCCCGATGACGCCGTGATGCAGGAGGAAATCTTCGGCCCCATCTTGCCAGTGCTGACGTTTGAGAGCCTTGACGAGGCCGAGACGTTTATTACGGATCGCCCGACGCCGCTGGCTCTGTATATCTTTAGCCAGGACCGTGCGGCTCAGCGGCGCTTTATGCGCTACGTGCCCTTTGGCGGAGGCTGCGTCAACGACACGATCATGCACTTGGCTACGAGCCATATGGGCTTTGGCGGCATGGGTGCGAGCGGTATGGGGCAGTACCATGGCCGCGAGAGCTTCGATACGTTTAGCCACAAGAAGAGCATCGTGAACAAGGCAACCTGGCTGGACGTGCCGTTTCGGTATGCGCCCTACGCAAGCTGGAAGCACAAATTCGTGCGCATGTTTGTGCATTAGAATCAGATGGCGTAGCGACAAACGGTCGAAAGGCGCAGGCGGGATGAATTTGTGTCCGCACGAGTTCGTAGACTTCTCAATAAGGTTAAGCGCCGGTTTATCTGGCCGTTAGGGGAGTTGCTATGTACGAGCCTTCACGTGTTCTTCTGTCATTTCACATTGCAGGATTTCAGTATGCCGATGGCGCTTTGGTCCTAGGCGATCTTAAAGCGGGCGATAAACTGACGCTGTGTGCCGAGCGCGATAATCCCCATGACCCCGAGGCAGTTGCGATCTACTATGGCAAGACCAAACTTGGCTACGTTCCGGGAAACGAGGTCGGCCCACTGTCCTTGATGATGTATTACGGCCACGAGGACGTATTTGAGGCCCGTGTGCAACAGGTTGCCCCCGAGCGCAGCCCGTGGCATCAGGTGCGCGTTGGGCTCTACGTGGTGGATGCTCGCTAGTCGGCAATGGAGGCTGCCATGTTTGATGACGATGACCTGTTTGATCTGGCAGATGATCCGTTTGAGTGGGATGTGCTACTCGATGACGATGAGCTGGAACAGGACCGTAAGATGCGGCAGGACAAGAAAACTCAGGGTGACGCTTCGAAAAAGCAAGACAAGCGCCGCCGCGGACTGTTCGGCGGGCTCTTTGGATAACCGCCGCATCGCTACGTCTGTATACTTAGCACGAGTTGAACACGTTGCGAAATGAGGGCATAGACGATGATGTGGTTTACCGCCGACCTGCACCTGGGCGATACGAATATCTTGCACGACATGGATCGACCGTTTGATTCAGTCGAGGAGATGAACCGTAAGGTCGTCGATGCCATCAATGAGTGCGTGGCGGCGGACGACCGCCTCTATATCCTGGGAGACTTTACGTATCGCTTGCCCATGGCGGAGGCGGTGCGCCTGCGCGAGCGCATCGAATGCCAGAACGTGACACTCATCCGTGGCAACCATGACGGCGACTGGGAAGATTCCGGCGCACCGCAGATTTGGGAAGACGTGCGCGATTACCTGGAGATTGCTCCCGGCTATGCCAAGGGCCATCGTCTGGTTATGAGCCACTACCCCATGCTCAGTTGGAATGGCAAGGCGCGTGGCGCCATCATGCTGCACGGGCATATCCACAGCAGGGGAGACCGCACCAACGCGCGCAACCGCGATCGCGAGCGCCCTATCTTTCGCTACGATGTCGGTCTCGATGCCAACGACTACAAGCCCGTAAGCCGAGACCAGATCTTGAGCTTCTTTGGACTGTAGCTGCAAGTGCAGGTAGAATGAACGCGCCGTGTGGATGGTCTGCACGGCGTGTTTTAGTAGGAGCGATGATTCCATGAGGGCTGTCCAGCGCATTAACCACAACGCTGCCATCTGCGAAGACGGCGCGGGGCGCCAGCTCATCGCGTTGGGTCGCGGTATCGGCTTTGGCGATATGCCGCACGATGTCGATTTGGATGTCGTCACCCGCACCTTTTACGGTATCGATTCCAAGTACCTGGCGTTTATCGACGAAGTTGATCCCGAGGTGCTGGAGTTTTCCGCCCAGCTGGCCGATATCGCAACTGGGCAACTTTCGTACGAATTGAGTCCCAATCTGCCCATTACGCTGGCAGATCATATCCAGTTTGCCATTAAGCGCGCCCGCGAACATATGGTGGTGTCGTTGCCGCTCAAGCGCGATCTGGAGCAGCTGCATCCTATTGAGTATCGATTGGGCGAGCTAGCCGTTCGCGGCATTAAGAAAACTTTTGCCATTCGCATGCCCCAGAGTGAGGCCGCGGGCATTGCCATGTCGATTATCAATGCGGCGATTAAGCCGAGTGAGCGGCGCGTGCTTGCCGAACAGCACGAGGAGCATCTGCTCGACATGACGGTTGCAATTATTCAAGAAGAGTTGGGTGTGACGGTCGACCGCTCGTCGTTTGCCTTTACTCGCTTTGCCACCCATGTGCGCTATCTGCTCGACCGCGTGGCAAAGAAAGAGCCGATTGATACCGAGAACTCAGGTCTCTACGACGTGCTCGTGGAGCAGTATCCGGCGGCATCGCGCTGTGCTCATCGTATCGACGATCTGATTCAAGAGGCCTTTGGCGAGCCATTGGCCCAAGAAGAGCTCGTCTATCTGATCATGCACGTGAATCGCGTGGCCCCCACCAGCCTGGATAGATAGGGGGTCTCTGGCGCCCCCTTTCCGTTATGGCGACCGTTTGCGGGCCGTTTGCTACCGTTCATCGGTAATCTGAGCCGCAGCGAACGCATCTGCCGCATATACTCGCCGTGTGTTGGGTGTTACTCACGGCGCAGCTCCGAGAGGCACTACCGATTCTGCCGAGGCCATTATTGGGTCTCTGTCGGTTGTGCGCGGGGCTTTTTTCATGTCGATCCACCCGGGAATCACATGCAATGAAATCTCTTGCCAACGGATATCGCGTGCTGCGCAGGCGCGAGCGGAATCGTGCGTCTTGATGCTGTGAAGGCCCACAGACCTTTAGTTGGAAGAGAATGGATTCGACATGGCTGTCGATAACAAGAAGATTGCCGAGGACGTGCTTGCTGCCGTCGGCGGCGCCTCCAATGTGACGAACGCGACGCACTGCATGACCCGTCTGCGTCTGAACCTTAAGGATCAGTCCATCCCCAATGACGATGAAGTTAAGAAGATCAAGGGTGTTCTGGGTGCCCAGTGGTCTGGCGGCCAGTATCAGGTCATCATCGGTCAGAACGTACCGAAGGTCTACGACGCCGCCATTGCGCTGGGAGTTAAGGGCGAAGGCTCCATTGACGAGAACCTCGATGGCGGCACCAAGGAGCCGCTGACGCTCAAGACTGCGGGCAACAAGATCCTCAACTATCTCTCCAAGACCATGGTCATGACGATCCCCATCATCATGGGTGCTGCCATGTTCCGTACCATCGCTGTGGTTTGCGGTGACGGCATGCTCGGTATTTGGTCTGCCGACTCCGACATCTACAACTTCTTCTACAGCTGGATTTATAACGCTGGCTATTATTTCCTTCCCGTTTATTTGGGTTGGGCTGCTGCGAAGCAGCTTGGCTGCAGCCAGCCACTCGGCATGATGCTCGGCGGTGTGCTCATTGCTCCTGAGTTCATGACGTTGGTCAACGCTGCGGCGGATTCGGGCGTAACGACCACCATGGTCTACGGCGTGCTGCCGGCCCAGCTGAACAACTATTCCTCCACCGTGCTCCCCATGGTTCTGTCCATGCCGGTGCTTATGGTCGTCGAGAAGTTCATGAAGAAGGTCGTTCCCGACATGCTCTCTACGGTGTTTGTACCCGTGGGCACCATGGCCGTTATGATCCCCGTTTCGTTGTGCGTGCTGGCTCCGATCGGCTCCATCCTGGGCAGCATGGTCGGCAACTTTATGTTCGGTCTCGGTAACGCCGGCGGCATCGTCACCATCCTCTCCCTCGTCGTCATTGCCGCACTTTGGGAGTTCCTGGTTATGACCGGTATGCACCAGGTCCTGCTTGCCCTTGGTATTGTGCAGCTGCTCACCCTGGGCTCCGACTCCTGCGTTATGGTCGCGGCCGGTATCTCTCAGTTCGCTACGTGGGGCATGGCCTTCGGTGCCTTCCTGCGCCTTAAGGAGACCGACGAGAAGGGCGCCATGCTCGGCTTCTCGCTCTCCGGTATCGTGGGCGGCGTGACGGAGCCCGCATTGTATGGCTGTGGCTTTAAGTACACTCGCTGCCTGGGCGCCATGGTTGCCGGCGGTGCTATCGGCGGTTTGATCGCAGCCCTCACCAATGTGACAACGTATGTTCTGGGCGCGACCAATATTCTGGGCGTCACCGGCTTTGTTGCCGGCGGAACGGCTAATCTCGTCTGGGGTTGCGTTGCATCGGGCGCTGCATTTGTTGCCGCCGCTGCCATCGCCTACCTCTTTGGCTTTAGCAAGGATCAGCTCGAGGAAGATGTTGATGCCGCTAAGGCTTAAGACATCTGTTTAGGTAGGATAATTACCTGGGGCACTTGGCTACACTCCAAGTGCCCGTTTCCATAGATTGGAGTCGTTGTGAAGCAATTGCTTATTCGTGCCGATGATCTTGGTTATTCGTACGCCGTTGACTTGGGGATCGCCCGTAGCGTCAACGAGGGCTTGGTGCGCTCAGCGGGCCTTATGCCAAATATGCCCGAGGCCGAGCGTGGGTGGTCGCTCGTGGCGGATGCCGATATTGCAGTGGGCCAGCATACCAACGTGTGCCTGGGCAAGCCGTGTGCCGACCCGGCGCTCATCCCGAGCATGCTCAACGAGAACGGCGAGTTCCATAGCAGCCGTACCTTCCGCGAGCATTTTAAGCGCGGCGAGGAGCTGATAGACTTCGACGAGGCCTGCATCGAGATTCGTGCGCAGCACGACCGCCTTGTCGAGATTGTGGGCCGCGAGCCCGATTACTTTGAGGCCCATGCCGTCATGAGCAAAAATCTTAACCGAGCGATCTCGACGGTTGCTCAGGAGCTGGGCCTTAAGGAGCAAAAGGCAAGCTTCGACCCGACGGCGGTGGTGCGTTGCGGAGATACCGACCTGCGCATGGTGATGCGCTCGATGGAACCGGGCTACGAGCCCAAAGAGGCAATCATGCAGACAGTTCGCGAGATGTCCGACGGCGAGACGGTCGTCTTTGTGTGTCACCCGGGCTATCTCGATCGTTTTGTCCTTGAGAACAGCTCGCTTACGGTCGATCGTGCCAAGGAAGTCGATGCGTTGACCGATCCTGAGCTGCGCGCTTGGCTCGAGTCTCAACCCGATCTTCGCCTGATCGACTACCGCGACCTGTAAAGACCCAAACCACTACAAGGGAACAGGCACCTTTGTGGTGGCTCTGGCGCCGTTGCCATTATGGCGGCGGCGCCTTTTTTGTCCGCGCGGCGCGGTAGAGTGTAAGCGGTTGAAATTTGCGTCCATCGAGGAGCTGCTATGAACGAGATCAAGTGCCCGCATTGTGGCGAAGTTTTTAAGGTCGATGCGTCTGGCTATGCGGACATCGTCAAGCAAGTGCGCAATGCCGAGTTTTCGCGCGACCTGGATGAGCGTGTGAAGGCAGTCCAGCGCGAGGGCGAGCAGGCGCTGGAGCTTGAGCGCTCGCGTTCGACGGCTGCCTTGCAAAAGGCAGATTCTCAGCGCAACGCTCAACTTGTCGAGCAGAAGAACGCCGCGGAGCAGAAGCTGGCACAAGAGGTTGCCAAGCGCGACGCTGAGCTTGCCGAGCTGCGCGCCAAGCTCGAGGGCGCTGCCACAGAGCGCGAGAGCGCAAGTCAGCGCGCGGCGGTTGAGGCCCGTGCCGATGCTCAAAAGGAAAACGCCGAGCTTCAGCGAGAAATCGACAATTTGCGTGCGCAGCTGGAGCGCAAAGATGACGAAGCCAAGCTCGTCGAGTCGGTGGCGCGCAATGCTGCTCAAAACGATTTGGCTGCACGTGATGCTCAGATTGCCGAGCTGCAGGCCAGGCTTGCCGCGGCGGACAAGGCCCAGGAGATGGCGCTTGCCGCTGCCGCGGCAGAGTCGCAGCGCGAGCTCGATGCTGCTCGCGGTGAAGCTGAGCGCGCGCTTGCTGACTACCGCGCGACGGTACAGGAGAAGTTTTCCGCCGCAAAGGCGCAATCTGAGCAAGAGGCCGAGGGTCTGCGTGCCCAGTTGCGCGAGCAGGAACTGATGGCAAAAATGAACCTGTCGGAGGCGGTCGCCGCGGTGGAGCGAGAGCGCGATGAGGCACGTGCCAAGCTGACGAGCGAGCTGGCGGTGCGCGATTCTCGCGAGGAACAGGCCAAGGCGGCACACGAGCTCGAGCTTGCGCAGGCCAAGCGCGCGAGCGATGACCTGATTCGCTACAAGGATGAAGAGATTGAGCGCCTTAAGGACATGAAGGTCCGCCTGTCCACCAAGATGGTGGGCGAGTCGCTCGAGCAGCACTGCGAGACCGAGTTTAACCGTCTGCGCATGACGGCGTTTCCTAACGCGTACTTCGAGAAAGACAACGATGCGTCCGAGGGTACCAAGGGCGACTTTATCTTCCGCGAGTGCGACGCGAGCGGCAACGAGGTCATTTCGATTATGTTCGAGATGAAAAACGAGAACGACGAGACTGCGACCAAGCACAAAAACGAGGACTTCTTTAAGAAGCTCGATCACGATCGTCGCCAGAAAGGCTGTGAGTACGCGGTGCTCTGCACGCTACTCGAGCCCGAGAGCGAGCTCTATAACGCAGGGATAGTCGACGTGAGCTATCGCTACGAGAAGATGTACGTGATTCGCCCACAGTTTTTCATTCCCATGATTACACTTCTTCGCAACGCCGCCATGGGTTCGCTGCGCTATAAGCAGGAGCTGGCGGAGTACAAGCAGCAGAATATCGACGTCACGAACTTCGAAGCCAAGATGGAAAAGTTCAAGAACGATTTCGGCCGCAACTGCGAGATCGCGAGTCGCAAGTTCCAAACGGCAATCGATGAGATCGACAAGACGATTGGCCATCTGCAGAAAACCAAGGAGGCGTTGCTGTCCTCCGAGAACAATCTGCGCCTTGCCAACAAGAAAGCCGACGATCTTACCATTCGCAAGCTCACATGGGGCAACAAGACCATGAAGGCGGCGTTTGACGAGGCACGCGGGGCTGCGACGGAGACAAACGATGAGCCCGCCGAGGCGGATTCATATGAGGTCGAGGATGCCGAGTAAGGCATAGCAGATAGCGCAAAAGCGGGGCCGCTGGCGATATTGCCAACGGCCCCGCTTGTTTCGCTCCAGTATGTTCGGCTAGTCCTCGAGCAGGTCCTCGATAAAGCCGACGCGGTAGTTTTTGAAGATGACCTCGCCGCCGTCTTGCGTGGCGTCCAGATCGACATCGCCCATGATGCCAAAGTCGTGGTCGCCATCCTCGTCGGCAAAGATCTGGTGCACGTGCCATACGTGCGCGGTCTTCTCGTCGGACTCATCGATGGAAAACATCGCGGCGCTGCGGGCATCTCCGTCGGTGAGGATTTCCTCGTGCTGCTCGTGGTAAGCGTCGAGTGCTTTTTGCCAGCGGATCTCGCTCATGCCCCAGTCGTCGTCGAGCTCGCCCAGGTCGCGAACGTGCTCGCGGGCGGCAAGGGTCACGCGGCGGAAGAGCGCGTTGCGCACCAACAGCGTGCAGCCGCGGCGGTCCGCCACGACCTCGTCGATGCCCTGCGGCGGCGTGGTGTCGAGGGCTGCCGGGTTGCCAGCGTTCTCCCACTCGTCCACCAGGCTCGAGTCGACCGAGCGCACCACAAAGCCCAGCCACGAGATAATGTCGCGCAGGCGCTCGTCGCGCTTCTCGATGGGTACGGTGCGGTCGAGCGAACGGTAGGCCTCTGCCAGGTAGCGCAGCAAAATACCCTCGGAGCGGGCGATGCCGAGCTTTTGAATGTAGCCCTTAAAATCGCTCGCGCTTTCCAGCATATCGCGCAGAACGCTCTTGGGAGAGAGCTGATAGTCGTTTGCCCAGGGTACTTCCTGGCAGTACTTGTCAAAAGCGGCGTCGAGCAAATTCTCGAGCGGCTTTTCGTACGTGACGTCTTGAATGCGCTCCAGACGCTCCTCATATTCGATGCCGTCGGCCTTCATCTCGGCCATAGCGCGATCGCGTGCTGCGCGCTCCTGTGCGCGCAGCACCTGCTTGGGATCCTCGAGCGTTGCCTCGACCATTGAGATTAAGTCCATGGTATAGGTCTCGCTCTCGGGATCGAGCAGCTCCAACGCGGCAAGCAAGAACGGCGAGAGCGGCTGATCGAGCGCGAAGTCCTCGGGCAGATCGACCGTCAGCGCATAGTCGATGTCTGGTGCGGCGTCAGCCGGGGCATCGGGTGCGGGCGGCACCTCGGCGCGCACGACGACGCCGGAATCGATGAGCGTGGCGAAGATTTCGTCGGCGCGAACCTCGAGTTTTGCCTTTTCCTCTGGCGTTTGCAGGCTTGTCTCGATGAGGTCGTGCACGCGGGCGCGAGCATCGCCGCCCTGCTCGACCACGCTAATCACCATGGAGTGTGTGATGCGCAGGCGCGGCTTGAGCGTCTCGGGCTGCGTCTCGATCAGGCGCTCAAAGGTCTGCTTGTTCCAGGTGACAAAGCCCTCGGGGGCCTTTTTCTTTTTAATCTTACGGAGTTTTTTGGGGTCGTCGCCTGCTTTGGTCATAAGCTTGGCATTCTCGATCTCGTGCTCGGGTGCCTCGGCAATCACCATGCCCTCGGTATCGAAGCCCGAGCGGCCGGCACGACCGGCAATCTGATGGAACTCACGGGCGCGCAGACGACGCATCTTGTAGCCATCGAACTTGGTGAGCGCGGTGAGGACCACGGTGTGGATGGGTACGTTGATGCCGACGCCGAGCGTATCAGTACCGCAGATGACGGGCAGCAGGCCCTGCTGTGCCAAGCGCTCGACCAGCAGGCGATAGCGCGGCAACATGCCAGCATGGTGCACGCCGACGCCGCAGCCGAGCAAGCGCTTGAGGATCTTGCCGAAGGCCGTCGAGAAGCTCGTTCCCTTTGCCGCTTCTTTGATGGCTTCGCGCTGCTCCTTGCTGGCGATGCCAAAATTGGCGAGCGACTGCGCCGTCGCAAGGGCGGCATCCTGGCTAAAGTGCACGATATAGAGCGGGGCCTCGCCACGGCGCATGGCGAGCTCGACGGTGCCCTCGAGGGAGGTCGTCACATAGTCGTAGCTCAGCGGAACAGGACGCGGGGCGTCGACAACCAAGTCGCAAGCAGCGCCGGTGTGCTCCTCGAGTGAGGCGGCGATGGCAGTGACATCGCCGAGCGTGGCGCTCATGAGCATAAACTGCGTGTGGGGCAGGGTGAGCAACGGCACCTGCCAGGCCCAACCGCGATCGGGGTCGGCAAAGTAGTGGAACTCATCCATGGCCACGCAGCCCACATCGGCGTCCTCACCCTCGCGCAGCGCATCGTTAGCAAGGATTTCGGCCGTGCAGCAGATGACGGGTGCCTTGGTGTTGATATGCGTGTCGCCGGTGATCATGCCGACGTTATCGCGGCCGAGCACCTGCACAAGGTCGAAGAACTTTTCGCTGACCAGGGCCTTGATGGGGGCCGTGTAATAACAACGCTTACCCTGCGCCATGCCCATAAAGAGCATGCCCAGCGCGACGAGCGATTTACCCGATCCGGTCGGTGTGCCTAAGATGACGTGATCGCCGGCAGCCAGGTCCATGAGGGCCTCTTCTTGGTGATCCCACAGTTCAATACCGCGATCGCTCGTCCATTCAAAGAAACGCTCGAAGGCCTGGTCGGGCGTGAGCCATGGCTCGGGCTCACTGCCATCCTCGGGCTCCCACCAGGTGGGGGAGAGCGCGCCGAGCGAGCCAAACTTGGCTTCGGTTCCCGTGCCGCCCGAGAATGAGCTGGCGGCGCCGGCGCCGGAGACGGTGCTGGCGGCGGTATCTGTCGTGGTCTGTGCCATGTGTTTGCTTTCTCTCGCGATTGTCCGCCAACTATTATGGCGTAGCGGCGGCGCGGGGCGGCAGCGCGCGAGAAAATGCAGGAAATGGGCGTGCGGTGCTAGCGTTCCTGAGGCAGGCGCTTCTTGCCTTTCCGGGCACGGTTTCTAAAGATCTCGACGGCCTCTTCCATGCCGAGAGGCACGTAGGTGAGTTCATCGAGGTTATCGGGCAGGTAGCACGCAAGGCTTTGCTCCTGCATGCGGCCTACTGTGAGTTGTTCGTCGGTTGGCTGTGCTCCGGGTGTGGCGCATATGCCATAGACGGCGGCGCCCATTTCGCGCGTGCGGCGTTCATATTCGGTCTCGGGATGCTCGGGATGGTCGCGGCGGACGTCGTCACTTACCCAAAGCGTATCGTAGCCGGCCGCGGCAAACTGTCTCAGGGCGTAATCGCGCAATGGCTTGCTGTCGGTGCGCAGCGTGACGGTAGCGCTGGCTGCAAAGAGCGGGCGATAGAGCATTAGATGGTCGACATGGACGAGTCGTTTTTTGGCGTACTTGGCCTTGGGCTGCGGCGTGGGAAAGTTAATGGTGATGGCATCGAGCTCGCCTGCGGCAAACAGCTGCGGCAGCGATACGGCGCCTCGGGGCAGGACGAGTGCATTGGAAAGCTCCTGCTCGCAGATTTTCTGTGCGGCATAGGCGATGCAGATGGGTTCCTGGTCCATGCCGATAAAGAGGGTGTTTGGCTCGTGGGCCGCACGCTCTACAAGGTACGTTCCCTTGCCACAGCCAAGATCCAGGTGAAGGTGTTCGAAGGGCTTGCTGTCAACTGGCGCGCAAGCCTCGCGCCAATCTCCGGCATAGGCCTCGGGGTTCGTCTCAATCGCATCGGCGTAGCGCTCCAAGCGCTCCTCGAGCACAAAGTTTTTAGGCGTGCGAACATGGACGGCTCCCATGGGGCTCCTTGGTCATAAGTATGGAACGTATAGCTGCACGTTCCGTCAATGGGTTGAAAAAAGTGGGCATAGTTTGCCCGAAAGGCGTGGTGCGGCTCGGCGGCGAGTCGTCGGTGCCTACAGACGCTTGAGAATCACATAGCGGTTGAGCTCGCCGCTGCGACCGTCGGCGTGGAAACGCTCGAGCTCGCGTACGGGAACCTCGCCGCTCTTGTAGAACGTACGGACGCCGCGCACCAGGTCGGTGATCTGCTGGTCGTCAAAGTGATGGCAATAGCGGTAGGCGTGGCGGTCGTTTTGCCAGCCAATGAGGTGGTCGCCGGCTTCGAACTGTGCGGAATCGTAACCCTCAAACGGCGGGGTGAGCTCGGCGCGGGCCTCGGCGCGAACGGCTTTGCGCGCCATGCGCTCGTCGTTCATAAACTCCCAAAAGCTGATGGCGATGATGCCGCCCGGGCGCGTCTGGCGCACCAGGGCGTCGAGCACGCGTACGCGGTACTCGCACGACGGCACGTGGTGCATAAAACCAAAGCAGACCGAGATGTCGGCGAGCGGGGCGTCGAAAAGCACGTCGGGTGTCTCGGCGGGGTTGAGCTTCATGAGGGCATCGAGCACGTCGAGTTCCTGGAAGTGCAGGTTGGGAATGCGCAGGGCGTGACCGTGCGCATCGATAGCCAAATCCTGACACGAGTCAACACCATAGAACTCAAACGGGCAGCTGGCGTCTGCCGAGGGGTTTGCGCCATCGACGCCCTTGGCGGCAAGTGCGCCGCCGGCGGCAAAGTTCTCGAATCGCATATTGCCACAGGCAAGATCGAAGACGCGGACGGGATGCTCGATCGTGGCGACGTCGAGCTGTTCGAGCGCGATATCCATGGTGCGCACCCAGCCGGGCCACGGGGCCTGGCGCGTATCGGAAAAGGAGGCGGAGTGCTCGCGATAGAACGTGTTGTTGAGCTGGATGAGCGACGAGGCGAAATCGCGGTTCACGGCGCGGAACTCCCTCCGTTGGCGGTGTGGAATAAACAGTACGACCATACTACCGTTAACGCCGCAACGGGGACAACCGAGCTGAGGGTCATTGCTTTGTTTGGACACATTTCCGCAGCTCATATGCACCCGCAACCGACGGTTGTCAAAAATCTCACTAGAATAGGTGGCATGCTTTTGGCGGTGGCGGATAGATTTTTAACTGTGCAAGGCGCCTTAAGAACAAAAACGGTCCGGCGGCACGGCTGGCATCACATAGGAGGAACCATGAATGTAGAAACTGCGCAGCGGCTCGCCGACCTTCGCCGAAGCAAAGGCTTTAGCCAAGAAGGGCTGGCACGAAAGCTGGGACTGTCGCGCCAAGCAGTCAGTAAATGGGAGCGCGCGGAGAGCTCGCCCGATACCGAGAACCTGATCTCGCTCGCCAAGCTCTATGGTGTGAGCTTGGACGAGCTGCTCAATCCGAGCGATGAGATTGAGGACGATATCGAGTTTGAGAACGAGGACCGTGCCCGTCAGCGCGAGGCCGAGGCGGCAGATCGCGCCCGTACCCATGAGGCGGCGGCACGTGCAACCGAGGCGGCAACACAGGCGAGTGACGCCGCCGCCAAGGCGGCGCAAGCGGCAAGCTGGAGTGCGCAGGCCGCCAATGCCGCTACGGCGCAGGCGACGAGTGGCAGCGCAGTTGGCTCGACTCCGGTGAAGGGCCCGTTCCAGTCGTTCCCGTATTGGGCCGTGTGCTGGCTGCTGTTCTTTTTGCTGATGTTCCTGTTTGGTGCCGGCCCCTTTGCCGCACTGATCTTCTTTACGATTCCCATCTATCACTGGGTGGCGCGTGCGCTCGATGGCGATTGGGCGCGCGGGGATATTCAGGTTGGTTCGGCGTCGGTGGCGGTCAAGGCCCAGGGGAAGGATACTTCTGCGGAATCTGATGCTGACGTGGCTACCGCGACTACCGCTGAGCCGATTGCCAAAGAGAGTAATGAATGATGAAGCTTTCGCATGAATCCAAGGTACGCTTGGGCGTTGGCATCGGAGCGTTTGTGCTCATCATCGGGCTTGTCTTTGGCATTTCGCGGACTTTGATTTATTTTGATGGCCCGTGGGATCTCGACGATGTTGTATCCGGCTTCTCTGGTATGGACGATGCGGTTGACGAGGACGATCTTTTGGATGGCGGTAACTATTCCGCTCAGCCTCAGCAGCTTTCGAGCGAAACCTTTGATGCCGACGCGTTCACATCGCTTGACTTGGACGTGACGTCGGGCACGGTCGAGGTCAAACACGTCTCCAGCGGGCCAGTGCGCGTAATTGAAAGCGGTCGCGTGGCAACGGGGACCGTTGCCTTCGATGCGGCAACCCAGAACCTGGCCGAAATCAAGGGCTCTACGCTCAAGATTCGCCAGTTCGATTGCGATGACGAGCGCGCCATTGACCGCACGGTTACCGTCGAACTGCCGCGCGAAGTTGCCGATAACATGGTGGGCATTACAGCGAATGTAGGATCGGGTGACCTGACGGTCGCGGGTATTGCGTGTCATGACCTTAACCTGACTTTGGACTCTGGAGACGTTGAGTTTACGGGCACCGTGACCGATACCCTGAATGCCGAGGTCGGTTCGGGCGATGTGACGTTCGAGCTCTACCAGGCCCCCGCGAAGTCGATGGACGTGAGTGTGGGCTCGGGCGATGTGGAGATGACGGTTCCGAACTCGACGGGCTTTAAGGCGAGCCTCACCTTGGGCAGCGGCGACTTTGAGAGCGATTTCCTTCCGCTTGGCTACGACGGCGAGACCATTTTGAATCTTGAATTCGATAACGGCGATAAGTCTGCTACGTATCGTTTTGAGGTCGGTTCGGGCGACATGTCGTTTGATCCGGAGTGACATGCGGTTTTCGGAGATCGGTACATATAGGCATGCTCTTTGATGGAGGCGCCGGAGCCGTGACGGGCTTCGGCGCCTTTGCCTTTACAATGGGGACATGGAACAGATTATCTTGAACATACTCGAGGCTCTGCGTCGCGGCGAGACCGTGGACGACAAAGCGCTCGTCAAACTGATACATGCCGAGGCGCGCCGTGAGGGTGCCGACAAACGCGATTTGGCCAAGCGCCGTCTGCTGCCGTTCTACCAGCGGGTTAAACGTGAGGAGCCGGTTCGGTGGGCTGCGTGGAATGTCGATTCCGATTTGGAGCGTCAACTGCTGCAGGTCCTGCGTATGAAGCCGCGCCGAACGGCCTCGGGCGTGGCGACCATTACCGTCATTACCAAGCCCTGGCCATGCTCGGGCGATTGCCTGTTTTGCCCCAACGATCTGCGCATGCCCAAAAGCTATCTGCACGCCGAGCCGGCGTGCGCCCGTGCGGAGCAAAACTGCTTCGACCCGTATCTGCAGGTGAGCGCTCGTCTGACCGCGCTTTCGCAGATGGGACATGCGACCGACAAGATAGAGCTCATTGTGCTCGGCGGTACCTGGAGCGACTATCCGCAAGGGTATCAGACGTGGTTTATGTCGGAGCTTTTCCGTGCGCTCAATGACGATGCCGTCGCCGGTGTGGCGGCAAACCCCATGTTGGCGCGTCCGGGCATCAGCCGTGCCGAGGCAGGGCGCCTGCTCGATGACGCTCCCGCCGATGCCCTGCCGCCGGTGGTAACAGAGCGCCGCGAGCGCTATCGGGCTGCCGGCATTGCGACCGACGAGGCCGAGCTTGCGAGCGGCGTTGCCGACGAGCAGGGGCGTGTGGATGCTGTCGTTGGTGGCTATAACCGCGCAGTGCGTCGTCTGTACGGCCCCGGTACGCCATGGGGCGAGGCTGCCGAGTGGCAGACGGCAACGATGGAGGAGCTTGAGCGTCAGCAGCGCATCAACGAGACGGCGAAGCATCGCGTGGTGGGGCTCGTTATCGAGACCCGCCCCGATGCCGTGACGCCACAGGCGCTCACGCTCATTCGTCGTCTGGGCTGCACCAAGATTCAGATGGGTATCCAGAGTCTCGACCAGCACCTGCTCGATATCAACGAGCGTCGCATTTCGGTGGCTCAGATCGAGCAGGCGTTTTCGCTTGCGCGCCTCTTTGGCTTTAAGATCCATGCGCATTTTATGCTCAACTTATTGGGCGCCACACCCGAGGGGGACAAGCGCGACTACGAGCGCTTTATGACCGAAGGGGCCTTTATGCCCGACGAGGTCAAGGTCTACCCGTGCGCGCTCATCGAGGGCTCGCGTCTGGTGGGCTGTTACGAGCGCGGCGAGTGGCGTCCCTATACCGAGGAAGAACTGCTCGATGTGTTAGCCGACGACATCGTGGTGACGCCGCCGTTCTGCCGTATCAGCCGCATGATCCGCGATTTTAGCTCCGATGACATCATGGTGGGCAACAAGAAGCCCAACCTGCGCCAGCTCGTTGAGAACCGCCTGGCTGCTCGGGGTGATGGTGCGACGGTGCGTGAGATTCGCTATCGCGAGATCAGCACGGCGGGTGCCGACTTGGATGAGCTATCTCTTGATGAGGAAGTGGCGTACGAGACGCCGGTGACGCACGAGCGCTTTTTGCAGTGGGTGACGCCGCAGGGCAAGATCGCGGGCTTTTTGCGTCTGTCTCTGCCCGATCGTGCTTTTGTTGCCGCGCATGCGGATGAGTTGCCGACGACACCGGACGAGGCGATGATTCGCGAGGTGCACGTGTATGGCATGGCGGCGCGCGTGGGAGATCAAGGCCAGGCAGCCCAGCACCATGGATTGGGGCGTTTGCTCGTAGAGCGTGCGTGCGAGATTGCCCGGGATGCGGGTTATACGCGTATCAACGTGATTAGCGCAATCGGTACGCGCGAGTACTATCGCCATTTGGGTTTTTGCGACCATGGACTCTATCTGCAAAAGGAGCTCTAGATGAACAAGCCGAGTGTTTCTGCCGGCGTCGTTGCCGGTGTTGCTCTGGGAGCCGCGGCGCTTGGTGCGGCCGCTGTCGCTGTTCGTGCTGCCTGTCTGCAGGTTGCGCGAACCCGCAATGGGTTGGCGCGTGTGAAACGCGTGCACGATGAGGGCGGCGACGAGATTCGCGTGTTGGTGCAAGGCAGCGTCTACCAAAGCGCAAGTTACGTTGGTGAGCGTTGGGCGGAGCCCGTCTTTGCGTACTATCGTGCGTTTGACGACGTGTTTGAGTCCGAGGATGCGATGCGTGATGCTTATGGTCACGATATCAACCGCATGCTTGTGCTGGGTGGCGGCGGGTTTGCCTATCCCAAGTTCGCGCTGATGTCGCACGAGGGCTTGCGCATGGACGTCATCGAGTATGACGGAGAGATTACGCGCCTGGCGCGCCGCTGGTTCTATCTGGACGAGCTGGAGTGCACGGCGGGCGATCGCCTGCGGGTGATAACCGCTGAGGCTCGCTCTTATCTGGGCGTGACGAGTGTTGGTCATCGTCACTACGACGTGGTCGTGAGCGATTGCTTTGGCGGTGCCGAGCCCGTACGCGAGCTGGCGACGGTTGAGGCGTTGCGTTTGGTGCGGGGCAGCCTAAATGTCGGTGGCGTCTACGTTGCCAATATCGTAAGCACAAACGAGGGGAGCGATGTGACGTTCCTGCGCGACTGCGCTGCCACGGCACTCGAGGTATTCGCCCATGTCTGGGTGGTCCCCTGTGGCGATGCGGAGTTCGGCGGCGAGGAGAACTACCTGCTCATCGCCAGCGACGGCGACTATGTCTTTGCCGAAGCCGTGCCCTTCGACGCCGACTTCCTCGGCACCGCCCTTCACGACAAGTAAGTCTCTCCGTCCCAAAAAGACTGGTCTTAGGCGTGGTCGCGCCAGCTGAGGACGCGCTGCTTCATGCCCTCTATGTCGAGCACGCCTTCGGCAAAGCCCTTGCGCACGAGCTCTTCGGGAACAAACTCGTCGTAGCGGTCAAAGTAAGGCACCTCGCCGGGATAGACGAGCTCGATGGGATTGAAGTCCTTCTCGGCCTCGGCGGCGAGCACCTCAAAGAACGTCTCCTCGTCGGCCTTCATCTTAAACTGCATAAAGTACGGGCGCGATGGGTCGAGTCCGCGAAGGCCCAGCTCCGCGGCACACTTAATCTTGAGCATGCGCTCGAGTGCCAAAAAGGCGTAACTGCCCAGCCAGGGGAAGAGTACCCAGGTGTCGCCACCCAGGTTGATGAGTGGCTTGGTTCCCGCACCCGAAATCTCGGCCGTATGGCGAGCCTGCGCCAAGCGGGCCCGCGCGTTACCCATAAGGTACGGATACGCGGCATGTTCATTGAGCGCTTTGCGCATGCGTTCGAGCACATGTGTGTTGATGTCGCCGGGGCAGTCGCCAAAGTAGGCCGGCACCCGGCCTTTGACCTGCGTGGCAAAGACGGTGTGGCGCTTCCAGTCCACTTCCTCGACAATCCAGCAGTGTCCGGCGATGGCGATGCGCTCACCGGGCGGAGGGGGGTTGACGATCGTGCCCAACTCGGCCGACTCGCTGCGAACGGTGAACTCCTCGTTTTCCTGGAACACGGCGTAGAACTTAAAGTTGTTGATGATGCGCTCGCCCGCGAGGCCCACGATGAGCCCATCGCCCTCGGTGACCTGGATGTGGTCGATCTTGATGAGGTGACGCAGCAGCACGCGATAGTCATCGGCCGAGACGCGATGGAAATAGCTGAGCGTGAGCACGCGCTGGGCAAGTTCCGCCGGCGTGAGCTCTCCGGTGCTGGCGAGGGTCGACATGGTCTGGTGATAGAGCAGACTGTAGGGGAGTCGATCGAGCTCAGGCGGCTCGACCCACTTTTCCTCGCGATAGAGTTGTACGAGCGCGATGCTCTGGAGGAGTTTCCAAGGTATCGTTTCAGGCATCATCGTGCGCGGCTCGGGCTCTTCCTCGCGCATGACAAACCACATCTCGGGCGGAAGATCGCGGCGCCCCGTGCGGCCCATTCGCTGCAAAAAGGAGCTGACGGTAAACGGCGCGTCAATCTGGAAGGCGCGCTCCAGGCGGCCGATATCGATACCGAGCTCCAGCGTAGAGGTGGTGACGGTTGTCTGTGCCTGCTCCTCATCGCGCATGAGCTCTTCTGCCGTCTCGCGCAGCGATGCTGAAAGATTGCCGTGGTGGATGAGAAAGCGGTCGGGCTCGTGCCGGCTCTCGCAGTAGCTGCGCAGCATGGAGCACACGGCCTCTGCCTCCTCGCGCGAGTTGGCAAAGACCAGGCACTTGCGGCCGCGTGTGTGCTCAAAGATATAGCCCATGCCGGGGTCGGCGTTGTCTGGCGCCGTGTCGGTGGGGTTGAGTAATGCCTGTTCGGGTGCTCGGGGGATGTCGACTTCGCCCTCGGGGGCCGACGAAGTGCGGCGATCCCTGGAGGTAGCCTTGTCCCGTGCCCGCTCACGACGTTGACGGCGCTCCTCTTGTGTGAGCTGTCCGCTGTGACGCATGTCTTGGGCGCCGGCGGGCAGTGCCGCGGGTGCCGCTGCCTCAATGCGCTCGCACGCAAGCACTTCGGCCTCTTGAGGACCCATGCTCTCGAATCCTCGCTGCTGTGCCTGGGGACCCGAGTTGTAGAAGTGCTCCATGGAGATACGCCACACGCGGCGCGGCTCCTCAAAGCGGGGGATGATGCAATCGCGTCCTGTTCCCTGCGAGAGGAAGGCACCCGTACGCTCGGGGTCACCGATGGTGGCCGAAAGGCCGATGCGGCGGGGCTGCACGCCTGCCATGCGCGAGAGGCGCTCGATAAGGCAGAGCGTCTGACCGCCGCGGTCGCCGCGCATGAGCGAATGGACCTCGTCGATGACCACGTAGCGCAGGTCGCAGAACATGCGCGGGATCGCCATGTGCTTATGGATTAAGAGCGCCTCGAGTGACTCGGGCGTAATCTGCAAGATGCCGCTCGGTTTTTTTATGAGCTTAGCCTTGTGCGACTGCGAGACATCGCCATGCCAGTGCCAGACAGGGATATCGGCCTCTTCGCAGAGGTCGTTGAGACGGACGAACTGATCATTGATGAGCGCTTTGAGGGGGCCGATGTAGAGGGCGCCTACGCTCGCGGGCGGGTTCTCCCAAAACTCGGTCAGGATGGGAAAGAAGGCTGCCTCGGTTTTGCCGGAAGCCGTGGATGCCGTCAGGAGCACATTATCTTGCGTGTTAAAGATGGCGTCTGCCGCTGCAACCTGGATAGAGCGCAGACTCTCCCAATCGTGGGAGTAGATGAAGTCTTGGATAAACGGAGCATATCGGTCAAAGGCGTTCACGGGGCCTCCTCTCAAATACGAATCTCTTAACGCGGTGAGCAGTGGCTCGCTACATTACTGTCTCGACGTTTGCCCAGATAAAACCTGCCAAAATAAACCTGTCCCTTTTTGGCAGGTTAGATGGTGAACTCGGCGAAGTTGCGGTCTTCGCTTGCGGTGTCGGTGTTGTCCGTTACGGCTGCCGGCGCCAGCGCGTCGCCACCGACGCTTTGCAGCAACTCGGCCACGTTAGCATCGGGGTTTTGGCATAGGATGTCGAGCAGCTCGATAAAGTCACGAATGACTTCACGCGGCGTTAAGTGCGTATCGGCTCCCACGCGGCCAAACTCAATCTTGAGGAAGTCCACCAAGTCGTTTTCGGTAAGCGAGGGCGTCCAGCCAAAGTAGCCGGCATGGATCTGCATGAGTTTTTCGATCAGCACCAGCAGTTCCTCATAGGTGAGTGGCTGTAGGCGGATGATGGGCGCGAGCATGTCCTTAAGGTCCTCGCGCGCAAAGCGGCCCTGAGCGAGTCGGCTGCGCAGGGCTTCGTAGGAGAACACGCCGCGGCGGCGGTCTTCGATGGAGGTTGGCGTGCCGCCCATAATCATGCCCAGGTACTGCGCTTTGCCCTGAAGCGTGTCGTTGTACATGGTCAGGATTTTCTCGTAGTTGTACTGGCGCGTGATAGCGTTGGGAATCTTATACAGATTCACGAGCTCGTCGATGAGCACCAACATACCCTTGTAGCCGCCGCAGACCAAAAAACGCGCGATGAGCTTAACGTAGTCGTACCAGTCGTCATCGCTGATGATGGTCGAGGAGCCCAGCTCGGCGCGAGCCTCGCTCTTGGTACGGTATTCGCCGCGGATCCATTTGGTCACGCGGCTCATGGCTTCCTCGTCGCCCTCGGATACGGCCGTGCGATAGCGGCGAAGCATGCGGGTGAAGTCGAAGCCGTGGACCATCTCCTCGAGCGGGGCCAGTTGGGCATTGACGACCGACTCGTCGACGTCGGCACACGAGGCAACCCAGCGATCCAGAATAAGGTTGAGCGCACCGCCCTCGGGGCGCGTCTTGGTCGATATATTGCGTATGAGCTCGCGGTAGGTGGCAAGGCCCTGCCCCTGCCCGCCCTGCAGACGGCGCTCGGGGGATAAGTCTGCATCGGCGACGACGAATCCCTCGCCCATGGCATGCGTTCGGATGGTTTGGAGCAAAAAGCTCTTGCCGGCGCCGTAGCGACCGACCAGAAAGCGGAAGCTTGCGCCGCCGTCGGCGATGAGACTCAAATCGGTGAGCAGGGCGCGAATCTCGACCTCGCGTCCCACGGTGATATAGGGAAGGCCGATGCGCGGGACCACGCCGCCCTTGAGCGAGTTAAGGATAACGGCAGCGACGCGTTTGGGTACACGGGGCGCTGCGGATGCGGTATCACTCATGGTCTAGGTATCCTCTCACGTCTGCTTCGTAGTCCTCGATAATCTGCGGCCCTGCCGCGCTAAATTCAATTACGGTGTCGCCCACCAGGTCAAAGAGCGCCTCGTTGATGCTGTCGACGAGCATGTCCTCGCTCTGCCCCGATTGCACTACCGCCGATTCCGCCTGTACTGCGTTGTGCTCGAGCAGCGCGCGGAGATAGGCGTCTGCGGCAGGCGTGAGTTCGTTCGTGGCGTCAGCGGGCGCAACAGCTGCGAACGCGGGCGTCGGCGCGAGAAGCGGTGCCACGACACCAAACTGTTCGGTGGATATGGTTGGCTCGTCGGTCTCGTCCTGCCGAATGGGTGCCGCGACCGCCTCGACAATCGCGTCGGCTACGGGCTCGGCTTCCGGTTGCCCTGAGTCCGCTGCCTCGGCTTCCACAGGTGCGCTGTCCTCGCGCTCTTCGTCGATTAAAAGTGCTTCGCGCGTTTGCGCAGCGGCGCTCCGAATGTGCCCCAGCTGAGTCAGGTCGATATCGATCTTGACGGGCTGGTGTGCGGCGTCCCACGAAAGCCATGCCACAATCTCGTCATCGATAATCTTGGCCAGATATTTGGGGACCTTTTCTTCCTTAAGGGGATGGGCGGGGTCCAGCGCCAGGCGCAGGCGTTGGTCGCAGGCGCGCATCATTTCACCGAGCTTGCTGCTCTTTTGCCTACTACCATGGATACGCATACATTCCCAAAAGCCGTTTTGGCAACGGTAGATATGGATGGGATCCAGGCGGTATTCGCAGTTCTCGTGGCGCTCGGGCGCAAAGAATACGGCCGAGGCAAACATGGTGTAGGGCATGGCCGTCTCCTCCCCAAACAAGCTCGCTACGATGCCGGTCTTTCGATGCGTGTCATAGTAGCGCGCCATGCGGACATACGCGGCGCATGCCACGTGGCGCAGATCGCGGTGGTGGCTGCGGTCGAGCCGCGAGTTACTTAGGTTGTACGTGGAGAGGGCGTTGATGGCGGCCATGAGTCGCTCCTCGCGCACCTCATCGGGCGGAAGGGGGAGCGTGGGCTCGGAGGTTTTGCGACGTTTGGGGGTCTGGTCGGACGGTGCCGGTGCTGGTACAAGGTCTCGTGCCGCGCGCCGCAGCTCGATAAGGGCGTTATCGAACATGACGGTTTTAGAGTCGCGGAGCAGCTTGGGGTCGAGCCCATGGAATACGGCGTAATCCTGCAACCACACGCGTGCAAACCGATCAATGCCGGGCTCGAAGGCGCGATAGACATCCCAAAAGGCCTTGATCTTGTTAAAACCGTCGAGCGGGTCATCTACGCCAATGCCGCAAATCAGCTCATAGAGATACAGAAAGGCAAAGGACGTAGACGTTTCCTCGACGGTTCCGCGGCGCACTTGGGCACGCCAGGTAAAGTAGCCGCGCAGCTGCCGGTCGCTCATGGCGTTGTAGGTGGGAAAGTACGACTTAAAGGTGCCGTTGTAGGGACAGTCGTCCTCAAAGTCGGCCATCAGCAGGCCCTGGCGGTAAAAAAGCTCGGCTTCCGAAAGCCAGCGGCCCGCACCGCCCTTGGGGTCATCCTGCCAGCGCGATATCTCGCGCATTTTACGGTACTGGTCGGGGAGGAAATTCTGCATCTGTCGGCCGGTTTTGAGAATCGGCTCGTCTGCGTAGATTTCGTTTGAGAAGCGGGTGGACTGATGGGTCCGGGCCTCGGCCATAATGCGCTCGATGAGCATCTTGATGTCCTGGTCGGCCACCGCTTCTCCTCTCCTAACGCAGCTACGGTGACCTCATATCATAGCACAGCATCAAACAGATGTTCGAGATACCGCTGCGTTGATAGATTTAGAACAGGAGGGCGTAGATGACGGCGATGACGACGGAGGGGAGCATATTGGCCGTGCGGAAGGTCTGAGGACGGATGAGGTTGACGCCGACGCAGAAGATGAGCATGGAGCCTACGAGCGAAAGGCTGTCGAGGGCTGCCGTGGTCATGATGGGGGAGAGCGCGCCGGCAAACAACGTGATCGTCCCCTGGAACACGGCGACGGGCAGGGCGGAGAAAATGCAGCCGCGGCCAAGCGACGCCGTCATGGTGCAGACGATGATGCAGTCCAATGCGCCTTTCAAGGCAAGCGTTGACCAGTCACCGAGCAGACCGTCCTGGATCGATCCCACGATAGCCATGGCACCGATGCAGACGGTCAGCGATGTCGAGACAAAAGCGTTGGTGAACTCGTTATCGCCCTCACTGCCAGTCTTGCGCTTGAGCCATTCGCCAAGGTTCTCGATGGCGGCCTCCAAGTTGATGGCCTCGCCGATGAGCGAACCGAGCGCAAATGAGACGATGAGCATGGTGGTACCGGTGGTCGCTAGCGCCTTTCCATCGATGATGAGCATCTTTTGCATGGTGCCGCCCAGGCCGATAAACAGGACGCACAGCCCCGATGCTTTCATGAGCGTGTCTTGGATGCGCGGTGTAATGAAGCGGCCGCCCGCTAATCCCAAAAGACCGCCCGCAACTAAAAGCACAACGTTGATGATTGTTCCCAAGCCCGGCATGAGCCCTCCTGTATTGATGCCAACGTGGCAATCGTAGCAGAACGAAATGCGAGGCACATCGCGACTCATCTAATACGTTATATAAGTGGTGTTAGGAATGATGCGCAGCATTTAAGCCTCAGGTGGTTGTCGGGACATAGGGATAGTATTCAAAGCGCAGTGTCATAAGCCGCTGCGGGAATTCAATAGCCGCGGCGATGATATTGGCATCGCGGGCACGATCAAACCCTTCGAGTTCGATCTGATACGAGACGTCTTGCATAATGTCCAGACGCCGCCAGGCTAGGAGTGTGTCGCCATCGAATTCCAAGGTCTTGCCTCCATCTGGAGCAACGGCGTATAGACGCAGCTTGGCGGTGGTTGCAGGGTCGACAACCGTGACCTTTTTAATTTCGTTTCGAGTATTCTTGGCGCCCAACAAGGTGAGCAGTGTTGGGGCCACGACCTCGCCCGATGGCAAAAAGACGACTTCGATGGATTCGGGAAATGCGATGATGGCCGACTTGCGGACGGGTTGATTGGCGGCGGCAACTTCGATGTTCGCAGCGTCGATGACCTCTGTGTGGTCGAGCGCGGCAAGCACGCAGCAGTTACCTTCATCGATCTCTTGAGGATCAGCAAGCCCCAGACTGTCCGCGAGTTCGGAATCGTTTGGATCGGTAGCGGGTTCATTCGGTGCTTCGAGAGAAGCTGGGACGCTGTTTGTCGGCGACGGCGTGTCGCCCGCACCTGCTTCTTTGTCCGCGCTCTCTTCTTGTATGGTTGCGTTGATGGGTTCGTCGTTTGGGGGGAGCGTCTTGGCGTCAAACGCGGAGGGGAGAATTCCGATAGCTCCGGATCCGTTCCACTCCATTTCGAGAAGCGCCGGGTCGGCAAGAATGCGTTGCCTGCTTTGCGCGTGGGAATCGATTTCAAAAGGACCTGCCTCTATCCCTCGTGTAAGGCTGAGTGATCCGGCTGGCTTCTCGAAATGAGCGTCTGTGTCTTTGGTACTGACGGCGTAGAACAGCAGGGACGCTTCTCCCGCCGCGATGGCATCGGTGCCGGCTTTGGTCAGCCGCAATGATGCCGTGAATGAGAGGGTGGGCTGCGCATCGTCTGCATTCGCGGCGGCGCAGCCCAGACATATACCGCCTCCTTTCTCAAAAAACGTACCGTCGAAGGCGACCTTCGCTCCGTTCGCCGAGTCATCGACCGAAGCGATGTCGATGCGCAGCTCTAAATTGCATGGATCGCCATCTGCATCGAGCACGGCCGAGCGCCACGTGCAGACGGCGCACCCCGCCCGGGAGCCGTTTGCCTTGTTCGAACGATCGATATCCACGACTATCGAGCCGTCCGTATTACGACGAAGACATCCCGAGGTCGAGATTGCGGCCTGTGCGATCGAAAAACGCTTGCACGCAATGGCGCTCGATGGATTTGGTGCGGAACTTAGGGCTGCTGGTAAGGAGTCTGCCATGACGGGAGCCGCCCAAGCGGCGACAGACGTTCCGGTTGCGAGCGCGCCGCAGAGTGCGACGACGGGCAAAAGGTTCTTCGATGCCATGGGGTCTCCTTAGCTAATTTAGTGCGGCCTGTCCGTGTTTTGTTTCTGGCTGCGTTTGATGTGCAGACCGAGGCCGGCGGTTCCCGCGCCTGCTGCTGTGGCGCCTGCTGCCAAGAGCCATCGTCTGTCGCCTGTCTGCGCCAACGGTTCCTCGCGGTCGCCGCGGTCGAGCTCCGAGAGGTCGACCGTCACTTGCGTGGCGGCCTGCGCCTGTTCTTGCTGGGCAAAGGCCATGGCTGGCCCAAACGCTAGGATGCTGACGGCGGCGGCCAGGGCGACGGCCTTATGCCGTGTGCGCACCGGGCTCGACCGTCCAGGTGATCGTTGCAACCTGATCGCCTTCGCCGGTTACGCGGAAGATGTCGCGCGTGACGCGGGCGACGTTTCCGCTTGTCTTGAGCTTAATTTTGTCCGTGCCGCCGGCAATGCCCTGGTAGCCCATGTCGAAGGCTGCGTTCTTGGAAAGATCGAGGCCCGTCTCCTGCATTGCGGCGCTGGCGTTTTGGAGTGCGCCGTCGGGGCCGACCTTAAAGTCGATGGAGTTTTGTGCGGTTCCGGCCTTGGCGTCGGCGGCAATGGTCCAGGTGTTCATGGCGTCGATCTTCATGTTGGTGACATGGATGCCGTAGGCCGAATGATTGTCGATGGTGGTCGCGTCTTCTGAGGGGCCCTGAAGCGTGCCGTCGGCCTTGGCGACGAAGGGAATAACCGTCGGAACTTTGAACTCAACGTTGTCGATCTCGGTCCTGACCATTACTTTCGTGGTTCCAACGCGCCCGGCTGCCATAGCTGGCGTCGGGGCGGCGCCCATTGCGAGCGCGAGCGCGAGCCCTGCGCCCACGACGAGCGCTCTGGCTCCGTTCATGTTCCTGGTGATGTCCATGGTCGTTCCTTTCTATTCGCCGCGGGCCGTCCCCGCGATGATTGGACGAATGCTGGTGAATTGCGTGCGGTGTCGCGTCGACCGGAAAAGCTAGTTCTCGGTTTGCTCAACCCGCACCTTGACACGTGTCGGATTGCCGTGGCTGTCGAGGGTCTTGGCATCGAGTGCCTGGATCTCGATGTACGCCTCGCCTTCTTTGATGTCGCCGGCGGGGCACGTCTCGATTGTCTTGCCGGTCTCGACCACACCGGATTCGTACATGGTCTCGTCGTTTTGGATGACGCGGAATCGCTGGGGAAATTTATTGTCTTGGACGTTTTGCACGTTGACGCGCAGCTTGCCGTCCTCCTGCAGCTGAGCGACCGGTGCGACCGAAATCGTCATCATGTTGTCGCGGACTATGGCGTCGAGCTCATCTTGGATTTCCTGACGCGTTTTGCCCTCGGCCGTCGTAATCGAAGCGCCCGCCTCGGGTACGGGCTGCGACTGCCAAGCGTATAGTCCTACGGCGACAAGGGCACAGACGATGGCCAAGCAGGCAACGATGAGCTTCTTGCGACGACCCAGGCCTGCAAAGTGGGGTGGCTTCTTCGCGCTCATGCGGCATCCTTGGCGGTATAGATGCGCGCAAAGGTGGACGGGTTCGCTCCAAAGAGCATGTGAAGCATCAGGCGGCGTGAGTAGACAAGCTCGTCGAAGTCGGGAGGGAGCTCGATGTCGTGGATATGCGCGATGCGGTGGGCGAGCGCCGAGAACGACTCGGGGTCGCAGATCACATCGGTGGTAACGTGGTAGACCGTCGTATCGGGGAATGCCTCTTCGTCGAAAGGCAGGAGATGGGGATCGTCGTCGACTTCGATGGCGATGCCGTACTGGGGCCAGTAATATGCCATGGGAACCTCCCTGCTTCTGGGGCCAAAACTTCTGTCGGTTTTGGCTGTCGATGCCGACCGTATCAGCCGTTACTTGACCAATTGCTGACCAAATGCTTGACGGATTGGCGTCTCCGCAGGTAAAAGGCGGCAAAAAATACTCCAACTTTTTTCGAGCGGCAATCGCGCGGTCAGTGACGGCGGGGCCATATGTGTTAAAAGCATCGTCTGCCGAGGAAATCCAGCCGCTCGCCGAATTGCACGAACGTAAAAATCGCCAATTATGGAGACGGTCTCGAACACGTCGACGAAACGATGCGGTAACATCTCCCCGCAAACACTGTAGTTAGCTAAAGGGGGAGTTCGCGTGTCTGTAACCATCAAACCCTTCACCGACGAGTTCGAAGAGTATGGCCGCGATGAATCTCGCGCATCGGGCGAAGCATCGAGCATCTCGTTTCCGACAACGGAAGACGAGGTCCGTGCCATTTTGGAAAAGCTCCATGCCGAGCGTGTCCCGGTAACGGTTCAGGGCGCCCGAACCGGCCTTGCCGCCGGTGCCGTGCCCCACGGCGGGCATATCCTCAATACTTCCCGTATGAATCGCTACTTGGGCCTTCGCCGCGATGAACAAGGCCAATTTTTGCTGCGCGTGGAGCCGGGCGTTGTGCTCTCGGAGCTGCGCAAGCAGCTGAGCAAGAAGGTGCTGCCGACCGCTGGTTGGGACCAGGCATCGCTTAAGGCCTACGATGAGTTTCAAGAGGCCCCCGAGCAGTTCTTTCCCACCGATCCCACCGAGGCGTCTGCCTGTCTGGGCGGCATGGCGGCATGTAACGCCTCCGGTGCCCGCAGCTACGCCTACGGCCCCATGCGCCCGCATATCACGGGACTCCACGTCGCGCTGGCTGATGGCGATTTGCTTGAGCTTCAGCGCGGCGAGGCTTTTGCCCAGGGCCGCCGCCTGTCGCTCGTGACGGCAGTGGGCCACACACTCGAGCTTGACCTTCCCGACTACACCATGCCCAAGACCAAAAATGCTTCGGGCTATTTCGTTGCTGACGATATGGATGCCATCGAATTGTTTATCGGTGCGTGTGGCACAATCGGCGTCATCACCGAGCTCGAGATTGCCCTGCAGGCGGCGCCTGCGGTCGTTTGGGGCGTGAGCTGTTTCTTTGACAGCGAAGACAAGGCCGTGTCCTTCACCGATTCCGTGCGTCCCGTCCTGTCCCATGCGGCTGCCATCGAGTACTTCGACGCTGGCGCCCTGGATATTCTACGTCGCCAGCGCGAGCAGTCGACGGCGTTTGCCTCGCTGCCGGCGCTCGACAAAGAGGCCAAGGTCTGTGTCTACGTGGAGCTCGACTGCGACGACGAAGTTCAGGCGACTGAGGAGCTGTATCACTTGGGGTGGGTACTGGAGCTTGCGGGTGGCCGCGACGACGCGACCTGGGTTGCGCGCACCGAGGTCGATCGCGAATGCCAGCGGTTCTTCCGCCATGCGGTGCCCGAGAGCGTCAACATGCTCATCGACGAGCGTCGCCGCACGGATCCCGCCATCACCAAACTGGGCTCGGACATGTCGGTGCCCAATGCACGCTTGGCCGATGTCATCGCCCTTTATCGCCGCACGTTGGCCGAAAGTGGGCTTGAATCTGCCGCCTGGGGGCACATCGGTAACAACCATCTGCATGTGAACATTCTGCCGCGCGATGCGCAGGAATACCGCCGCGGCGGAGAACTCTTTGCCCGGTGGGCTTCCGAGGTCACGGTCATGGGCGGCGCCGTCTCCGCCGAACACGGTGTCGGCAAGATCAAGGCGGGCTTCTTGGAGACGATGTACGGTCACGAGGCCATGGTCGAGTCGGCACGGCTTAAGCTCCAGCTCGATCCTGCCGGGCAGCTGGGCCGCGGTAACCTGTTTTCGGAGAAGCTCTTGGATGAGCTCGTCCAGAAAGGGGGCGCGTGAAGATGAGCGATTTCCATATGGTGGTGTGCGTCAAGGCCGTGCCGGGAAGCACCGAGGTCAAGATGGACCCCAAGACCAATACCATCGTGCGCGATGGCAAACAGGCGGTCATTAATCCCTTTGACGCGAGCGCTTTGGAATGCGCGCTGGCGCTGAAGGACGACTTTATCGGCTTTGGCATGGATGTGCGCGTGACGGTGGTGTCGATGGGCATCCCCGCGACCGAGTCGCTGCTGCGCGACTGCATCGCCCGAGGCGCCGACGACGCGCTGCTGCTGACCGATCGCGCCTTTGCAGGTGCCGATACCCTGGCAACCACCTATGCCCTCAAGTGCGGCATCGAGGCGCTCGACGAGGACTTCGACCTGCTCATCTGCGGCAAGATGGCGGTGGATGGCGATACGGCCCAGATTGGTCCCGAGCTTGCCGGTGCCTTTGATATTCCCTGCGTGACCGACGTGAGCTGCGTGCAGAGCGCGGGCTTTACGACCTGTGGCTCGCTGGCGCTCGTTCACGGATGCGATGCCGGCGAGGAGACGGTGTACCTTGAGATGCCGTGCGCGATGACGACTGCCAAGGAGATTGGCCAGTTGCGTATGCCGAGTATTGCCGGTATCCGCGCGGCGGAGGAGGCGGACGTGCGCGTGGTCAGTGCCGCCGACGTGAACGCCGACCCCGCGCGTTGCGGTCTTGCCGGGTCGCCGACACAGGTCGTGCGCTCGTTTGTGCCCGACCGTGACCAAACGTGCGAGGCCGTTGAGGGGACGGCGTCCGAGCAGGCGGCAAAACTTGCCAAGATCATCGAGGGGATGGCATAGATGAGCGGACTGATTATCGATAGCGAAGCCTGTATCGGCTGCGGTCGCTGCGTTCGCGCCTGCGCCTCGGGCGGCATTGTGGTGGAGGGCGAGCGTCCCAACCGATGCGCCCGCGTAACCGACGGCTGTATCCTATGCGGTGGGTGCGTCGACGCCTGCCCTGTCAACGCTATCTCGATCGAGTGTGACGAGGCCGCTGGTGCGGTGGACCTTGATGCATATCGAGACATTTGGGTCTTCGTGCAGACCGACGAGCACGATACGGTGACTCCCGTTGCCTATGAGCTTATGGGCAAGGGGCGCGAGCTTGCCGATGCTCGCGGCTGCCGTCTGGTGGCACTGGTCGGCATGAGCCCCGAGGGCTCGCTCGGGGACCTGGAGCATCTGGTTTGCGCGGGCGCCGACGAAGTCCTGGCCTGTCGCGACGAGCGCCTGCGCCAAAACGATGCGGAGGTCTACGCCCGCTTGATCTGCGATTTGGTAGCCGAACGCAAACCCGAGGCCATCCTATACGGTGCGACCGCTTTTGGTCGCGAACTGGCACCCGGCGTTGCCGTGCGTTTGCAGACGGGCCTTACGGCTGACTGCACCGTACTTTCGATGGATACAGAGACGGGACTGCTGCAACAGACGCGTCCGGCGTTTGGCGGCAACCTGATGGCCACCATCATTTGCCCCAACCACCGTCCGCAGATGGCAACGGTGCGCCCCGGTATCTTTAAGGCTCCCGACTTCGACTACGGCCGCTCTGGCACGATCACCCAGATATCGCTTGCGGATGATGCTAAGGCTCGTGTCGAGATCTCGATTCCCGCCGAGGAGTGGGGACAGCAGCCCTCGATCGCCAATGCCGAGCGCCTGGTCGTGGTGGGTCGCGGCATTGGTTCCAAGAAAAACCTGCCGTTGATGCGAAGGCTCGCCGAGGCTCTGGGTGCCGAGCTTGGTTGCACGCGTCCCGTCGTGGAGGCGGGTTGGCTGGAGTATCGCCACCAGATTGGCCAGACGGGCGTATCGGTTTCGCCCAGGCTTCTCGTGAGTATCGGTGTTTCGGGCGCCATCCAACATCTTGCCGGCATCGGTGGGGCGGAGTGCATCATCGCCATCAACGAGGACCCGGATGCCCCCATTTTCGGTGCTGCCCAGTACAAGGTTGTTGGGGATGCCGTCGAGGTCGTCGAGGAGCTGCTGGCCCAGCTTGAGCGCTAGGCGCGCGCCAGCCAGTCGCGCATCTCGTCCTTTAGGCGGCTCCAAGTTGCCTGCGTGGCGGGGTCGGTAAAGGGCCGCGTAATGCCAAAGGGCGCGTCGAGCAGGCGGTGGATATCGCCCTGTTCGCGCGCCAGCGCGCGGCTTGCTGGATAGACGAGCTCAAACATAAAGCAGATAAGCCCCACCAAGAAGTCGGCGGGCTCATCGCGCTCATCGCGTGCGACGCAGCGGTGCTCGTCAAAGGCGGCAAGTGTCGGCGACGAGAAACGGCTGCCGAGAAACGTCTTCTCGTCCACCTTGAGGATAGTGTCGACAGTGCTGTCGGCGATGGTGCGCATAATGTCGATCTTGTCGCCATCGCGCACGATATCGCAGAAGCTCCGCGTGCGCTCGTCGAGCTGCGCGGGTAGACGGAAATCGCTGTGATAGGCAATGCTCGCTCGGATGAGCTCATCTTCTGCCGGGTCATCGATAAAGTCGCGGATGCTCGTTACGGCGGGTGCATCGGCGGGATTCTCGCCAAAGAGGACCTCGATGCCCAGCGCCGCATGGCTCATGCTCTCGGCGTCCTTAAAGGTGTCCCAGCGTCGCAGCTGCTCAAAGCGGCCCATATCGTGTAGCAGGCCGCAAAGCCATGCCAGGTCAATATCTTCTGACGACCAGCCCTGCTCGCGCGCTACGGCATCGCATGCCTCGGCCACGTGGTACGTATGCTCGATTTTGAGCGCGATGCGTGGGTTGGTGGCGTCGTAGGCATCGGTGTAGCTTTTGAAGGCCGCGCGCGCCCGGTCTCGATCGATAGCTGTCATAATGACTTCCTAAAAAGTTGTGTCTTTCGATCCGGTGGCAATTGTAGGTGAACTCGGTTGCTGCCGGATGATGATTCTGCCGTGTCGCTACATGCGGCTCGGAGACCTTGTCAGGATGAGAAACGTATGGTGCTCAAAATCGTTAGAACCGTCTGGCCAGTGATGCTTACCTATGTTGCAATAGGCGCGCCGTGCGGAATGATCATGGGGCAGACGGGAATGGAGCCCTGGATGGTCTTTGCTCTAAGCAGTACGTTTGTGACGGGCAGCGGCCAGTTTATGATCTGCAACCTGTGGCTGGCGGGTGTGCCTGCAGCATCGATCGTCGCGAGCGTCGCCGCAATCTCCTCGCGCTTTGCGCTTTACTCGGCATCGATCGCACCGCATCTGAGGGGTGCCTCGAAGCGTCAGACGCTGGCTGTTGCCGCGACACTTACCGAGGAGGCATATGGCATCTCGCTTGCCAAGTTGGTTGAAGGGGAGGATTGGGGCCCGCGCGAGTCCTTTGTGCTCAACGTAATCCTCATCGCAACATGGGGCGTTTCGTGTACGATGGGCGCCATCGTCGGCGCCGTTGTCGATGTTCCCACCGCCATTGCAGCCTTTGTCTGCACCTCGCTCTTTATCTGCCTGCTCTTTTCGCAGCGGCTGTCGCGCGGTAACGTTGTCGCGGCGGTTTCGGGCGCGGTGTCCGTCGCCGTATGCAAGTTCTTGGGCCTCGCGAATATTGCCGTGCCGGCAAGCGTCGTGGTCGGCATTGCCATTGCGCTGGCGTGCGATGCTGTATTTGACGGAAGAGGTGCCCGCGATGCCCGCTAACGAGTTCTTGGTTCTGTGGCTGTCGTCGTGGGCTGCTATCGCGTTCTTTCGCATCGCGCCGGCGTTCGCCTTGCGCGGGCGGACCCTGTCGTCCCGCATTACCGAGGCCCTGGGCTATATCCCGCCCGCTGCCTTTGCCGCGCTGGTCGCCAACGACTTGGTGAACCCCGGTGCGTTCGACGCGGGACTCTGGCCTGCCTTGGTTCCCTGGATTGCGGCCACCGGCGTCGTGGCGGTGGCAATCAAGACAAAGTCGATGTTGTGGTGCTGCGTTTCGGGCATCGTGTTCTATATCGTTTTGAGCCTCGTATAGGAGCAGGACGCGTTATCGTCCCGGCCTAACGAATCGAATTTCTCACCGAGGCGGTCTGCTTCTTCTGGTACCATGGTCAAACTTTACTGTAGCAAAGCGTGACGTGGGCTTTTGTTCTGCGTCAGCGGAAATGGGGGTTTCATGGCACAGGAAGCGACCGCCAGCGAGCAAAAGAAATTCAAGGTACCGCGCATCCCGGGCGACATCATGATCTATCCGATGATCGTCGGCCTTTTGCTCAATACCTTCTGCCCGCAGGTCTTTGAGGTCGGCGGCTTCTTTACGGCTGCCTGCCGCGGCGGCTCCAACACCATCGTTGCCGCGATCTTGCTGTTCGTGGGCGCCGGCATCAGCTTTAAGTCCACGCCGGGCGCCATCAAGACCGGCATCGTCGTGCTGATTCCTAAGCTTGTAGTGGCAGCCGCGCTGGGTCTGGGCGTCGCGTACTTCTTTAACGATAACTTTTTAGGCCTGAGCTCGGTTTCCATCATCGGCGGCATTACGTTTTGCAACATGGCGCTCTATACGGGCATCATGGGCGAGTTCGGCGATGAGTCCGAGCAGGGCGCTGTCGGTATCCTGTTCTTTACGGCCGGCCCCGCCGTCACGATGATCATCCTTGGTGTTTCGGGTCTCGCCAACATCCCCGTCGGCACCATCATCGGATCCATCCTGCCGCTTGTTATCGGCATGGTCCTGGGCAACTTGTTCCCGTTTATCAAGAACCTGTTGGTTCCCGGCGCCAATCCCGCGATCGCTGTAATTGGTTTTCAGCTCGGTGCGTCCATGAGCCTTTCGAGCTTCATCGCCGGTGGCATTTCGGGCATCCTGCTGGGCCTCATCACGCTCTTTATCGTCGGTCCCATTACCTTTGCCTTCGAGCGCCTGTGTGGCGGCAATGGTAAGGCGGCTGTGGCATGTTCCACCATTGCCGGCACGGCCATGACCACGCCGGTCGCCCTCGCCGAGGTCGCTCCGCGCTATGCCGAGCTTGCGCCCACCGCGTATGCGCAGATCGCCACTGCCGTCATCATCACGGCAATCATGGCCCCGATTCTGACCGGCTGGGTCGATAAGAAGTTCTGCCAGGGCAAGGAAGACCTGTCGCCTGCCGGTGTCGAGGCCATCGAAGAGGCTGTCGCGACCGACATCGATGGCGAGTAGCAATCGATACCCATCAATGATTCCGGCGTGCAACTCGCGCCGTTTGAGCGCCCGAACGAGAGCTGTCTTGCAGTGACGTTCGGGCGCTCTGCTATTATTCCCCTTACCCCTGCGGAGAAAGGGGCGTTTATTGCCCAGACACGAATCGGGCGATTCTGACCACTTGGATATTGAAGGGAGGGCGTCTAGTGGTTAAGGCACTCAAGATTGAGATATTCCTGCTATGCATGATTGTTCTTATCGGGCTTGCCGTACGAAGCCGTCGCTCCCTGTTCTCGAGCACCCAGCAGCTTTTGTTTAGCATGCTGGGCTACACGTCTGCTGCCTACATTTTCTTCGATATGATCTGGACGCTTTCGGATGGTGTGGACGGCACGTTGGGCATTGCAGCCAACTGGATTTCCAACGCGGTTTCGTTTTCGCTCTTCGCCATCGCGTGTCTCATTTGGTTTATCTATTCCGAGACGATGCAAGGCTCTCACCTTGTGACCTCGCGCTATAGGGTGGTGCTTGTAACGTTGCCTACGGCTCTGGTGGTCGTGCTGGCTTTTACCAGTTACTGGACGCACGCCCTGTTCTATATCGATTCGCAGGGCGTGTATCGTCGCGGCTTTGCCTATATGATCCAGCCCATTGTCAGCTACTGTTACGTTATACATACGTCCCTGCATGCGTTTGTGCAATCTCGCAGGGTCGAGAGCCTGCAGACGAAGGCTATCTATCGAACCTTGGCATTTTTCGCCATTCCGGCCCTGGTGGGCGGTACCTTTCAGATCGTATACTCGGTGCCTGGCCTTTGTGTCGGCATAATGATTAGCATGTTGCTGCTCTATATCATCTGCCAGGAGCAGCTCATCTCGACCGACCCGTTGACTGGCCTCAACAATCGCAACCGTTTTGAGACCTATATGCTGTCGCTCTTCTCAAATGTGGATCAGGCCGAAGATGTGTATCTGCTCATGATGGACGCCGACGGCTTTAAGCAGATTAACGATCAGTATGGACATGTGGAGGGCGACCATGCTCTTCAGGTTGTTTCCGCAGTACTCAAGGACGTCTGTTCGCCGTCCGGCGGCTTTATTGCGCGCTATGGCGGTGATGAGTTCGTCGTACTGCAGAAGGGGGTGACGGAGCACGACATTATCCGCCTGTGTTCGGCGATCAATAACGAGCTCTCGCGCGCCGAGACACCCTACTCGCTTCGAATGTCTATCGGCTACGCGCGCTACGGCGATGGGATCAACACGTGGCAAGAGCTTCTGCGCGCTGCCGATGCGGAGTTCTATCGCATCAAGGATGCCAAAAAGAAATCCGGCATCAAGGTTCGCTAGAAAAAGGGGCGCACGACCGTTGCGATGGTCGTGCGCCCCTTTTTGCGTTTGTGGGGGCCACCGGCCATAATGCCCAGGCGCGGTGCGGCAAGACGGGCGTCTGCAGCCGCGACTCGGTACGAAATCAACGAGAACCAGTGTGCTCCATTAAGCTAAAGTTTGCGAACATCCTCTCTAAAAAGGTGAACTCGCTAGGCTTTTTTGGGTTTGTTGACGATGATGATGCCGCCGCAGACCAACAGCAGGGCAACGATGACGGTAACGGGGCTCGTGCCAGCGCCCTCGCCGAGCAGCAGCGCGCTCAGCACCACACCAAAGACGGGGTTCATAAACCCAAAGACCGAGACGCGGCTGACGGGGTTGACGGCAAGCAGGCGCGACCACAGCGAGTACGCGACGGCGGAAATGAGTGCCATATAAATGATGAGCGCGATGGCGGGGGCGATTTCGGTGGGGGACAACGTGCCGCCCATCAAAAACCCGATGGCGGTGAGGACCAGGCCGCCGACCAAGAACTGCCACCCGGCAAGCAAGACACCGTCGTGCTCGCGCGAGAAGATGCCGATCAGGCAGGTCGACAGGGCACCCGCGACGGTGGAGGCCAGGATAAAGCCCTCGCCGTCGAGCGTAAAGCCAAAGGTGCCGTCCGCGCCCGAAAGGTTGACGAGCGCGACGCCGGCAAAGCCCAGTACACAGCCGAGCACCTTGGCCGCATCGAGCTTATCGGTGCGAAACGCCAGGGCGGCAAAGAGGATTGCGAGGAAGTTGGCGCTGGCCTCGATGATGGAGCTCGACATGGCGCTGGCGCGCGAGAGGCCCAGATAGAAAAAGAAGTACTGCCCGATAGTCTGGAAGAGCGACAAGACAAAGATGGGCTTGATGTCGCGAGCCTGCGGAATGAGGGGGCGGCGTTGGGCCGCACTCATCCCAACGATAACCAGGGCGCCGGCAAGCGTGAAGCGCAAGCCCGCAAAGAGTAGCTGCGAGGCGCTATCGTGCGCCGGGATCCCAAAGAGTGCGTAGCCGATCTTGATGCAGGGAAAGGCCGATCCCCAGAGTGCACAGCAAACAAGACAGCCCAGGATGAGTCCGGGCAGGGTGGCGAGATACGGCTTGCGGCTTTCCATGATGTCCTTCCTACATGCGCGAAGCAAAAAAGAACCCGCCACCGGATGTGTCGGTGGCGGGTGTTGTTACCCGAGGGGATTGTACCCGATGGGAAAGGCTTAGGCGAAGTAGGCTACGCCGCTCTCAAAGATCGGCATGAACTTGTCGCCGGGGACATGCTCGGGCACGTTGCGGTACAGGTTGTCGCCGCGACGCTCGGCATGGCCCATCTTGCCCAGGACGCGGCCGTCGGGGCTCGTGATGCCCTCGATGGCGAGTGCGGAGCCGTTGGGGTTGACGGAAAGGTCCATGCTGGGCTTGCCGTCCTCGCCCACGTACTGCGTGGCGACCTGGCCGTTGGCGATCAGCTGGGCGAGCACCTCGTCGTTGGCGACAAAGCGGCCCTCGCCGTGGCTGATGGCGACGGTGTAGGGGTCGTCGAGGCTGCACTGCGACAGCCACGGGGACAGGTTGGACGAGATGCGGGTGCGCACCAGGCGGCTCTGATGGCGACCGATGGTGTTGAACGTCAGCGTGGGCGCATCGGGCGTGGCGTCGACGATGTCGCCGTAGGGTACCAGGCCGAGCTTGATCAGGGCCTGGAAGCCGTTGCAGATGCCCAGCATCAGGCCGTCGCGGGCCTTGAGCAGGTCGCGAACTGCCTCGGTGACCTCGGGAGCGCGGAAGAACGCCGTGATGAACTTGGCGGAGCCGTCGGGCTCGTCACCGCCCGAGAAGCCGCCGGGGATCATGACGATCTGGCTTTGGCGGATGCGACGGGCAAGCTCGTGGGTGCTTTCGGCAACAGCCTCGGGCGTGAGGTTGTTGATCACGAAGGTGTCGGCCTCGGCGCCGGCGGCGCGGAAGGCGCGGGCGCTGTCGTACTCGCAGTTGTTGCCGGGGAACACCGGGATAATCACGCGCGGGCGGGCGATTTTGGCGCCGCCGTACACGTGGATATCCTTGGTGCGATAGTCGATGGTCTCGACCTCGGGCTGCTCGCCGGTGCTGCGGTAGGCAAAGACACCTTCGATGCCGCTCTCCCAGGCCTCTTGGAGCTCGGAGAGCTCGATGACCTCGGAGCCGGTGTCGATGACATAGCCCTCGACGGTGGTGCCCAGGGGCTCGACGACAACGCCGTCGGCGACCTCGGGCAGCTCGGCGTCATCGGCGAGCTCGACGATAAAGCTGCCGTAGAGCGGGGTGAAGAAGCTCTCCACGTCCACATCCTCGGCAAGCTCGATACCGATCTGGTTGCCGACGCACATCTTAAAGAGGCTCTCGGCGCCGCAGCCGTAGCCGGGCGTGGAGATGGCCAGGGCGTTGCCGGTAGCAGTGAGCGCCTCGACGGCGTCAAATGCGGCGAGCAGCTGCTGGGCATCGGGACGGTAGTCCTCGCCGTAGGTGGCGGGGGCGATGCGGACGACGCGGTGCGTCAGACCCTTGAACTCAGGGGAGACAGCGCGCGCCGCGCGGCCCACGGCCACAGCGAAGCTGATCAGGGTCGGCGGAACGTTGAGCTCGCCGGCCTCGTCCTCAAAGGAGCCGCTCATGGAGTCCTTGCCGCCGATGGCGCCGGCACCCAGATCGACCTGGGCCATAAGGGCACCCAGGACGGCTGCCATGGGCTTGCCCCAACGCTCGGCCTCGGTGCGCAGGCGCTCGAAGTACTCCTGGAAGGAGAGGTAGGCGCGCTTGTGCTCAAAGCCGGCGGCAACGAGCTTGGCGATGGACTCGACTACGGACAGGTAGGCGCCCGCAAACTGGTCGGCCTCCATCAGGTAGGGGTTGAAGCCCCATGCCATAGCGCTCGCCGTGGTGGTCTCGCCGTCCACGGGGAACTTGGCGACCATGGCAGAGCTCGGAGTGAGCTGCGTCTTGCCGCCAAAGGGCATGAGCACGGTCGCGGCGCCGATGGTGGAGTCGAAGCGCTCGGAAAGGCCCTTGTTGGAGGCGACGTTGAGGTCGGTGACAAGCGAGGTCATGCGCTCGGCAAGCGTGGTGCCGGCCCAGCTGGGCTGCCACACGCTACGGGCGCAGACGTGGGCGACCTGGTGCTTGGGCGCACCGTTGGAGTTGAGGAACTCGCGGGACAGGTCGACGATGGCGACGCCGTTCCAGGCCATGCGCATGCGCGGCTCGGCGGTAACCTCGGCGATGACGGTCGCCTCCAGGTTCTCCTCGGCGGCGTAGCCCATGAACTCATCGACGTCACCATCGGCGACGGCGCAGGCCATGCGCTCCTGGGACTCGGAGATGGCGAGCTCAGTGCCGTCAAGACCGTCGTACTTCTTGGTCACGGTGTCCAGGTCCACGTACAGGCCGTCGGCAAGCTCGCCCACGGCGACCGAGACGCCGCCAGCGCCAAAGTCATTGCAGCGCTTGATCAGACGGCAGGCGTCGCCGCGGCGGAACAGGCGCTGCAGCTTGCGCTCGACCGGGGCGTTGCCCTTCTGGACCTCGGCACCCGAGGTCTCGATGGACTCGGTGTTCTGGGTCTTGGAAGAGCCGGTAGCGCCACCGATGCCATCACGGCCAGTGCGGCCGCCCAGCAGGATGATCTTGTCGGTGGGGGCGGGGCACTCGCGACGCACGTGGTTTGCCGGGGTGGCGCCCACGACGGCGCCGACCTCCATACGCTTGGCGACGTAGCCGGGGTGATAGAGTTCGTT
Organism: Collinsella sp.; assembly: GCA_019413925.1. Lineage (GTDB taxonomy): Bacteria > Actinomycetota > Coriobacteriia > Coriobacteriales > Coriobacteriaceae > Collinsella. The sequence continues at coordinate 44,892 of DXMY01000031.1, forward strand.
GACCTGACCGGTGGCAAGGCCGATCTGGTTGCCGTAGCTGGAGTAGCCGGCGGCAGCAGTGGTCACGAGCTTACGCTGCGGCAGCTTGCCCTCGAGCGTCTCGGACACGGGGACGGTGGGGTCGCCGGCGCCGGTGACACGCATGGCCTGGTACACGTAGCTGCGGCCCGACAGCGGGTCGCGGATGGCACCGCCCACGCAGGTGGCGGCACCACCGAAGGGCTCGATCTCGGTCGGGTGGTTGTGGGTCTCGTTCTTAAAGAGGAACAGCCAGTCCTGGTCCTCGCCGTCGACATCGACCTTCACCTTGACGGTGCAGGCGTTGATCTCCTCGGACTCGTCGACATCGGTCATGACGCCGGTCTTCTTGAGGTACTTGGCGCCGATGGTGCCCATGTCCATGAGGCAGACGGGCTTGGTGTCGCGACCGAGTTCGTGGCGCATCTCCATGTAGCGGTCGAAGGCCTGCTGCACCACGGCGTCGTCGATCGTCACGTCGTCCAGGACGGTGCCGAAGGTGGTGTGGCGGCAGTGATCAGACCAGTAGGTGTCGATCACGCGGATCTCGGTGATGGTGGGGTCGCGATCCTCATCGCGGAAGTACTGCTGGCAGAAGGCGATGTCCGCCTCGTCCATGGCAAGGCCGCGCTCGGAAATAAAGGCGGCAAGGCCGGCTTCGTCGAGCTCGCGGAAACCGTCGAGCACCTCGACGGGCTGGGGCTCGGGGGTCTCCATGTACAGCGTCTCGGGCAGGTCGAGCGAGGCGATGCGCGCCTCGACGGGGTTCACCACGTAGTGCTTGATGGCATCGATGGCGGCCTCGTCCAGAGCGCCCGAGATCATATAGACCTTGGCGGAGCGCACGGCGGGGCGCTCGCCCTGGCTGATGAGCTGCACGCACTCGCTGGCGGAGTCGGCGCGCTGGTCAAACTGGCCAGGCAGGAATTCGACGGCAAAGACGGCGCCATCGCTTGCGGGGAGCTCGTCGTAGGTCACATCGACCTGGGGCTCGCTAAAGACGGTCGGCACGCAGGACCGGAAAAGCTCCTTGTCGATGCCCTCGACGTCGTAGCGGTTGATAATCCTCAGGGCCTCGATGCCCTTGATGCCGAGAATTTCGGTCAGCTCGCCCTTGAGCTGCTGAGCCTCGACGTCGAACCCGGGTTTCTTCTCCACGTAGATACGAGAGACCATTGGTTCCTGCCTTCCTGATCGGTTGGGCGTACGGTACGGTATGCGGCAGCGGTCGGTTTGCGGGGTCTGCCCTGCGGTCGCCTTGAGCCACATGTTTGTAAACCTCACTATGATACGACAGCTCTCGGCGCGTTGAGGACGGCGAGGGTGCTACAGTGAAGCGCAAACAAGAGAAAGGCATCACATGGCATTCGTTTCGCTCGCCATCATCGCACTCGTGGCCTTTGCGAGTCCTTTTATCGCCTCGGCGATTCCCGGAAAACCCGTTCCCGAGACGGTCTTTTTGCTCGTGCTCGGCGCGGTACTGGGACCCCATATGCTCGGCGTCATCCATGTAGATGCTGAGGTCTCGCTGGTGTCCGAGCTGGGCCTGGCCTTTTTGTTCCTGCTTGCCGGCTTTGAGATCGACCCCAAGAGCATCACGGGCGTCGAGGGGCGCTACGGCTTGGCGACGTGGGTCGTCACGTTTGGTATCGCCTGGCTTGCCGTGCGCTTTACCCCGTGGTTCTCAGTCAGTCATTTCGACGGTATCGCCGTGACGCTTGCCCTCACTTCGACGGCGCTCGGTACGCTTGTGCCCATCATGCGTGAGCGCTCGCTCACCGGCACGCGCGTGGGCGACTCGATTCTCGCGTATGGCACTTGGGGCGAGCTCGGTCCCGTGCTCGCCATGTCGGTGCTGTTGTCTGCCCGCACTGGCATCCAAACGCTCGTTATCCTTGGCTTGTTTGCGGTGGTTTGCGTGTTGCTGGCCGTGGTCCCGAGCCGCTCCAAGCGCGTCGGCAGCCGCTTCTTTGCATTTGTTGAGGAGCGCGCCGATACCACGTCGCAGACCTTCGTGCGCCTGACGGTGCTCATTCTGGTCACGCTCGTGGCATTCTCGGCTGTCTTTGATCTCGACATCGTGTTGGGTTCTTTTGCCGCCGGCTTTGTCCTGCGCTATATCATCCCCGAGGGCAACCATACGCTCGAGACCAAGCTCGACGGTCTGGCCTACGGTTTTTTGATTCCGGTGTTCTTTACCGTATCGGGCGCAAAGATCGATCTGACGGCCGTGGCGTCGCGCCCGGGTCTGCTCGTGGGCTTTATCGTGGCGTTGTTGATTATTCGTGCCGTGCCCATTCTTATTTCCATGAGCATTTGTCCTGCGACGCGCGATGTGTCGGCGTATGGTCGCATTACCGTGGCCCTGTACTGCACCACGGCGCTGCCGATCATCGTTGCCGTTACGAGCGTTGCCGTCAACGCGGGCGCGCTGTCGCAAGATATTGCGTCGGTCATGGTTGCCGCCGGTGCCATCACGGTGTTCTTGATGCCATTGCTCGCGCAGCTCTTCTACCGCGTGGTGGATGCCGCACCGGTCGCCGCCGTGGCAGAGGTTGCCGAGCATCCATCCGATGCGCTCGACATCTTGCGCGCCCACCACGACCTAGCGAGCTTGCTCGCGCGCGAGCACGAGCTGCTGACCTCGCATGGCCATGGTCGCGTATTCGAGGGCCTGCCTACGCTCGATACGATTGCCGAGCGTCTTTCCGCCGAGGCAGCGAGCGGCCACATCGATGCCCGCATCGTGGACGCGGCGCACCTGCTTGCCGATAAGACCTATGGAGACGAGGTCGACCCGTCCGAGCTGACTCCGCGTGAGCGCCGCCGCCTGGAGCGCGCCAAGCTCGCTGTGCGCGAATACCGCCGCCGCATGCTGGAGCTCTATGCGCGCGAAGAAGCCGAAGACGACGACGGTAAGTAGTCGATACTTTCTCGGGGAAGCCGCGTCCCGCTTTGAAGGCTCGGAACGGGATGTGGTTTCCGAAACGGGGGCCGTTGGGAAGCTGTGTCCCGGAATGGGCGCTCAGAGTGGGATGCAGTTTCCGCAAGGAGGTCCTGGGGGAAACCGTGCCCCGTTCTGATCCGAAATACTGGGACATAGCTTCCCTTTCATAACAGGAGAAGGCGCGCTGTCTGTAGTTGATTCAGACGGCGCGCCTTTTTGGTTGAGCTATGTTGAAACTTGAAGCCAAAGCTTGTGGCTCCTTAGGAGCGGGCGGCTCCGTCGACGGGGAGCACGGCGCCCGTGACATAGGAGGACATGTCGCTCGCCAGGAAAACAAAGGCGTTGGCGACATCCTCGGGCTCGCCCATACGACCCAGCGGAATGGTGGCGATGATGGGCTTGATGACCTCTTCGGGCAGGTTGGCGACCATGTCGGTCTTAGTCACGCCGGGGGCGACGGCGTTGACGCGGATGCCCATGGGAGCGAGCTCGCGCGAGAGCGACTGGACCATACCGTTGACGGCAAACTTGGACGTGGGGTAACCGACGCCGGAGGGCTGGCCGTACTTGGCGACCATCGAGCTTGTGGTAGTGATGGTGCCGCCGTGGCCGGCCTCGGTCATGATCTTGGCGGCAGCCTGGTGGCCATTAAAGACGGCGACGACGTTAAGGTCCATGACCTTTGCGAACTCCTCGGCCGTATAGTTAAGGAGCGGCGAGCGCTGGGAGATGCCGGCATTGTTGACGACCGTGTCCAAGCCGCCCATGTCAGCGGCAGCCTGGGTAAAGGCCTCGGTCACGGCTTCGAGCGAGGTGAGATCGCAGGAGCGACCCCAGACCTTGGCGTCGGGATAGGCGGCTGTCAGCTTCTCAACGGCCGTGTCGGCAGTCTCCTGGCGCGAGCCAAAGACGGTGACGGCAGCGCCTTCCTCGATAAAACGGCAGGCGATGGCATAGCCGATACCGCGTGTGCCTCCGGTGATGATTGCTTTCTTGCCCTCGAGCAACATGGTGCTTCCTCTCATCGCGGGCGGACATTCGCAGCACAGCGTAGCGGTAGTCGGAATCGGCCGCGTTTGCATATCGGTGAACGGTAGCCCGCGTTACCGATGAGCGGCTCGCGCAAATGTGCTTTGCCGTTGTGCTTAGGGCAGGTGACAAAAGGGCTCCCGTCCCACATCGGACGGGAGCCCTCAAGGCGCGTATTGCTAGGCGAGCGTTGGGCTAGTTCGCCATGACGCCTTCGGTCCAAGCCTCAACGTCCTCGATGCGCAGGACGTTGGCGACCTCGGCCACGCAGCCGACGCTGGCAAGCTCGGCGGCGGCAGCCTGGACGTCCTTCTCGAGCGCGCGGTGCGTCAGGAAGATGACCGAGCAGGCATCGCTGACGCCCGACTTGCCGTCCTCGACCTGGTTGATGAGCGAGATCGAGATGTTATGCTTGGCAAAGATGTCGACCGTCTCGGACAGGGCGCCCACGCGGTCGGCGACCTTCAGGCGCACATAGTACTTGGTCTGGAGCTCGTCCATGGGCTTAAAGGCGAGGTTGTGGCCATAGGGCTCAATCTCGGGCAGCGGAGCCACGCCGCGGCTGATCTGCTCGGAGAGCGACAGGATATCGCCCACGACGGCGCTCGCGGTGGGGAAGGAGCCTGCGCCCGCGCCGTAGAACATGGTCTCGCCCACGGCGTCGCCTACCACGTAGACGGCGTTCATGGCGCCGTTGACCTTGGCGAGCATATGGTCTGCGGGGATCAGCGTGGGATGCACGCGAACGTCGACGCCAGCGTCGGTGTTGCGGGCGATGCCGAGCAGTTTGATGGTGTAGCCGAGCTCGCGGGCCTGGGCGATGTCCTCGGCGCCGATGGTGCGGATACCCTGCTGGTACACATCATCGGTGGTAACGCGGGTGCCAAAGCCGATGGAGGCGAGGATGGCCGTCTTGCTGGCGGCATCGAAGCCGTCGACGTCGGCGGACGGGTCGGCCTCGGCATAGCCCTTAGCCTGTGCGTCGGCGAGCACGTCAGCGTAATCGGCGCCCTCGGCGTCCATGCGCGACAGGATGTAGTTGGTGGTGCCGTTGAGGATGCCGGCGATGGTCAGGATCTTGTTACCCACCAGGTCGTGCTCGAGTGTGCTGACAATGGGGATGCCGCCACCGCAGCTGGCCTCGCACTTAATCTGCACGCCGCACGCACGCGCCTTCTCGGCAAGCGTCTCGACGTGACGGCCCAGCAGGGCCTTGTTGGCAGAGACGACGTGCTTGCCGTGCTCAAAGGCGGTGGTGAAGATCTCGGTCGCGGGGTGCTCGCCGCCGATGAGTTCGACGACGATATCGACGGCGGGGTCGGTGACGACGTCGTGCCAGTCACTCGTGAAGGCCTCGCGCTCAATGCCTGCCGCCTCGGCCTGCTCCCAGGCAAGCGCGCAGGCGCGGGTCAGCTTAAGGTCGATGCCGTAGGCTGCCAGGTACTCATCGTGGTGGCTCTTGATCAGACGGGCCACGCCGCCGCCGACGGTTCCCAGGCCGATCAGACCGACGTTCACGGTGCGCAGGGGTTCGCTCATAGATAGCTCCTTCGTGCATCTTATGGATGGATTAACCGCTTAAAGGTTGAGTGCATTCTAGCGTGAACAGAGGGCGCGTGCTCGCCAGGCAACAGGAGTCGCACAAAACGGCACCCCCGAAACGCTGCGGAAACATTGGAAACATGCTCGCTACAAACGGAACTCCGTAACAAACTGTCAACGTTTGCACCATAAGGTTTGCCCTGTACCGCAAGACGGCCGCATCGCGGCTAGCGAAAAGGGGGACACCATGTTTATTAAGAGCGGGAACGCTTGTAACAGAATGGAAACATTACTTTTACACAATAAAGTGGCATTACTGCATAAAAAAATAGAAATACGCAGAAATATGGATAAATGAACAAATCCAAAGAAAAGTTGAAATAATCGCCACTTTTCCTAACTAAAGCGTCTACTATTTTGCGAACGCCGAACACGGCGAAGGATGGCCTGTCGGGTAACCAAAACCCGACGAGATTTGAGAGGAGAGCCGCATGTCGAGCCTCACCGGTAAGTCATTGAACCCTGTTATGAATCGCAGGAGTGTTATCGCGAGCGCAGCAGGTCTGGGGGCGATGTCCATTCTAGCTGGCTGCTCCTCCAACGGCGGCGACAGCGGTTCCGCTTCGGGCGACGCTTCGTTTAAGATCGGCACCATCGGCCCGCTGACCGGCGCCAACGCGTCCTACGGCAAGTCCGTTACCCAGGGTGTCGAGCTTGGCTGCAAGGATTTCTCGACCAAGGAGCTGCCGCTTGCCAGCAAGGCCGAGGATGACCAGGCCGATGGCGAGAAGGCCGTCAACGCCTTCAACACCCTGCTCGACTGGGGCATGCAGGCCCTCGTCGGCCCGACCACCACGGGTGCGTCGGTTGCCGTTGCCGCAGAGTGTGGTAACGACCCCAAGACGTTCATGATCACCCCGTCCGCGTCCTCCGAGGACGTCACCGACGGCAAGGATTGCGTCTTCCAGGTTTGCTTCACCGACCCCAACCAGGGTGTCAACGCTGCCAAGTTCCTGGCGCAGAAGTATGCGGACGAGAAGTTTGTGCTGTTCTATAACTCCGGCGACGCCTATTCTTCGGGTATCGCAGATTCCTTTAAGGCCCAGGCCGCTGAGTCCAAGCTCGAGGTTGTTGACGAGGAGACCTTTAAGGACGACTCCGCCACGAGCTTTACCAACCAGCTGACCAAGGCCAAGCAGGCCGGCGCCACCATGATCTTTGCGCCGATCTACTACACGCCGGCGTCCGTCCTGCTCAAGAATGCCAAGGACATGGGCTACAACGTCAAGATGATGGGCTGCGACGGCATGGACGGCATCCTGGGCGTTGAGGGCTTCGACACCTCTCTTGCCGAGGGTCTGCTGCTCATGACCCCGTTCTCCGCCGACGACGAGAAGAACGCCGACTTCGTCAACGCTTACAAGGATAAGTACGGCGATACTCCCGACCAGTTTGCCGCCGACGCCTACGACGGCGTGCACGCGGTGGCCGAGGCCCTCAAGGAGGCCGGTCTTGGTGTCGACGCCGACCCGACCGAGGTCGCCGAGAAGCTGCCCAAGGCTATGCTCAAGATTACCGTTGACGGTCTGACCGGCAAGCTCACCTGGAACGATAAGGGCCAGGTCCAGAAGGACCCCACGGCGTACGTCATCACCGATGGCAAGTACGTACAGGCCTAATAGACCGCCTTACATAGAGCGGTTTTGATCCCAAGCAGGGGAGGTTTTGGCCTTCCCTGCTTGCTTGGTATCTAGGGACAGTGTAACGTCCCTGTTTCATACATTAACTGGAAACCTATTCGAAAGGGGGATGTGGAACATGACGGTCTTTATCCAATACCTGGTCAACGGCCTGTCCATGGGCAGCGTCTACGCCATCATCGCGTTGGGCTACACCATGGTCTATGGCATCGCCAAGATGCTGAACTTCGCTCACGGCGACGTCATCATGGTCGGTGCCTATGTCTCGTTCTGTGCCACGTCGTATCTCGGCCTCCCGGGCTGGGCATCTGTAATTCTCTCTTGTGTGGTCTGTACCGTTCTCGGTGTTCTCATCGAGGGCCTGGCATACAAGCCGCTGCGTCAGGCGGGCCCGCTGGCCGTTCTGATCACGGCCATCGGCGTGTCTTACTTCCTGCAGAACGCCGCACAGCTTCTGTGGGGCGCCACGCCCAAGAACTTCACTTCGCTCGTCACCTTCCAGGTGCCGGAGTTCTTGGCCAAGTTCAATGTAAGCGCCGTCTCGCTCGTCACCATCGTCGCCTGCCTGGTTATCATGGCCGGCCTGATGTTCTTTACAGGTAAGACCAAGATGGGTAAAGCCATGCGCGCCGTGTCCGAGGACAAGGCTGCCGCTCAGCTCATGGGCATCAACGTCAACCGTACCATCTCGATGACGTTTGCCATCGGCTCTGCCCTTGCTGCCATCGCCGGCGTGCTGCTGTGCTCCTACTCGCCGGTGCTGCAGCCCACGACGGGTGCCATGCCTGGCATCAAGGCCTTCGACGCCGCCGTCTTCGGCGGTATCGGCTCCATCCCCGGCGCCTTTGTCGGTGGCATTCTCATCGGCATCATCGAAGCGATGGCGCAGGCCTATATTTCCACGAGCCTTGCCAACTCCATCGTCTTTGGTGTTCTGATCATTGTCCTGCTCGTCAAGCCTGCCGGCCTCTTGGGCAAGTACGTCCCCGAGAAGGTGTAGGTGAGCGTTATGAAGTTTCTTAAAGACAAGCAGACGCGTCACGACTTTGTCACGTACGCCATGTGCATCGTGGCATTTGCCATCGTGTTCTTTATGCAGTCCAACCATATGATCCCGCGCATGATTGCCGGCCAGTTGGTTCCCATTACGGCCTACATCGTCATGGCCATTTCCCTCAACCTCGTCGTCGGCATCGCGGGCGACCTGTCGCTGGGCCATGCGGGCTTTATGAGTGTCGGTGCCTACACGGGCATCGTCACCGCGGTCGCCCTCGAGAGCGCCGTTCCCTCCGATCCAGTGCGCCTGATCATCAGCATTGTGGTCGGCGCTATCGCCGCTGCCATCTTGGGCTTCTTGATCGGTATCCCGGTCCTGCGCCTGAGCGGCGACTATCTGGCCATCGTGACCCTGGCTTTTGGCGAGATCATCAAAGAGATCGTCACCTGTCTCATTGTGGGCGTCGACTCCCGCGGCCTGCATGTGATCTTTAACATCACGGGTAACTCCACGATCGACGACCTGCACCTGCTCGAGGACGGCACCGCCATCATCAAGGGCGCCCAGGGCGCCTCGGGCGTGTCGACGTACTCGACCTTCCTCGCCGGTGCCATCCTGGTCATGGTCGCACTCGTGATCGTGCTCAACCTGGTTCGCAGCCGTACCGGCCGTGCCATTATGGCCGTGCGTGACAACAAGATCGCTGCCGAGTCCGTGGGTATCTCCGTCACCCAGTACCGCATGATCGCCTTCGTGGTTTCCGCTGCCCTCGCCGGCGCTGCCGGAGCCCTCTTCGGCGGTAACTTCTCGCAGCTCTCCGCCACCAAGTTCGACTTCAACACGTCCATCCTCATTCTGGTGTTCGTGGTCCTGGGCGGTCTGGGCAACATGCGCGGCTCCGTCATCGCGGCGGCGTTGCTTACGGTGCTTCCCGAGCTGCTCCGTCAGTTCTCGGACTACCGCATGCTCATCTACGCCATCGTGCTGATCCTGGTCATGATCTTTACCAACAACCCGCAGCTCAAGTCGTTCTTCGCACGCATTAAGGACCGCTTTGCTTCCAAGAAGGAGGTGGCAGCCGATGCCCAGTAAGTTTGAGTTCAACAAGGGCAAGATGGTCCCGTATCCTTCTGGCGCCATCGTTCCCGACCGCGACCTGGGCCAGCGCCCGGCGCTCGAGTGCATCCACTTGGGCATTGAATTTGGCGGCCTTAAGGCAGTCGACGACTTTAGCCTGACCATCGGTAAGACCGAGATCGCCGGTCTGATCGGTCCCAACGGTGCCGGTAAGACCACGGTCTTCAACCTGCTCACCAAGGTGTACCAGCCCACGCACGGTACCATCCTGCTCGACGGTGAGGACACCTCGGGCAAGTCGGTCTATCAGGTCAACCGCATGGGTATTGCCCGTACCTTCCAGAACATTCGCCTGTTCAACACCATGACGGTGGAGGACAACGTCAAGGTCGGTCTGCACAACCAGGAGCGCTACTCCGGCTTTGAGGGCGTGCTGCGCCTGCCGACGTATTGGAAGCACGAGAAGGCCGCCCACGAGCGCGCCATGGAGCTGCTGTCCATTTTTGATATGGAGCACCTGGCAAACGAGCAGGCCGGCTCGCTGCCTTACGGCGCCCAGCGTCGTCTGGAGATCGTCCGCGCGCTTGCCACCAACCCCAAACTGCTGCTGCTCGACGAGCCTGCCGCCGGCATGAACCCGTCCGAGACCGCGGAGCTCATGGAGAACATCGTCAAGATCCGCGACACCTTTGGCATCGCCATTATGCTTATCGAGCATGATATGTCGCTCGTCATGAACATCTGCGAGGGCATCTGCGTGCTCAACTTTGGTAAGGTCATCGCCAAGGGCACGGCCGAGGAGATCCAGAACAACGATGCCGTAATTGAGGCATATCTGGGCAAGCAGGATAAGGGGGAGAACTAAATGGCAGAGCCGATGCTTTCCGTCTACAACATCAACGTCTGGTACGGCGCTATCCACGCCATCAAGGACATCTCCTTTAACGTCAACGAGGGCGAGATCGTGGCCCTGATCGGCGCGAACGGCGCCGGTAAGTCCACGACGCTTAAAACCATCTCGGGCCTGCTGCGTTCCAAGACCGGCTCCATCAAGTTTATGGGCGAGGACATTACCCATACGCCTGCCGATAAACTGGTGGGCAAGGGCCTGGCCCAGGTTCCCGAGGGCCGTCGCGCCTTTTTGCAGATGACGGTCGAGGAGAACCTGGAGATGGGCGCCTACACGCAGCCCAAGTCCACGGTGGCTCCGGGCCTTGAGCGCGTCTACGAGCAGTTCCCGCGCCTTAAGGAGCGCCGTCACCAGGTCGCCGGCACCCTTTCGGGCGGCGAACAGCAGATGCTCGTTATGGGGCGCGCCCTTATGAGCAACCCCAAGCTGCTCATGCTCGATGAGCCTTCCATGGGTCTGGCGCCGATTCTGATTGAGCAGATCTTCCAGATTGTCGAGGACCTGCACAAGGCCGGTACCACGGTGCTTCTGGTCGAGCAGAACGCCCAGATGGCGCTTTCAATCGCCACGCGCGGCTACGTGCTCGAGACCGGCAAGATCACCATGACCGGCACCGGCCAAGAGCTCCTGCACGACGACAACGTCCGCAAGGCTTACCTGGGCGGCTAGGGACTTCCGCCGTTCTGCCGAACGGCGGACCGGCCGACGCTGCGCGGGCGCCCTGATCGACGTGCCGAAGCTCCTCACCCTTGGGGCTATGCCGCGGTACGAGGCCAGGTGGTCATGGTCCGGGAACCTCGCGATGTCGAATGACACCGCGAGGTTCGCCGCCGTCCTCGGCGGCCTCGACCCCCGAGTGGGCGATCCCCACGCGCTAACGCCTGCAAACAAGGGGATTGCCAAGACGCCGCCGGGCACCTCCGTCATAGACGTGGAAGTGCGGCCGCGCTGAAGCACTGCGCGGTGTCTGCTCGCTTATGTGCGCATCACGAAGGAAGACCAGATCGGTGAGCGGGATTGGCCCGAAGTCGAGAGATTCCCATCAGCCTCTCGTCGGTCGATGACCGGTTCACCACGCAGGAAGAGCGTGACGGAAGGTCTCGCAAAAAGGCTCCGAGCGCGGCGTGCTCATGCCCGTCGTGGTGCGCCCGAAGGGGGGACGGCTGCTACGAGCTCGATCATTTGCGAGGAGAAGACGAACCAGTCGTTGCAGATCCAATATGGATCTCGCCGACCTCGGCAAGCTGCTCGATGAGTGGAAGCCCTGTCGGGTCGTCTATTTCAACACCACCCAGAATGATGGTGTCATCGCGCAGGTCGATCTGCGTGTTGAGCACAGCGAGGTTAAAGCCGGAGGCCACAAATCCGATAGCAGCCAGGACGAGCCCCGTGGCAACAAGCCCACCCGCTACGGCAAGGTAAATCCTTTTTACGCTGGACATGTTTGCACTCCTTCCTATGCCGTGAGCGGCGCCGCTTCGGCGCCCATGCGGCTCTTATTGCCTCGATCTTTCCAGAAGGGCGAAACGGCTTTCTTCGCCCAAAGGGCAGAGAGGCGCGCGATCTGCTTGGACGCCGTCCAGGCGCCGGCTCCCGTGAGGAGCGCCACACCGATGGAAGCGAATCCCATTCCCATCGAGGCCAAAACGTACGGAACATGCCCGATAATGATGCCGTCCACGGCGAACAGGAGCCCTACCAGGCCCGCGCCCCCGAATGCCGCGGCCACGATCCACACGCAGAGCGCAAGAACCCAAATACAGATGTAGACTGCAGCGGCAACGGCGACGAACGCGAGCAGCAGCGGAATCCATACCGGAGAGCCCACGATGGCGAGCGCCCATAGAAGTGCCGTGCTCTTGCGCTTGGTCCTCGCGATCGCGCGCGGCACGGCGGGCAGTTCGTCGAGCGTTGCCTCGGCGACCTCACCGGGCGTGCCCATGGCGGCCACAGCCCCGGCCTCCGTCATGCCGTCCTCCATACGGTCGGCGATGGCCTCCGCGTAGAACTCCTGCGTTTCCTTTACCTGATCTGCCGGCAGGCAGGCCAGAAGCTCGCCCAGCCGGTTCAAGAACTCATCGCGCGTCATGGTGCGCCCCCTCCACGTAACGGTAGATCTCCTGCACGGATGGCCATTCGGCGAGGAACTCGGCGATACGCTCGCGCCCGGCGTCCGTGATGCGGTAGTACCTCCGCAGCCGCCCGTTGTGCTCGGCGGAGCGCGCTGTGATGCAGCCCGCCTTCTCCAGGCGCTTGAGCAACGGATAGAGCGTGGATTCCGTGAGCCCCATACTCGCGGGCACGTCCTTCACGATCTGATAGCCGTAGGATTCCTCGCCCGAGACGGCCGCGAGCACGCAGGCCTCGAGGAAGCCGCGCTTCATCTGTGCCTCCATCCGCACACCTCCTTTCGTAGTATACTGTGTAACACCTACTATATGACACATAGTATATGATGTCAACAGTTGTCGTATAGGGAGTCCGGTCTGTCTGTCCCCTGCGGGTACTCATTGGGGACGTACTTAAATGAGTACCCATCGCTCAAGGTGGCACCTGGGGACGTTCCTTATGTGTCGGCACTTTGGGACACTCCTTGTCAAGGTTTTGTTCCATCGTGCGGGTTGCTATTTAACGTGCGACAATGCCGTGTGGAAATCGAAATGTCTCCTGGGGGCTATCTATGCTGTACGAGTTTTGTGCCGAGAACTTTGAGCGTGTGCCGGCGGCTATCGATGCCGGTGCTAAGCGCATCGAGTTGTGCGACAACCTTGCCGTCGGTGGTACCACGCCCTCGGCCGGCGTTATCAGCACTACGGTCAGCTATGCTCACGAGCATGACGCGCGAGTGATGTGCATGATTCGCCCGCGTGGCGGTGACTTTCACTACAACCAGGACGAGCTGCGCATGATGGAGATGGACTTGGGTCTTGCCGTGAGCGCCGGCGTTGACGGCCTGGTCTTTGGCTGCTGCAAGCCCTGTGCCGGCGGCTGGGCGCTCGACGAGCTCACCCTCGGCGCCCTCGTGATGGCTACGGGCTGCGCGACCGAGGAGTGCAAGCGCGGGGCCATCGATATCACCTTCCACATGGCCTTTGACCAGCTCTCGCCCGAGGCTCAGCTGGACGCCATTGACACACTCGCCGACTGCGGCATCACGCGCATCCTGACGCATGGTGGTGCTGCCGGAACGCCGATCGAGGACAACCTGGAGCACCTGTCGCGTCTTGTCGAGTATGCGGGCGACCGCCTGACCATCCTTCCCGGCGGCGGCATTTCTACGGCCAACCGCGATACCGTGGCGGCGGCATTGAGCGTCTCCGAGCTCCATGGCACCAAGATCGTGCCGCTGGAGGCGTAACCCGTGGCGCTGGTATTTGACGTTCAGCAGGCGAACGGTAAGCCCGACGACAACCGGCGCCCTGGCACCGCGTGTCCCTTTTGCGATACCGAGGAACTTGCCGATATCATCCGGCGCGATGGTGACTGCATCTGGCTCGAGAATAAGTTCAAGACCCTGCGCGCCACCCGTCAAACCGTGCTGATCGAGTCGGCCGATCACGATGCCGACCTGGTGATCTATGAGCCGGATGAACTCCACCATGTGATGCGGTTTGCCCTGGGTTGCTGGCAGCAGATGATCGATTCACAGCAGTATCGCAGCGTTCTCATGTACAAGAACAAGGGTCCGCTCTCGGGCGGTAGTCTCGTTCATCCGCACATGCAGATTGTAGGTTTGGAGCAGGAAGACGGCTATGCTTCGCTGACTTCCGCCAATTTCGAAGGAATCAATGTCTGGCAACAGGGGAGAATCTTGGTCAATATCTCAACCGAACCGATCATGGGATTCTTTGAGGTCAACGTTTCAGCCCCGCAGGGAATCGCCGCCAGCGATGACGCGCGAGACCAAGCCGAGGCGGATCTCTTTGCCGATGCGATCCAGGTAGCTCTGCGCTATATCCTAAACGGGCACCACGGTGGTCGCGCAGAGTCGTACAACTTGTTCTTCTATCACCTGGGCGGTCGGACCATTGCCAAGGCGCTGCCGCGTTGGGTGGTTTCGCCCTACTTTGTCGGCTATCGTTTGGCCCAAGTCAATGCCGAGACGACGCTCGATATCGATGCTGAGCGTCTGCGTGCGCATCTGGAAACGCTCGTATAGCAAGACTAACACCCGCGTAATGCGGACAGCCTAGCGCGCCATGGCGTCGCGGCCAGCCTCGGCCCGCTTGCGCTGGGCGGCGCGCTCCTTGCCGGTCAGGCGCTCAAAGAGGTGTCCGATAATTGAGGCCAACACCTGCTGAAACAGCGTGCCGCACATGACGGGGAATACCACTTCGCCGGGAAAATACTGCGTGGCGATGACGGCACCCGAAGAGATGTTGCGCATGCCGCAGGTAAAGCACATGGTGGTCGTCTCGCTATACGGCAGGTGCAGGGCCCGGGCGATCAGGACGCCGATGATAAAGCCGCTGATGGCGAACACCAGGATAAAGAGCGCGACTTCTAAGCGCTCAACATTCATGTGTAGCACGTACTCGCTCATAGCGGTGGAGTTGGACGCGATGACGCCCATCATCATGAACTTGCAGGCGGGCGAGAGCGCGGGGGAGAGTTTCTCGTGGCCCCAGCCGCGCGTGAGTTCATTGATGACAATACCGAGCACAGCGGGGATGGCGATCATAAAGGCCATGTTCTGCATCATGTTCGGCACGTCGATTGCAACGGTGGCACCCAGCAGGAGCTTAAGCGTGAGCGGAATCGTGACGGGCGAGATGACCGAGGACGTCAGGATGATGGTGAGCGCGAGCGGGCCGTTGCCGCCGAACATGCTAATCCACATAAAGGCGGTGACTGCCACGGGTACGCTGTACTCGAGCACGATGCCGCAGACAAGGTTTGGGTTGGAGCCAAAGAACAACGATCCTGCGGCATAGGCTGCAAGGGGGATGAGTGCCGCCGAGACGAGCAATGCCGCAATCAGATGCAGCGGACGGCGGAACACCTCAGTAACCTGATGGAAAGTGTTGCTGAGCGCGCCTTGGAATGTCATAAAGGCAAACAGGGCGGGAACGATGGGCTTGAGTACGCCAATCTGTTGGGGAAAGAGCACGCCGAGTGCCACGCAAATCGGAACGATGACCTGCATGTGCCCCGCGAGAAACTTGCCCAGTCCAACCCATTGCTTCATATGCGCTTGTGACTCCCTTTGCCCGTGAACCCGTTTTTGAATGGATATGCTAGACGCTCGCATGCGTCCGTGCGTCAGAAACGCTCGAATATTTCGAGGCTATTACCGGCATCGTTTACCGAAACCGCGGCGTGCTGCGGCGATTTGCGTCTGCTCTGCACGGTATAATAAATCCGTTCAACAGATCTGCCTGCCGAAGCGGGCATACACAGAGGACTCATCGCTATGAACCGTGAGAGGTATCGCGGCGACCTGCCCCTATCGGGGGTGGGCGCCTATGTCATCGCTTAAGACGACGCATCGCTGGGCGGTCGCTCAGCAAAACCCCGAGCTCGAAAAGGAGCTTTCGGCTGGCCTGGGCATTACCGGGCTGGTGGCGCGTATTATGGTTGCGCACGGCATTACATCCATCGAAGAAGGTCAGCTGTTTTTGACGCCTTCGCTCGATCGCGACTGGGCCGACCCACTCATTATCCCGGGCATGTCGGTCGTTGCCGACCGCGTCGAGCGTGCTATTTGCAACCACGAGCACATTGCGGTCTTTGGCGATTTTGACGTTGACGGTATTACGTCGACCTGTCTGTTGACCGAGGCACTACGCACGTTTGGCGCCGATGTCACGCCGTTTATTCCGCATCGCTTTGACGAGGGTTACGGTCTTTCGCGCGCGGCGCTCGACCGCGTTAACGAGCTCGCTCGCCCCCAGCTGATCGTGACCGTCGATAACGGCATTGCCGCCAAGGAAGAGGTTTCCTATCTGGAGAGCCTGGGGATCGATTTGGTGGTCACGGACCATCACGAGCCCTCCGACCAGGTGCCGCAGGGTGTGCCCCTGACCGACCCCAAGCTCGAGGATGAGGGGCCCTCGCGTGAACTTGCCGGTGCTGGTGTGGCGCTCAAGCTGGTGCAAGTCCTGGGTGAGCGCCTGGGCAAGCCGTCGTATTGGCGTTCGCTAATCGAGGTCGCGGCGCTGGGCACCGTGTCCGACATGATGCCGCTCACGCCCGAGAACCGCGCGTTGGTCGCCGAGGGCATCCAGCAGATGCGCGTGACGGCTCGTCCCGGCTACATCGCGCTGGCAGCGCTCGCCAAGGCCGACCTCTCTAGCATTACGGCCGATGGCCTGTCGTTTTCGCTCATTCCCCGCTTGAACGCCGCCGGTCGCATGGCCGATCCCAAGCTGGCGCTCGACCTGCTGCTTGCCCGCGATCCTATCGAGGCAAGCGCGCTGGCGGCCGAGCTCGAGGAGATCAACCGTCAGCGCCGCGAGATCGAAGCGGAGCTCACACGCGACGCCATGGCAAAGGTCGAGGAGACTTATGATGGCGGTCGCGCAATCGTCGTGGGTGGCGAGGGCTGGCACGAGGGCGTCAAGGGTATCGTAGCGAGCCGTCTGACCAACCGTTATCACGTGCCGGCGCTGCTCTTTTCGATCGAGGACGGCGTTGCACGCGGATCGGGCCGCTCGGTGGGCAAGGTCAACCTGTTCGATGCCGTAGAGCGCTGCTCGGATCTGCTGATTCGCCGCGGCGGGCATGCGGGTGCGGTGGGCGTGACCATCGAGGCGTCCAAGCTCGACGAGTTCCGTCGTCGCCTTTCGGCCGTGCTATCGGAGCTTCCCGCCGATGACTTTGAGGACACTGACGAGGTTGCCGCCACCGTTGACCTCTCCGAGCTAAATATCGAGACTATCGAGCAGATTTCTCGTCTTGAGCCGTTTGGCCAGGGCAATAAGGTGCCGCTGTTGGCGGCCGAGGGCGTGACGATGTGCGATCGCGCCGTGGTGGGCAAAACCGGCGAGCACATGCGCTTTGTGGCGACTGATGGCGCCGCGAGTGTGCCGGCCATCATGTTCCGCGTGCCGCAGATCGATAGGCTCATCAATTGCGACAGCGCCGTCGACTTGGTATTCGAGGCCGTGGCCGAGCATTGGCAGGGACGCGTGAAGCCCAAGCTCATGATCAAGGATGTCTTGGTGCGTGATACCACGGCGCCCAATATCGACGATCCGGCGTGCGAGCTTCGTCGCGGCGTGCAACCGGCGGACTTAGGCCCGCGCCTGGAGTCGCGTAAACGCGAGACGCTCGCCCAGCTTTCTTATACCGAGCTCACGCGCTCGCTTATCCATAGCTTTATCGGCTCGAACCAGCCACATCGCGCGCAGGTCGAGGCACTCGACGCGCTCGCCGACCACCAGAGCGTTTTGGCCGTTATGGGGACGGGACGTGGTAAGTCTCTGATTTTCCACGTGCACGCCGCACGCGAGGCGGTCCTTCGCGGTCGCGCGAGCATCTTTGTCTATCCGCTGCGCGCGCTCGTTGCCGACCAGGCCTATCATCTTTCATCGACGATGGCTGCGCTCGGCATTGGCGTGGGCGTGTTGACCGGCGAGACCGTGGAGGCAGCGCGCGATGACGTGTTTGCCGGCCTGGCTTCGGGCCGCACCGGCATCGTTCTCACGACGCCGGAGTTCCTGTCTATCCATCGCGATCGCTTTGCACGTTCTGGACGTATTGGCTTTGTCGTTATCGATGAGGCACACCATGCCGGTCTTGCCAAAGGCGGCGACCGGAGCGCCTACCTCGACATGCCCGATATTCTCAAAGCCCTGGGCGACCCCGTTGTCATGGCGGCAACGGCTACCGCGACGGCCCCGGTCGTGGCGGAGCTTGCTCGTGTATTGCCGATTACCAGGACGGTGGTCGACGAGACCGTTCGCGAGAACCTGCAACTCGAGGACGACCGTGACCTTGCGAGCCGCGAAAATCGCCTGGTGTCAATCGTGGCGACGGGGGAGAAGACCGTCATCTACGTCAACTCGCGCGACCAGTCCGTGGCGCTTGCCAAGACGTTGCGCAAACGCGTGCCCGACTGCGCGACCCATATTGCGTTCTATAACGCCGGGCTTGCGCGCTCCGATCGCCGCCGTGTCGAGGAAGCGTTTCGCGACGGAAGCCTCAGTTGCATCGTTTCGACCTCTGCCTTCGGTGAGGGCGTCAACCTGCCCGATATCCGTCATGTCGTGCTCTACCACATGCCGTTTGGTGCGATTGAGTTTAACCAGATGAGTGGCCGTGCCGGCCGCGATGGACAGCCCGCCGTGATTCACCTGCTCTATTCGTCGCGTGACGCTCGTATTAATGAGCGCCTGCTCGATTGTTACGCGCCCGAGCGCGATGAGCTTGTCACTCTCTATCGAGCGCTGCAGACCATGTGGCGCTCCAACCGTGGCAAGACGGGGGGCGATTCATTCTGCGCGAGCGATATCGACATTGCGCAGATGTGTCTTGCCATCGATGCCCGCACGCCGGTCGACGAGCGCTCGGTGGAAAGCGGCCTGGGAATCTTCGAAGAACTCGGTTTCTGCCGCGTTTCGGGGTTTGACGATACGCGTCGCATCGCGATGGCGGAAAACCCCGGTCGCGTGCAATTAAGCAGGTCAATTCGCTATTTGGAGGGCTTGCGCTCGCGCATGGAGTTCACGGCTTTTCGGAGCTGGGCACTCGATTCGTGCGCTTCTGATATGCTAGCCAAAGTTAACCGCCCGATCGTACCGCGGGCCTAGGGGAAGGGGACCTCGATGGACGCCGCAGCCCGTACCGCCCATGATTCCACCCTCCAGCCGTTTTCGGAGATGGAGCACTATAAACATGCCGATGAGCTGCCGCCCGAGATTATGGCGGACAGCTACGACAAGCTGGAGCGTCTGTGCCTAAAATATATGAACGAGGACGACTTCTCCAATGTGGAGCAGGCCTACTGCTTTGCTGCCGAGAAGCACTGCAACCAAAAGCGGCGCTCGGGTGAGATGTACATTAACCATCCCGTCGAGGTAGCTATCATTCTGGCTGACCTCAAGATGGACTGCGATGTGGTGTGCGCCGCGTTGCTGCACGATACCGTCGAGGACACCGAGACCTCGCTTGCCGATGTTTCGGGTCTGTTTGGCGAAACCGTGGCAGGGCTCGTCGACGGCGTGACCAAGCTCACCAACATTGAAGTCGACAGCATGGACGAGAAGCAGGCGCTTACGCTGCGCAAGATGTTCCTCGCCATGTCCAAGGACATCCGCGTCATCATCGTCAAGCTCGCCGACCGCCTGCATAACATGCGCACGCTTGCCGCTCTGCGCGAGGACCGCCGCCTGTTTAAGGCACGCGAGACCATGGACGTGTACGCGCCTTTGGCCGACCGCCTGGGCATGAGTTCAATCAAGTGGGAGCTCGAGGACCTGTCCTTTTTCTACTTGGAGCCCGATGCCTACCAGCGCATCGCGCGCATGGTATCCGAGTCGCGCGAGGTTCGCGAGCGTTATCTGGCCGAGACCATCAAGACGCTCACCGATGAGCTCAATCGCATTGGTCTTGAGGGCTTTCAGATCAACGGTCGTTCCAAGCACTATTGGTCCATCTATCAAAAGATGAAGCGCAAGGGCAAGGAGTTCTCCGAGATTTACGACCTGGTGGCGCTGCGCGTCATCACTCATTCGGTGCGCGATTGCTATTCCACGCTTGGTGCCGTGCATACCCTGTGGCATCCCATGCCCGGTCGTTTTAAAGACTATATCGCCATGCCCAAGGTCAATAACTACCAATCGCTTCACACGACGGTTATCGGCCCCACGGCCCGTCCGCTCGAGATTCAGATTCGAACCTACGAAATGCACGAGCAGGCCGAGTATGGCATCGCTGCCCACTGGCTGTATAAGAAGTCGGGCGGATCGTCTGCCTCCAAGACTAACGATGCGCAGCGTCTGGACGACCAGATCAACTGGCTCAAGCACTCACTCGACTGGGCGGCGTCTGACGAGATCACCGATGCCAAGGAATACCTGCATTCGCTGAAGGTCGACTTGTTCGACCAGGAAATTTTTGTCTTTACGCCCAAGGGCGAGGTCATGGCGCTTCGTGCCGGCTCTACACCGCTCGACTTTGCCTACGCCGTTCATACCGAGGTCGGTAACCACTGTGTCGGCGCCAAAATCAACGGTGCGGTGGCGCCGCTCACGCACGAGATCAAGACGGGTGACCGTGTCGAGATTCTGACTAACAAGAGCTCTAAGCCGTCGCGCGATTGGCTCAAGATCGTCAAGACACCTTCGGCCAAGTCAAAGATTCGCCGTTATTTCACCGCCGCGACCAAGGATGACGACGCTGCCGCCGGCCGCGATATACTGGCCAAGGACCTGCGTAAGCGCGGGTATGGCATCTCTACGCCACGATCCACGCGTGCGCTCAACGCCGTGGCGGAGCAGTTTAACTTCAAGCAGCTCGAGGACCTTTTTGCAGCCGTTGGCGCGGGCAAGGTCGCCCCGCGCGCTGTGGGCAATAAGGTCGAGCAAATCTTGGACCCCAAGCCCGAGGAACAGCTCACCAAGGCCGAGGCTATCGCCGAGGTCGTAAAGCAGCCCGCTCGCGGCTCCAACCGCAAGCCGCAAAAGCGCGGTAAGAGCGCCAGTAACGGCATTATCGTCAAGGGCGAGAGCAACAGCGGCCTGCTGGTCCGTCTGGCTCATTGCTGCAACCCCGTGACGGGCGACGACATCGTCGGCTTCATCACGCGCGGTCGTGGCGTTTCGGTGCATCGCGCCAACTGCCCCAACGTCAAGGGCCTTATGGAACATCCCGAGCGCATGATTGACGTAGAGTGGGATGGTGCTGCCGATACGCTTTTCCAGGTCGAGATTGTGGTCGAGTGCCTGGACCGCATGGGCCTGCTCAAGGACGTCACCATCGCCATTGGCGATGCAGGCGGCAATATTCTTTCCGCCGCCACGTCGACCAACCGCGAGGGTATTGCAACCTTGCGCTTTATGGTCGAGATCTCGGACGCGAGTGGTCTGGATCCGCTGCTGGCCTCTATCAGCAGCGTCGACTCGGTCTACGACGCGCGCCGCCTGATGCCCGGCGAGGGTGGAGCCCAGCTTAAGCGCCGCGTTTAGTCGCGACGAACGTGTCACATTATCGATATTCGCTACACTCGAGGCATCGTTTGATGCCTCGAGTTCTATAGAGAGGAGAGGGACATGAGTGCTGTGTCCTTGGATTTAACTCCCAAGGGATCGGTCGAGATTGAGACGCTCGTAAACGGTCCCATTCAGACCAATAGCTATGCTGTTATTTCGGACAATGAGTGCGTGATTATCGACCCCGCATGGGAAGGCGAGCGTTTGGTGGAGCATATTCGAGCCGAACATGCCGGTGTACGCGTGCTTGGCGCCGTATGCACTCATGGCCATGCCGATCATGTTGGTGGTGTTGCCGGCGTGCGAACCACCGTTGGCGAGGGCTGCCAGTATGAGCTGTGTGCCAAGGATGTGGCGGTGCCGCATGCGAACATCGAGGAACAGCGAGCTATGTGGGGCATTGAGACGCCTGACCCCGGGGAGCCGACGCGCCTGCTCGCCGAAGGCGATGCTATCGAGGTGGGCGATATCTGCCTGCAGGTGATCGAGACGCCAGGGCATACGCCGGGCGGGATCGTCTTGTTTGCTGCCACCGAGCAGGGGAACATTGCCTTTGTGGGCGACACACTATTCCCGGGCAGCCACGGCCGCACCGATCTTTCTGGAGGAGACGAGGCGGCGATTCTGCGCTCGCTCTCCAAGCTCGCCCGGCTTCTCCCGCCCGATACCGTTTGCCTAACCGGCCATGGCGATTCGACCACCATGGCACGCGAGCTCATGCAGAACCCTTTCATGCAGGTGTAGCTTTATAGTCAGCTCCTGAAGCACGAGAAGCGTCCAAACGTCAAGCTATTTTTCCCCAACGGGTCGATTCCGTAGGGCAAACGGTCAAAAAAAGTCTGTTTGGACGATATTCGTGAACAAACGAACGTTTATGCTCGGGTACGCCGTGGTAAAATCTCAGGCGTTATCGGAGCAACCTTACAGGAGGTTTCTTTTATGCTCGTCAACGCAGCAGACATGCTCAAGAAGGCCGAGGCCGGCAAGTACGCTCTCGGTGCCTTCAACACCAACAACCTCGAGTGGACCCTGGCTATTCTCCAGGCCGCCGAGGAGGCCAAGTCTCCGCTGATCCTTCAGTGCACCGCTGGTGCCGCTAAGTGGATGGGCGGTTTCAAGGTCTGCGCCGACATGGTCAAGGCTGCCGTCGAGGCCACGGGCGTTACCGTTCCCGTCGCCCTTCACCTCGATCACGGTTCTTACGAGGACTGCTTCAAGTGCATCGAGGCCGGCTTCACGTCCATCATGTATGACGGCTCTCACGAGGAGACCTTCCAGCTTAACCTCGACCGCACCAAGGAGCTCGTTGAGCTTGCCCACTCCAAGGGCATGTCCATCGAGGCCGAGGTCGGCGGCATCGGCGGCACCGAGGACGGCGTGACCTCCAACGGCGAGCTCGCTGACCCTGCTGAGTGCAAGCAGATTGCTGACCTGGGCGTCGACTTCCTCGCCTGCGGCATCGGCAACATCCACGGCGTGTATCCCGCCGACTGGGCTGGCCTTTCCTTCGAGCGTCTGGGCGAGATCAAGGCTCAGACCGGCGACCTGCCCCTCGTTCTGCACGGTGGTACCGGCATCCCCGAGGATCAGATCAAGAAGGCCATCTCCCTGGGCATCTCCAAGATCAACGTCAACACCGACCTGCAGCTCGTCTTCGCCAAGGGCGTCCGCGAGTACATCGAGGCTGGCAAGGATCAGCAGGGCAAGGGCTTTGATCCCCGCAAGCTCCTCAAGCCTGGTCGCGACAACATCGTTGCCCGCACCAAGGAGCTCATGGAGGAGTTTGGCTCCGTCAACAAGGCGTAAGTAGCGGTTTAACTTTCCCGCCGGAGGCCCCGTTTCCCCTACGCTGTTTCCCTCGCGCTCACCTGGCTTCGCCAGAAGTCGCGCGACGGAATCAGCTCCGGGGAAACGGGGCCTCCTTCGTTTAACGCCGCAGGGTTACTGGGCTGAATTCATTTTTTATAGGCACCGTTTATCAGTGTTGGGGGCTCCTTAATTGGGGCTTTCTTTTTTATCTCGCTACAATGGGCTTCAAGCGTTCTAGTGACTTGGAGTTTTGGTATGGCTGTTATTAATGTGCTGCCTTCGGATGGGAAGGTTATTGACGAGGGGCCTGTTGGTTGCTCTGTTGATGTTTGCTGTGATGATTTTCGCCATCTCGATATTGGGCTACCGCCTGAGATTCTTCGTCTTAAGGATGCCGGGTATTTGACGCAGGCTGTTGCCGCCTGCGATCGCCTTTTGGAGCAGAACCCTGAGCCTTCGCTGGCTGCCTGCGTTCGCGCCGAGCGGTATCGCATGATCGAGACGCCGCTTCATTTTTCGGTGTCGCGTGATCGGGCTATCGAGATGATCCGCGAGGAGTGGCCTGAGTTTACCGAAGAGCAGTTTGACGACCTGATTGACCGCAAGCGTATCGATTGGCGCTTTATCGATGGCGAGCTGTTCGTTCTTGACAACTTCCTTGATTCTTTGCGCGTGTATCCCAAGGAGGTTCCGGGTCTGCGTCCCGATTCTGCGGATGGAATTGCGCTGCGCAACCAGATGCTCGAGGAGATGGAGTCGCAGGGCGGGCTGTCTCGCACCATTACGCTTAAGGCATGCGTGTCTGTCCCCGGTGCTTTGGAGGGGGAGACCGTTCGCGCGTGGCTTCCCGTTGCCGCCGCCTGCCGCCAGCAGTCCCAGGTCGAGATACTTGATATGACGCCGGAGGGGGCCATTGCTCCTGCGAGCGCCTCGGCGCGTACTGCCTCGTGGGTCTCCTCGACCGATCGCACATTCTCGGTGACCTATCGCTATCAAATCGATGCCGCTTATCGCGATATCTATGGGGGTGCACTTCCAGCGCATCCCTGTATGGACGCGCCGTTGCCCGAAGATATTTCCGAGGACCGTCCGCACATTGCATTCACGCCGTATCTGCAGCAGCTGACGGCCGGTGTTGTTGACGGACTCGAGGATCCGCTCGATCGCGCCCGTGCTATCTATGATTACCTGACGCAGCATATCGACTATCGCTATCAGCCGCCGTACCTGCTTTTGGGATCTATTGCCGATGACTGCGCGCATTCGCTCCGTGGCGATTGCGGCGTTATGGCGCTCACGTTCATCACCATGTGCCGTATCGCGGGCGTGCCTGCCCGTTGGCAGAGCGGCCTGTATGTTGCGCCCGATTCGGTGGGGCCGCACGACTGGGCAGAGTTCTATACGCCGCAGACCGGTTGGCTCAACGCCGACGTGTCATTTGGATCTTCTGCTCGCAGGATGGGGGAGGAGTGGCGCCGCCATCACTACTTTGGCAATCTCGACCCGTGGCGCATGGTGGCCAACAATCGATTCCAGGCTGAATTTGTGCCTGCTTTCGATGGCATGCGCGAGGATCCCTATGACAACCAGATGGGCGAAGCCTCGGTTAACGGACGCGGATGCCGTCGGCGCGAGATGCTTCGCACGGTCGAACTCATCGAAATGCTTGAAGTTCCATTTTCGGACTAATCAACAGAAAGCTGTGATAAACTAACTCACGCATTACGTGCCCGAGTGGCGGAATTGGCAGACGCAGTGGACTCAAAATCCACCGTTGGCAACAACGTGCGAGTTCGAGTCTCGCCTCGGGCACCATACATGCAACTGAGCGTTCAAGGGGGTCAAGACCCCCTTTTTCGTGTACGTAATGTGATAGCGCACTATACGTGTTATTATTCGCAAGGCGTTGTTCCCGCAATGCCCTAAAGAGGAACCCGAGGGTTCCCACCTTTTGGCGCCAATGAGCAGCTGACTGGTCATACAACTTAGATTCCCTTCCTCGTATCGAGGATGTCTATGTGTACGACCTGGTTGCAAAGAAGCGCCGGGTTATTTTTTTATGAATGGAGGTAGGGAAAATAGCTAAGTCTGATGACACCCGCATCAACGACGAGATCACTGCATCTTCGTGCCGTTTGATTGGCGTCGATGGCTCTCAGCTCGGCCTGTTCGCCATCCGCGATGCCCAGCGCGTCGCTGACGATCAGGGTCTCGACCTGGTCGAGATCGCTCCCAACGCGGAGCCGCCGGTCTGCAAGGTCATGGACTACGGTAAGTTCAAGTACCAGCAGGCCATGAAGGCCAAGGCCGCTCGTAAGAACCAGTCTAAGGTCGAGGTCAAGGAAATGAAGTTCCGACCCAAGATCGACGTTGGCGATTACGAGACCAAGAAGGGCCACGTTCTGCGTTTCCTCAAGAAGGGCGCACGCGTTAAGATCACCATCATGTTCCGCGGCCGTGAGATGGCTCACCCGGAGCAGGGTCTTAACGTTCTCGAGCGTCTCGCCGAGGATCTCAAGCCTTACGCTACGGTCGAGTCCAAGCCTAAGATGGAAGGCCGTAACATGCTTATGCTGCTCGCCCCGATTAAGGGCGCCTTCGATGAGGATAAAGCGGCAAGCGATACCAAGTAACTAGTGTTCTGTAACCGATTAAGGAGTATTTCATGCCTAAGATGAAGTCCCACAGCGGCACCAAGAAGCGTTTCCGCAAGACTGGCACCGGCAAGCTTATGCGCGCCAAGGCTTTCAAGAGCCACATCCTGAGCAAGAAGTCCACCAAGCGTAAGCGTGGCTTCCGTCAGGAGACCGAGATCGCCGCTGCCGACCGCAAGGTCATCAAGTCGCGTCTCGCCTAAGTTCGCGTTCCCGTTTTTCGTTTTACCGTCTAGGAGTTGATAGAACATGGCACGTATTAAGCGCGCTGTTGCCGCCAAGAAGAAGCGCCGTACCGTTATGCACCGTGCGAAGGGTTACTACGGTGCCGCTTCGCGTACTTACAAGCATGCTAAAGAGCAGGTCCAGCACTCCCTGCAGTATCAGTATCGTGATCGCCGCAACAAGAAGCGCGAGATCCGCTCTCTCTGGATCACCCGCATCAACGCTGCCGCTCGCCTGAACGACATCTCTTACTCTCAGTTCATGCACGGCCTGAAGGTTGCCGGCATCGAGCTCGACCGCAAGGTTCTGGCTCAGATGGCTTACGAGGACATCGAGTCCTTCAACGAGCTGGCTGCCATTGCCAAGAAGGCTCTCGAGGCTTAATTGCTTCTTGCATCTTAAAGGGGCGCTTCCAATCCGGAAGCGCCCCTTTTTGATTGATTAGGGATGTGATCGATTTGGGACGTAGCCAAACCGATCAATTCGATAGCGTCCGAGTTGCAAGAAAGAGCAGGTAGCGTATGTGTCAAAGATTTTTGACACTCTAATCTGCGCGCAGCCATCCGTATGGGTTTGATTTTGGGATTACGCTTTGCTTGCCGGCTTCTGTTGTGTAGCCGCCCAATAAGAGTTGAGATGCATTCGAAGGGAACGCCATGCAGCTGCCAAAACACCTTAAACAGTATCGACTCGATGCTGGTTTGTCCCAGGAGGATCTTGCAAGGCGCATTTTTGTAACACGTCAGACCATCAGTAATTGGGAGCGCGGTAAAACGTACCCCGACATCCAGAGTCTCCTACTGCTGTCTGAACAACTGGATGTAACGATTGACGAGCTTGTTAAAGGCGACATTTCAATAATTAGAGAAAGGGTTGAACGCGATAGGGGCACGCTCTATCGCTTGGGTGCGGGGATGTTGGCTGGGCTTCTTGCGTTTACCGTCTCTATGGCCTGGCTCATGTGGCAACAAAACCACGGGTGGGGGATGGTCCAGTGCGTTCCGGCGATGGTGTTGGCAGGCGTCTTTGGTGCTGGCGCAATGTGCTGCGCGCTTGCAGCGGAACATATCAAGAAGAATGATTTGGTGACGTATCAAGAGATATCCGACTTCTTGGACGGAAAGAAGGCGGACAGCGAAGAGACGAGGACGGGCTGGGCTTACGAGCATCCACAGCTTGCGAATGCCATCAAGTTTGCCGCAGCGGCTCTTATTGGACTAATCGTTTTTGAACTCGTTAACGCTGCTATGTCCCATTTCTAATGGGTATACAGCCATTAATGCGGCCGAAGCTTAACCGTTGGAAAACCGAAGGGCCGCTCTAATAGGGGGGCCGCGGCCCTGTTCTTTCTAGTCTCTCACAGAGAAGGTCCCATCCTCATTTGTGTAGGAACCGTGGAGGCCCAGATTCCCGCCACCGGGGCCCCTCCGGTCTGGCAATATATCTCCTTGCCGCGCGGCCCGGTCGGACCGGATCAGCCGCCGAGCGTGCACCTTGAGAACCGGATACTGCGAGGATGGACACATCGAGTGTCGCATCCGGGCAGACATCGAACCATTTGAAATGGTCTAACTTGGATTTGTTTTTCGCAAGGCCGCCGAGAGGCGGCCCCGAGAAATTCCTTTTCCTATACTAAAACCATATGAATCGAACGGAACCGATCAGCGAATGACTGAGAGGACCGGACGGGCTCGAAGCCCATATATTTTGGACGGAGAGTTCGATCCTGGCTCAGGATGAACGCTGGCGGCGCGCCTAACACATGCAAGTCGAACGGCACCCCTCCTCGGAGGGAAGCGAGTGGCGAACGGCTGAGTAACACGTGGAGAACCTGCCCCCTCCCCCGGGATAGCCGCCCGAAAGGACGGGTAATACCGGATACCCCGGGGTGCCGCATGGCACCCCGGCTAAAGCCCCGACGGGAGGGGATGGCTCCGCGGCCCATCAGGTAGACGGCGGGGTGACGGCCCACCGTGCCGACAACGGGTAGCCGGGTTGAGAGACCGACCGGCCAGATTGGGACTGAGACACGGCCCAGACTCCTACGGGAGGCAGCAGTGGGGAATCTTGCGCAATGGGGGGAACCCTGACGCAGCGACGCCGCGTGCGGGACGGAGGCCTTCGGGTCGTAAACCGCTTTCAGCAGGGAAGAGTCAAGACTGTACCTGCAGAAGAAGCCCCGGCTAACTACGTGCCAGCAGCCGCGGTAATACGTAGGGGGCGAGCGTTATCCGGATTCATTGGGCGTAAAGCGCGCGTAGGCGGCCCGGCAGGCCGGGGGTCGAAGCGGGGGGCTCAACCCCCCGAAGCCCCCGGAACCTCCGCGGCTTGGGTCCGGTAGGGGAGGGTGGAACACCCGGTGTAGCGGTGGAATGCGCAGATATCGGGTGGAACACCGGTGGCGAAGGCGGCCCTCTGGGCCGAGACCGACGCTGAGGCGCGAAAGCTGGGGGAGCGAACAGGATTAGATACCCTGGTAGTCCCAGCCGTAAACGATGGACGCTAGGTGTGGGGGGACGATCCCCCCGTGCCGCAGCCAACGCATTAAGCGTCCCGCCTGGGGAGTACGGCCGCAAGGCTAAAACTCAAAGGAATTGACGGGGGCCCGCACAAGCAGCGGAGCATGTGGCTTAATTCGAAGCAACGCGAAGAACCTTACCAGGGCTTGACATATGGGTGAAGCGGGGGAGACCCCGTGGCCGAGAGGAGCCCATACAGGTGGTGCATGGCTGTCGTCAGCTCGTGTCGTGAGATGTTGGGTTAAGTCCCGCAACGAGCGCAACCCCCGCCGCGTGTTGCCATCGGGTGATGCCGGGAACCCACGCGGGACCGCCGCCGTCAAGGCGGAGGAGGGCGGGGACGACGTCAAGTCATCATGCCCCTTATGCCCTGGGCTGCACACGTGCTACAATGGCCGGTACAGAGGGATGCCACCCCGCGAGGGGGAGCGGATCCCGGAAAGCCGGCCCCAGTTCGGATTGGGGGCTGCAACCCGCCCCCATGAAGTCGGAGTTGCTAGTAATCGCGGATCAGCATGCCGCGGTGAATGCGTTCCCGGGCCTTGTACACACCGCCCGTCACACCACCCGAGTCGTCTGCACCCGAAGTCGCCGGCCCAACCGCAAGGGGGGAGGCGCCGAAGGTGTGGAGGGTGAGGGGGGTGAAGTCGTAACAAGGTAGCCGTACCGGAAGGTGC
>DXMY01000032.1 GCA_019413925.1 Collinsella sp.
GCGGTGCCGGACTTGGCCTTCTCGTACTCGCCCTTGGCGGTGTTCATGTTCACATCTGCTGCGGTGAAAGCGTCCTGGGCGGCATCCTGCCCGTTTACAGCTGCGAAGTAAGCTTCCCTAGTAGTTCCAAAGTTCTTCTGCGCCTCGGCGAGCTTGCCCTGAAGCTCCTTGAGCTGCGCCTTCTGCGCCTGCGTGCCGCCAGCGTTATAGGCAGAGTCGATGTAGTCGTTCACGAGCTTCTTGAACTCGGAGACAGTGAAATCAGCCTGAGTATCATCAGCGCTGTAATCGAATACGGTTACCTCGGAATCGGTGTTCTTACCGCTACCGGTCGCGATACCGATAGCCTTCGTGCCGGCATCGATGATGTTGAGATAGTGCCCGCACTCTTTGTAGATGCTGTAGTAGTGCTGGTAGATATAGTATGAATCATATCGATGGCTTCCAAGTGCGTCACCATACTGTTCGACGTACTTATCGAATGCCTTTTTCTCCTGGGTGTAGAGACCGGTATATGGCCAGCCAAGCGTATCCTCGGTCTCGCCGCCGGTATATGCGCCGCCTCCGCCAGCAAGATTTTCGCCGTTGTCGAAGTAACAGTTCGAGTGTCCCCAGATGTTCGATGAATATGATGTATTAAGGGCGGCTGCCGCAGTCATGCGGAGGCTGACGCTGAGCGCCGACTGACCGTTCGCCTTGCGGAGGTTGTTCTGGGTGTCGAGATATGTCAGGGCGTTGCGCATCTGCTCCAAGGAAAGTGGGTTGGTGTCGCGAGACATGTCCTGATCGACGTACTGGTCATACCATTCGGCCTTGTCAGCGGCACCGGTCAGCATCGATACGGCTTCCTGGGCGTTCTTTTTCTGCGTGGCTGTGAACTGGCTGCCGTCGCTAATATAGTTCATGAAGCCGAGTATACCTTGGCTGATGACTTCCTGGTCAACGGTCATGTTGGACTTGAGGTCAGCAATCTGCTGCTCAAGAGCCTCAACCTGGACATTAGCAGCGTCATAAGCCTTTTCCGCGGCGTTCGAAGCAGCGCAGGCTGCCTCCCACTCGCTGCGCTTCTGCTTGCGAACTTCGACAAGCTTATCGTACTCCGCCTTCTTGTCGGCCTCGGTCTGCTGGGCCTGCTCGTATGTCGTCTTCGCGGCGTCACGCTTACTGGCCGCGTCCTTGTACTCCTTGTTTGCCGCATCGTATGCAGACTGGGCAGATGCCACAGCAGCGTTGGCGGCGTTGGCCTTCTCCTGCGCGGCAGCGACGGCAGTCTGCGCGGCCTGCAGGTTCGCCTGTGCGGTGGCGTCTGCAGTCGTCGCGGCTTCGAGCGCGGCCTGCGCGGTCGCGAGCTCGCTGGCGGCAGTGTTCTTGGCGGCCTCAAGCGCACTCAGGTCAACACCCGTACCCGAGACGGCAGCATCGAGCGCGGCCTGCGCCTGGTTGAACTTCTGCTGGGCGTTATCGCGCGCGGTGGTTGCGGCTGCGAGAGCAGCAGCAGTCTCCTGCTTCTTGGCCTGGGCAGTCGTCAAAGCTGCCTCGGTATTCTGCTTTTCCTGCTGGGCGCTGGCCTCGGCAGCCTTGGCCTGGTCCAGATTGGCCTGTGCAGTAGTAACGGCCTTATTGGCGTCATCGAGCTTTGCCTGCGCGTCCTCGACGGCCTTCTTGGCGGCCTCGTACTCGTCCATACCCATAGCCTCGAGCTTGGCCTGGGCATCATCGAGGGCCTTCTTGGCCTCATCCTGCTTTGCCTTGGCGTCCTTGAGCGCCTGGGTCTTATCCTCGACACTCTTGTTGGCCTGTTCGAGCCGATCGTTCAGGTCGCCCAGCTTCTTCTGCTGCTGCTCGGTCTTTTCGACGGCTGCCTTAAGCTCGTCGATCTTCTCCTGAAGCGCGGCTACCTCGGCCTCGTTCTGCTCGGCGGCGTTATCGGTCACGGCCTGCGAGGCCTGATTCTTTTGCTGCTGCGCCTGCTTTTGAGACTGGCCCGCCGCATCGGCGTTCTTCTGGGCGGCATCGTAGGCGGCCTGAGCGTCCTTGAGCTGCTTTGCCGACTCCTCGGCCAGCTGGGCAGCCGTCTTTACGACCGCTTGGTTACCGGCGGCAACGGTGTTCTCTACAGAACTACCCCCCCCCTGAACAGAATCGCCGTTATCGGTTGACGGTGCGGCGATTGCCGCCAGCGGCGACATAAGCGGCTGAGCAATGAGGCCCGCCGTCAAAACGGTTGCGACGGCGCGGTTAGCAACGCCCTTGACGTTGACAGTCTTGGCCCGAGGCCCAAAGTGTTGTGGACTGTAGTTTGCCATGGCTTTCTCCCTTTGACACGGATGTATCCATACGTATCAAACGGTAGCTGTCGATTTTTGAATTCTGTTGCGCAACATTGGCGACCAGCGTATTTTTTGAAATTCACGCTCTCGTGCTTCACAATTTCGTCACATTTGAAGGAGCTGGTGCATCATATTTTCGCGTGATCGAATTGAGCCTGTGATTTGCATTTGCTCCCGCGTCATCCGCCCTATCGGATTCCGCATCCAACAGACCCCCCGCCCGCCACGGTGTAGAGTTAGGACAACGGACGCGTTGCGCGGACCGTGCCAGAACGAGGTGGACATGGAACTCGATAGACAACAGCTCAAGCGACTGCGTGAACGCCATCACCGGCGCCATGGCATCCGCCCTGCCCATAGTGAGGCTGCCGAACAGGCTGGTCGCTTTTTAAAGCGCGCGTTCAACATTCGCGAGGGACGCGCGCCCTATCACGTGATCCGCAAGCGTTTTGTAAACGGAGCGCGTCTGACTGGCTCCCACCTATGCATCCTCATCATCGCCATGCTCATCGCAAGCATCGGCCTCGATATCGACTCGGACATCGCCATCGTGGGCGCCATGCTCATCTGCCCGCTCATGGGCTCGGTTCTTGCCATGGCATACGGCATTGCCACGCTCGACCGCGAGATTACCGTCGAAGCCGTCGCCGGCCTTGCGCTGCAGATGGCCTTTTGCCTGGTCACGTCCACGCTGTACTTTAAGCTCTCGCCCCTTGGCACCACCACGGCCGCCATCATCGACAACTCGACACCGACTGTGTGGGACCTCGCCGTCGCGCTCGCGGGCGGCTTTGCGGGCGGCCTAGGCAACTCGCGCGACCAGGAACCCGCCACGCTCATCGCCGGCGTGGCCGTGGCGACCGCGCTCATGCCGCCCCTGTGCGCGGCGGGTTATGGCATTGCCATCGCGAGCGGGTCGCTGTTCCTTTCAGCCCTCTACGAGTTTGGCATCAACGTCGTCTTTATCGCGCTGGCGGCCGAAGCCGTATTGCTTCTTTTACGTGTACCGCTCAAGCGCGACCTCAACGGCGACGGCATCGTGACCGCCGAGGAAAATGCCGAGGTCGATGAGCTGTCACGCAAGGTGCGCCGCCGCATTATTGTGGGCACGGTAGTCTTTGCCATCCCCTGTATCGTTATGACGGCGGGGTCCATTGGCTCGGCGCAGGTCGGCGTGCAGGACGGCTATGGCGTCACCGAAACCACGCGCGAGCTTGCGGCGGTACTGCCAGGCTTTAAGGATTACACCGTCGCCGTCGAGACCTCGGCCACCGAAGGCGACGAGGAAGGCATCGTCGAGCGCGAGATTGTCGCCCATGTAACGACGAGCGAGGCGCTTGGGGCACACGACCGTCACGTTGCTCGCAAGCTCATCGACCTCAACGTACCCGATCTCGACCGCGTGGAATTTGATGTGGAGTAATGCGGAGCATGGGATGGCTCCCGCGCACAGGCGCAAGTCGCGGCGAGGCTCAGACGCGACGCAGGCACAAGCAAAAAGCGGGACGTAGTTCACGTCCGCGCCCCGCTCGCTGTTTTATTGCCGTGAATCAGACGTCCGCATCGACATCGCCAGACTCCACCGTAAACGCCGGATCGGTGCTCACAAGATAAAATCGGGTCACCTTGCTATCTCTAAATAGATAGAGCTGGCCCTGCTCGCGTCGGCGCGATATATACGCAACGTGAACCGTGCCGAATTCTTCGCCGTTTTCCTTCTTTAATATCAGGATGTTGGGGTCATCCGTACGCTTAAACTGTCCGTCTGTGCAGATTCCGTCTTGGTCGACCAGCTGCCATCGACAGTTGTCCTCCTCAAGAAAAGCCAGGGTTTCCCGACTCGTTTTGTCATCCCGATAGAAACCATCAATGGCAAACCCTTCGGAAGCGCATCCCTGCATATAGGACGTTTCTCGGCTTATAGCAAACAGCCCTGTAGCGCCCAGGAGCACAGCCAGGCAGACCACTGCAAGGGTTATCGAGACAAAACGGCGGCTCATGTTAGCCAGCCCGATACTTGTTTAACGGAGTACGAAACATACTTGGTACCTCCGATATCAGCGCAAACGTCACCTACGGCCCGCCGGCAATCATATGTTTCCAACATCAAACCATATGGTTACAACTCGTTGGAGATAGGTTCCATGAACGGACGATAATTTGCGGCGAACGGCTACATATGTTCATTATCTCAGGGTTCTGGAGGCAATTTTTGGTGCCACCGAGACGTTGCTTTCGGAAGTATGCGGCAAATTCCGGAGCCCTCGAGCACACCCCGGTTTTTCACCAATAAAACCGACGCTCCTATAAGTTGTCAAGAGGCAGTTTGCGGGAGCGTTCTCTCCAATTCGCACAGGAGCTCGTAATACCTCCTCTCCAGTTTCGTCGACCGCCGTTTCCCCCGTTCCAAGTGCCCGAGTGTGGCTGC
>DXMY01000033.1 GCA_019413925.1 Collinsella sp.
CTCGGCTTCAACTCGCGATCGCCCCGCCGGCTCTCGCTCCGGCTCCGTTCGATGGCTCCCCTGGGTCGCCATCACTGCGCCTCCGCTCACCTGTCCCGTTGCACTCCGGTCGATTCGGCCTACGCTTCTCGGGGCATGCAAGATATGTATTCCGTGCAACGGAATATCTTGCCCGGCCGAAGCCGGGATGTGCGAACCGCTCCAAAGTCGCTCCCGCAGAACCGTGCAACAGGCTTACCGGCTGTTGCACGGACCTCAGATATGAAAGTCAGTCCCGGCCTCTTTCGTCATCCACACCCTCGCGAGCCAGCTCCCACGCGGCCCGTATGGCAAGGTCGATTCCCCTTGCCGTGAACCTCATAATCCGCCCGGTCGAGCGGTTGACGGCGTAGCCGAGCCTCGCGCCGTTGATCTTCCTCGTCTTGCCGAGGGACTCCGAGTGATAGCGGTATTGCAGCGCCCCCCGCTTGGATCGGGCGATCTCGATCCCATCCGATTCCAACCGCCTTGCAAACTCTCCGAAGCGGTCGGGGCAGCTCTTGAGCCTCCCGACCTCCTCTGCCCTCTGGGCGACAATCGCTCGGACCCTTGCGTTCTCGGATTTGTCGGATCTCCCCTTCTTTGCCATCTCGCGCTCCTCGCGACCGGGCTGGCGCGCGTGCACCTTCGAGTTCGAGAGGCCCCTTTCGAGCTGGCTCAGGCCGTACTTCGTATCGAGCTCCTTCACCGTTCTCACGCGGGATTTCGCCGCCGCCCTCGCCGGCCCGTCGTTCAGACGCCGCCCAGTCTCGAGGTCCGTCCTATTGATGGCGAGGTGAGCGGCGAATCGGGCCGATCCATCCGACCTGCACCTCTCCTCATGCAGCACAATCACGATCTCCTGGTTGGGATAGCGCTTGGCGATGTAGTCCCTCGCGTACTCCATGCAACGCGAGGGCGTCATCGGCCCGCCGTTGCAGGAGCACTCGTCCGGGTTGAAGCCGATCACCTGATGCTGCATGTACGTGCACCTTGAGCCCTGCTTCCCGGGCCGGTTGTGCCCGGCCGCCTCCCGGGTGGCGTCCATTTCCTCGAACCATCGATCCTCATCGATGATGTGCTGGGTATCGTGGTCCAGGACTTTCTCCCTGTCCCAATCGAAATACCGCTTGAGGTTTTGGAGGTGCTCCCCGCTCATGACGCTCGCCTGCTTGATTGCGGTCATTTTCCAACTCCCTTCAAAAACCGCCGTCAGTCGACGAAGAGGCCGGACCATCCGTCGGCAACAGGCGGCTCCGCGGCCTCTTCCTCGAATTCGGGAGTCCAGAGATCGACGCCGTCCTCCCGACCCATTTGCCTTGATATCAGCCTGGCCTGGTATTCCATCCTCTTGGCCGCCTCGTGCTCGCGCGTCCCCAGATCGAAGTGCTCCTTCGTCGGCATCCGCGTGCAATCGCAGACAGGGGCCCGGAAGCACCCCGCATGTTCCCTGCCCACGCCGTTCTCCGCGGTCTTCACCACGATGACGCCGTCCTTGTCGGGGGACATCTCCGTCCACTCCCAAGGATGAATCAGGTCGTCGGCGTGCTCGCTGTAGGATGTCGACCCCGTACCGCCCGAAGGCCCCCTGCTCGAGCTGGTTCCCATGGTGTGCCGCGTCGTCTTCCCGACTAGCTCGGTGAAATACTGGCGGTCCTCGGCCTCGCCCAGTTTCATGGCGACCTTGACGCCGCAGTTTGCCAGGATCTTCTTCCGTCCGTCGCGCTCGCCGTACTTGTTCAGCTGAGAGATGTTCTGGACTGCGCCCATCCAGAACAGGTCGTACGAGCGCCCAAGGCTGAGAAGGCTAGGCAGGCACTCGACCTTCGGCAGGTTCCCCCATTCGTCGCCGAGGATGGACACCGGCCGCGGCAGCTTTCCACCAGCTGCGTCCGCGATGGAATACACGGCAGCGTAGAGCTGCTCGAACAGGACCGCCGCGATCGCGTTGTAGGGGGAGCCCTCGTCCATCACGTGGAGGAACAGCGCGGTCTTCTCGCTCAGGATTCTACTCGGATCGATATCATCGCCCGAGACCATTCGCGCAATCGGCGCCGAAGCGTAGATCCTCAGGTTGACCTTTAGCG
This sequence comes from Collinsella sp., assembly GCA_019413925.1. Taxonomy (GTDB): domain Bacteria; phylum Actinomycetota; class Coriobacteriia; order Coriobacteriales; family Coriobacteriaceae; genus Collinsella. The sequence continues at coordinate 2,106 of DXMY01000033.1, forward strand.
TGGAAACGATGCTCCTCAGCTCGTTGCCGCCGCTCGAGATGAACTGTGAGGCACGCGAGCGGGCCGGATGCCCCTGCGGCAGGGAACGGAACAGGCCCTTCAGCGGCTCACACGGATCCTCGCCGGCCCCCTCCGTCCCCAGGCACATGATGTGGTAGACCGTCGCGAGGTGCTTGCAGCCCCGCGGGCAGCCCTCGTCCAGCACGACCAGAAGGATCGTCGCGGCGAGCAGCGACCGCGCGGATTCCGTCCAGTGGCTCGCCTTCGCATCGCCCTCCCCGGCGATGAGCGTACGGGCGACGGCATCCGCGGCCTGCTCAGCCCCCGGCAGATTCCCCCCGTTCGCGAGCCTATCGACCATTTCCAGTGGATTGAACGTGTCGCTCTTCTCGGGATGCTGGGCGTCCAGCAGAAGCACCCGGTACCCGCGACGCTCCAGCTCGTCGCCCGTCAACTCGATGAGCTCACTCTTCACATCGGACACGATAATGGTCTGCGGCCTCGATTCCCCGTCATCCGCCCCATACGTCAGCAGATCAATTGTCGGGATCAGCAGCGATCTTGATTTTCCGGCACCCGTTGAGCCGTCGAGGAACATGTGCCGCCTCGGTTCGAACAGATACTTGGAGCCGAACAGCGTCTTCTCAAACCCGTACACGAATCCTCTGCTTTTCGGCTGTCCGTGCCCGTCCCAAATCTCCGAGCCCCGGATGGTCTCCGGCCCCGTTTTCACCCGCGCCTCCCCAAGTACACCTCCGTCGGCGGCTCGCTCCTTCGAGGAAGCCGATAGCTGCATGAGCACGAATACCGACAGGAACAGCGCGAACGAGGCGAGACAGCCAGGGACGCAATGAGGCCCCACGTTAATCCACCACCAAATGGTGTTATCCACGCTCAGGGTGAATCCGATCGAGCTCAGCTCGATTGGAAATCCGAGGATCATGCAATCGAGGGGAATGGCGATAAGTGGCGCAAACCCCGCGGTAAGCAGCGCTGCGAAAACCAGCGCCATGACCAGCTTCTCCTTCACGAGAACCACCTACTCTCTCGCACGGGCGAGTAGGTCGTTGACCCAGCCCACCGCCGTCGAGACGATTGATGTCGCCCGGTTGAGATTATTGAGGACGACCGGATCGGACCCGTAGGTGTTGAGGGCGCGGACCGCCTGGTTGAGGTTCGTGCCGATCTTCTTCAACTCAGTCCTGATACCGGCAAGTTCCCCCGCGTCGGCGACCCTGACCGGCTTCTCGCCGCAGAGCAGGGCGGCATCGCGCATGAAGGAGGACGCCGGCATGTTCATGGCCGCCGCCTTCTCCTCGATAGCCTTACGCTGCGACTCACTCATCCGTACGTTGATATGCGTATTCATGGAAGTCATAACCATCCAATCCGAGCGGGGCCGACGCATCGGCCCCGCCCCTTTTATTAAGTTGAAATTGTTTGGAGCATCTGACCGATGCGCCCAATCCTCACCCTCGCCCAGACATCGAAGGGGACTCCCGGCAAGCTGCCGAGATATATACGGTATGGTCGCCATTGTTCTCTATAGATATCGAGAGCATCGAGCAGGCGCTTCCATTCCCAAATGAGCTCATCGGCCGAGAGCAGAGGAAGATCCCTGTTCTCGGCGCGCGCGAGCTCATCGGACGACAAGCATGGATTGGGAGCCCGGTATCCACCAATGTAGGGTCCGGGCTCCATAATTAGCCGATTTCGGTAAACATCGCTGCTGGTGCGTTGAACTCAAACTCGACAATACCGCAGGAACCGTAACGGTTCTTTGTGATTGAAGCAATGACGGGCCGTTTTTTAAGCAACATATTGGCATTACGCTCTTCGGGCTTATCGCCCTTAATAGAAAGCGACATAACGAGATCTGCCGAATACTCGAACATGTTGCACCCGCCTATCGCCTGAAGCCCGGTGGTCTGCTTGTCGTAATTAACGCGGTTAATTGATGAGATAGCGAAGAGCGGACAATGGGCCTCATCCACGATTCGGCGGAGCTCGGAAGCGACGAGCTTGAGACCGACACGCTCGTCGGCAATGCGCAGTTCCTGCGGCAAAGAGACGATTTGCGCGTAATCAACAATAACCAGTGGCGGTTCGCCATGTTTATCGGCAACCTCTTCGATTGCCTTTCGCATCCCGGCATATTTAATTTCACCAGGAATGATATACATTCGCTCGGCGATGCTGCGGGCGTAAATGTCGAGAACCTTCTCGAAGAGCCCGCGTTTGTCCTCAGACATGCCATCGCCGTTCATATCATCGTGCGTGAGCTCGCCGCCCGAGATGCGGGTGAGGCTCTTCGCGAGCATGCTGTCTCGCCCGAGCTCGCCCTCAAAGATGACCACCGGATGGCCAGCAATGGCCCATCCGTCGGCGATTTGCTGATAAACGTTGTTTTACCCGTACCGGGTCCGCCGGGGACGATGCACAGGTATTGACGAAGACCTCCGAGGATAGTATCCAGCGCACCGTGTTCGATATGCCCAAGCGGCCTATTCTTTAAGATACGCAAGGCGGTCTCGTCGAGGCCGACGCTCATGGGATTTAAAGCCGGCACGGTTCGCTCGCCTCCAATTCATGGAGGTATGCAAAGAAGCTCGATTCAAGGATGTAAATGCGGCGGTGCAACGCAATCGCGCGCCCGCTCTCCTTCATCATCTTCGAGGCCGTAACCGGACTCAAGCCGGTTATCTTGCACACTTCAGCGATGCCAAGAAGGCGCTCGTGGCCCAAGTTGGAATCAGAAGAAACCGCAGTTGATGCTTGTACGGCAGCGTACGGTTCAGGCTCTACAATCATGGTAGAATCCTTTCAGGCTAGCTCGCCCCTCCCCCTTCGTCGCCAAACTTAGATAGGGAAGGGCGGGCGGCTTTTTAATCAATGACCGAAAATAAAATAACTCCTTTCAAACAAGCTGGTCAGGCGCTTACTGTTTATATTGTAACACTGTCTGTTGCACAATCATATCTAGTTACAGTTCTAATTTCTAATTCACTTTCTGACTGTATAGACTTTATTGTCTGACTGATTTAATATATATACAACGATGATTGGAGTGGTTATGGGACGTTTACCATTATCCGGAAGTAAGATGCGGAAAATTAAGTTCGGAACAACTGTTCAGGCGACGACCCCGGAGAAAATCGAAGAGCTACGCCTCAAGAACCCCGAATCAGTCAGAAGCACCGGCGAGGCTATCGACTATCTATGCAACCTGCTCACGGGGTTGCAGCCGAGGGTCGCCAGGGCCCTCGATGAGGCGTGCCTCAGGGAAGCTCGGCAAATCACCAATGAAATGAAGGCCCTTCCCGTTGACGGATCAGAAGAAATGAGTTTTAGTCAATTGGAACTTTATCGAGAGCAATTCCAGAGGCTCCACGACCATTTCTCTTTATATTGCGAGAAAGAGGAGAGGCCCCAGGGAATGAGACGGGTCGATCTCCTCGGCGGCGATTACGCTGTCCTCCCCTCCTCTTGGACTTTATTGGAAACAGAGGAATGCGCGAAGTCTTGCAGCCAGGTCGGAATTATCGAAATTCGCGGCGGCGCAAAATACGATGCGCCTCATTTTGCCTTCTTCCATAACGGAGAGTACAGTCAAAAGGACAAATTGCAGCGCGCAACCAAACTCTGGCCCCGCATGACCGACGTGATGCGCGACGAGGTCAAACTGGTCACAGATGATGAGGGACATTACCTAAATATGGACGAGCACCTAGCCGCCCCCATCATTTGTTATTTCAACCTTCTAGATGCCAGCTACTATCAGTCTATGGAGCTGGAGCCGCCATATGGCGCAATGATCTACCGAAACAATGTCGCTTAAAAAAGAGGCCCCAAAGGGGCCTCTTTTTTAGCCCTTTTTAGCCCTTCAGCAGATCATCCAGCACTGATGCTGCCTTCTGGTCATTTGCCTCGATAAAGTGGCTATAGATAGACAGCGTCGTCGATGGGCTAGCATGGCCCAAACGCGCCTGGATCGTCTTAATGTCCGCATTGGCACCAACGAGCAAAGTCGCTTGCGTATGTCTAAGCTCATGAGGCTTCAGCCCGCTATAACCCGTATAGCGGGTACGTTTGACGCCGTCACTCCCAATGACTTCCCTGCTCTCCTTAAAAGTACCGAAGCCGTTTTTCGCCGCAAACAGCCTAAACGCCCTTGAATAGTTATGTCCATCCATCCGGGTCACAAGAGCCCGTTTGCCGTTGGCGGCGTCAACGATCCCAATGGAATGGACAATGGGCGTTTCTCCAGTCTGCCCCACTGCAAAGGAATCGAACTCACTCCGCTGAATGGCTTTCCACCTGTCCAGATAGTCGGCAAGTTCATTTCCAACCGAAATCTTACGCCTGCTCATCTTTGATTTAGGCGGCCTCAATGTCCTGTCGTTCGTATATTGCTTTACTATCCTCAGAGTCTTGGCGTCGGGGTCATAATCCTCCCATGAGAGACCAAGGGCCTCCCCCTTCCTCAAACCGCAGAGAAGTAGAAGCATTGTGCATGTGATAAAGGAAGATGGCTTCTCCTCCAAAAGGACCGCAAGAAGCCTTGCCGCCTCATCGGCGCTCAGCGCCTTACGAGCCTCGACATTCTGCTTGGGCAGTTTCACTCCCCTACAAGGGTTTTTGCCCACGAGGTCGTTATCGACGGCATCCTCCATTACCTGTTTGAGCTTGATGTGGATGCGGCGAATTTCACTTTCGCTGAATCGGCCTTCTTTTCTAGCCTTGGCATAAGCAGTGCGAACGTCATCCGATTTAAGCCGAGTGAGATCGGGATTGCCGAACAGCTCGCGTATGTGACGAATGTCCAAACCTTCACGCTCATAAGCAAGAGGTGATCCCATGGTCGACTCCCTGTTCGCGTGAAACCTGTCCGCATAATCTGATAGGCCCAGAGGACCATTGCCACGGTTGGAAGCGCCCTCAAGTTCAGCTCTATAGGCCTCCAGCGCCTTGGCGACTTCACTCGGCCAGTTTTTCGGGTTCTTGCTTCTGCAGTGAACCCTGCGTGACGGACTACGGCGGTACCGTCCTGTCTCCGGATCTTTTCCCAGGGAAAAATAAATCCGATAGACGCCTTTGCTCTTATCGATGCATTCCGATGTGCCGCGAGCGGTCTTTTTTATCAATCCCTGCAATCATATCCCTCGTTAGATTTTCGATTAGGCTTGCTGGCAAAGCCTTTAAAGCTTTGCCAGCAAGCCTAATCGAAACTTTTCACACTTTCAAGTTTCTCTAAGTGTGAAAATAGTGGGAAATATGATTCTAATAGCTAGCTCAATAATTGTTAGTTACCTATTTCTACCTGCGCTTCCTTTTAATTCAGTGAAATTGGCCTCATCTCGTCAAATGCCGAATTCACGTACTCGTAAAGCGGGGGTCACCGGTTCGAGCCCGGTCGCTGGCTCCATTGCACAAGATAGCCGCCTTCGGGCGGCTTTTTTGTTGCCGATTTTGAGTGCGTGCGCGACAATCCAAGCATCGCCACGTCAACAGCGGCCCACTCGGTGGACTTCGGGTTTAATGCTTAGGGGCGGAGATTTACCAAAGTGAAATTTTAATGAAAAGAAACCCAGCTGCAACAAGTGCCATGGTGGGGGCTCGAACTGGCCATCTAGATCTAAAATAGTCACGATATACAAATGTCGAGAGACGTTGGGGATATATATGAAAAGAACTAAGGGTTTTCTTTTGTTGGTAATGATGCTGCTCGGACTGTTCTGCCTGAGTGGCCCTTCTTGGGCCGAGGCTGCCTGTCCTGAAGGTGAGCCTCAGCAGTCTTATACGGGCAGCCTGCTGATAACTGCTAAGGAGGGCGATGCCGACTCTCAGTCTGGGGTAAATCCCCTTGCCACTTTTGAGGGGGACGGCGGAACGGTCAAGCTTGACCATATTGGTAGCGGGATTTTGAGGTGGCAAGTTCTTCCGGACAAAATTGCGAACGATCCCTTCTCTTTTGCTGGAACGATATATCTATACAAGGTTGTGAGCGGAAAACAAAAATACGTCGATTGCTATCCGACAAACGGGTCTGGAATTGCATTCACCGGCATTTCGGGGCAGATTGATACACATGTACGAAAGGGAACTTATGTGGTGCGTTGGGTTGGAGCTGCTGCAGGCCCGATATGGATTGCGGTCTTGCGCCCCGATGTCCAAATAGGTTTCTCTCTCTAGACGGGAAGTTGCTCATGGACGCCATATATGACGGAGATGACTGGGTCGATCATTATACTTGGCGCCTGGTCGGCTCGAACGACAATGGGGATGTGGTGTTTGATGGACTATGTCCAAAGCATCTCCATCCTTTTGTCTCGTCGTTAATTGAGAGTTCCGCTCGTGTTGCCCCCTACAGCTCGGCATCGCTTCATGATACGGACGTTTTGAAGACCATAAGGAAATCAATTGACGATGGCACGATGAGCGGCCCGCTGTTTTCTCGGCTTGTGGGGCTAGATGAGATTGGCTCGAAACGACTGCTTGCGGGCGAAAAAGTGGAACTCACTTATCGGTCGATGATTTCAATCCTGCGGCTAGCCGATGTTCTTCGCAAATAAATGAGGCTTCCCTATTCAAAAACAGAAAACCCCGCCAAGCGTGATTCCCTTAGGGAAAACACGCTTAGCGGGGTCCTAGCGCGCTCCCCCTAGGGGAATCACGCCATCAGACGAGCAGCTTAACTAAGCAGCTCGTTACTCCTGCCAATAGGCGTCGGCAAGCAGCTTAAAGCAGATCTTCTTGACCGGATGTGCGCCATCTCCCGGGAACTCGAGCGTGGGCATGTGGGGCTCGCCGGCAACGAACAACGCGAATTTGTCGTCGGCAAGATCGCCGGCGATCGAGGCGTCGGAATCGACCAGGTCGTAGTCGTCCTTCTCGTCAAACTCCTGGACCAGCGTCAGGCTGCCCGTGGCAACCTTAAAGGCCTCACGACCCTCGACGTCAATCTGCAAGTCGTGATAGCGCTGATGCGTCTCGTAGTGAGCCTCGGCCTCGGGACGCGTCGTGGGAGCCATGACGTTCGCAAAGACCTTGTCGCCCAGAATCGGATGGCTGCCGACCTCGAGCTCCGCCGAGTCGTTCTCCTCGAGCCAGTCGATCAGCACATCGAGACCCTTGAGCATTCCGCGGTATTCCTCGATATCGCCCAATGCACCGTAAATCATCTAAATCCCCTCTCGGATCGTTTATTTGGCAGCTACTCGGTAAATGCATTACCGACGCTGTTGCCACCCACATACGTCTCGACCAGGGTAAGGTCGGGATTGAACACGACAAACTCGGCGTCGCGCCCCAGCATAATGCTACCGCACTTGTCGTCGACATGAGCTAGCAAGCAATGCCGGGGCCGACGCCCAGGCTTTTACAGCTCGGTCACGACTACGCCGTTGTAGACCTCGTCCCAACGGTCCATGACCAGATGGCCGGTCATGGGATCCATGGCATTGAGCTTGCCGCAGGTGTTGGCGGTACGCAGCACCGTCTCGTCATCCGCGCCAGCAGCAATCGCATGCGCGAAGCCGGCAATGGTCGAATCGCCAGAGCCCGTAGCGTTAACGGCGGGGATATCGGGGGTCTTGGCGCGGAATGCACGGCCATTATGGAAGCCCACGGAGCCGGCAGCGCCCATGGACACGACGACCCAGGGGATATCGGAGAAGCGGGCATCAGAGGCGAGCGCGGCGCGGAGCTCGTCCACATCGTCGGTGGTAAAGCTCGTGCCCAGAAGGCCGTTAATCTCGGTCAGGTTAGGCTTGACCAGCTCGGGCTTAATTTCGGACTTAAGGGCGGCCTCGAGCGAAGCACCCGAGGTATCGAGCAGCACCTTGGCGCCGGCATTCTCGGCAATACCCGTGATCTTGGCGTAGTAGCCCGCCTCGACACCACGGGGTAGCGAACCCGAGATGGTAACGACAGCGGCCTTGCTCGCAAGCTCGGCGAACTTGGCGGTAAAGGCATCGAGCTCCTCGGGGGCAATCGTCGGGCCGCTCTCGAGTAGCTCGGTCTGGTTGCCGGCGTGGAGGATGTTAAGGCAAATGCGAGTCTCGCCCTTGATGGGTACAAAATCATTCTTAATGCCGTTGGCATCCATGAGCTCGGCCATGTAGGCGCCCATGTGGCCGCCGAGTAGACCGGTTGCCACAACGTCGTCGCCCAGCTGACCCAGTACACGGGCCACGTTGAGACCCTTGCCGCCGGCGGTCTTTTCGGGCGTCACACGGTTAACGTCGTCGATAATGAGCTCATCGAGCTGATAGCGTGTATCGACGGACGGGTTCATCGTAACGGTGAGGATCATTTTTAGCTCCTTATCTCGCAGGCTCCTTGTGCCTCGCGATACGAGTCGACAAAACGGAATTACAGAATCTCAATCGTGAACGAGCGAACGACGGTCTCCTTGGGCTTGGCGACAAGGCAGCCACGCTTATGCTCAAGCACGTCGTCCTCATCGGAGCAGGTCGAAAGGCCGCCCCAAGGCTCAACTGCCACAAAATCACCCTCGGGCTTACTCCACACGATGAGGTACGGAAAGCCCTCAAAGCTCAGGCGAACGCCCTTGTCCTCGCCCTTTTTGGAAAGCGTGACCTGGCGGCTCTCGAGCACGTCAAAGATGGTCTCCGCAAAATCGAAGAGCTCGTGCGACAGGGGCAGCGTCTTTCCCACCATGGGGTTCTTGGAGCGCTTGTCCACGTCAATCAAGCCAGTCGAAGGGACAGCGGTGCAAAGCTCTGCAGCCTCTTCTTTCTCAAAGCGCAACTCGTAGTCCGTATAGGCCTCGCCCTCGTCGAGCGGGCACCTAAAGCCGGGGTGTCCACCGATAAAGAACGGCATGTCCTCAGTGCCCTCGTTGGTCACCTCATAGGAGACGCGCACGGCAGCGTCCTCGAGCGTATAGCGGGCGACGAGCTTAAACGGGTACGGATAATCGCTCAGCAGCGCGGCGTTATCCTCCGAAGCCAGGCACATCGCCAGCTCGTTCTTGCCTTGGCTCAGCAGCTTCCACTCCTGTTTGCGCGCAAACCCGTGGCGGGCGAGCTTTACATGATGCCCGGCAAACGTCATGGCGCTGTTGTCGCGCAAGCCTCCGCAAATCGGGAAGCAAATCGGCGCCTGGCCGGACCACACGGCAGGATCGCCCTGCCACAAATACTCGCGACCGTCGGCCTCAATCGAGGTAAACGAGCCGCCGGCCGTGGACACCTTAATAGAAATCGAATCGTTGGAAAGAGTGTATTCCATTACCCATCCTTTCGAACAACTGCTTTTTTGCTCGCAAGTACCCGTCTCGGCCCTAGCCAAAGGACAAACCCGCGCGCTCATCGATGTGTCCGGTATCCCGACCATACAACGGGGTACCATACAAACATTGACGTCATTACAGCTGAAAGGCCTTCTTATGCGAACCATCATCCTCTACGCCTCACGCCACCACGGCAATACGAAAAAGCTCGTGGACGCCATCGTCGAGGCGCACCCCGAAATCGATACCCTCGACGTGAAAACGCTCGGCAAAAACGAGTATCCCAACCTGCACGAATACCATCTGATTGGTGTCGCCACGGGCATTTATTACTCCGAGATCGACAAAGATATGGCGCGCGTGCTCACGAACGTGCTGCAGCCGCAGGACAAAGTGTTTGGCCTTATGACCTACGGTGGCAAAAACAAGTGGTACGGCAAGGATATCGATGGCATCTGCCGCATGAGACAGGCCATCTTTATGGGCGTCTACGGCTGTCCCGGATTTGACACGTGGGGGCCGTTCAAACTCACCGGCGGTGTCCAAAAGGGACACCCGACCGCTGAGGAAATTAAGGGCGCCGTCGATTTCTTTGACAAGATCGAAGACGAGTATGGCGACATCATCGTCGAGGAGTACGCCAAGCGCGAGAAGCGCCTAGCCTACGAGAAGGAGCATCCTGCAGGAGGCCTGGTGGCCGGCGTTAAGCGCACGGCAAAGAAGATCGCTAACAAGCTGTAACTGTAAAGGTGCTTTTGAGCGTTTAACCCATACGGCGGGGCCGAGCAGATTCGGGCCCGCCGTCTTTTTCTATCGTTACTCGGTAAAGGCGTTGCCGACGCTCTGGCCGCCAACATACGTCTCGACGAGGGTGAGCTCATGGTCGAACACGACAAAGTCGGCGTCGCGACCCGGCATGATGCTGCCGCACTTACCCTCGATGTGCGCGGAGCGTGCCGGCACCTCGGTTGCCATGCGAATGGCGATATCGGCGCTGGCGATGCCCCAGTCGACGATGTTCTTGACGCCCTGGGCAAGCGTGAGCACCGAGCCGGCAATGCTCTTGCCGTCGGCGAGCCAGCACAGATTGTCCTTCATGATGACGTCCATGCCACCACTGGTGTAGCTGCCCTCGGGCATGCCGCCGCAGCCCAGGCAGTCGGTGATGAGCACCGTGTGCTGCCAGCCCTTGGCCTGCAGCAGCGCCTTGATGGCGGCAGGGTTTACGTGCTTGCCGTCACAGATGATCTCGGCGTAGGTCTCGGGCGTGGACATAGCGGCACCCACGACACCGGGCTCACGGTGATGCAGCCCGCGCTGGCCGTTATAGGTATGCGTAAAGCAGCTGGCACCGGCGTTGATGGCGGCGATGCACTCATCGTAGGTGGCGTCGGAGTGACCGATGCTGGTCACCACACCCTTGGCGTTCAGAGCAGCCGCATAAGCAGCGGCACCGTCGCGCTCGGCCGCCATGGCGCTCTTAACGATGCGACCACCCGCAGCCTCCTGCCACTGATCGAAGACCTCCTCGGAGGGATCGATAAGATAAGCGGGGTTCTGCGCGCCCACGTGCTTCATGGTAAAGAAGGGGCCCTCCAGGTAGATGCCCTGAATGCGAGCACCGCAGAAGTCGGGGCCGCGACCCTCGTCCGCCTGAGCGATGGCGGCGCAGGCGTCCTTGATCTGCTCGACGCCATCGGTGAACGTCGTTGGCAGCCAGCTGGTGGTACCGCGACGGGCGAGCTCGGTCGAGCTGATATCGATACCCTCGGGATCGTTATCGGTAGTTGAGTGGTTATAGAAGCCATGGATGTGGGTATCGACCATACCCGGTGCGATCCACGATCCCGTGTAGTCCTTAATCTCGCAAGAGGGCTCGTCGGCCTGCCAGGCGCCAAAGACGCCATCCTCGACCATAAGATAGCCGCCCAGTTGCGGGCCTGCCGGCAAGAAGAACTTGTCAGCCTTAATTGCGTACGTGCTCATATGCACTCCTTGCTTCTAAAGCAGTTGACCGTGGTGATGCTTATACCCGGTTCAAGTGAAAACAAAAAGCGCCCGCCCGCCGTTATGAGCGGACGGGCGCCCTTACAGGGGGGACGCGATTAAGCGGTGAAGGGGTGAATCGTCACGCCCTTAACCACGCGGTTGACCGTGCCGGTGGGGCTCGGCGTATCGGGCGTGTTGCCCACGCGCACGGAGTTGAGCAGGCTGATGGCCTGGGCAAACATCACGAACGGCAGGGCAAGGTAGCCCTCGGGGAGTGCCTCATAGCCCTTAAAGGTGAAGGACTCGCCCTCGTAGACGGTAGCGCCATCCTGCTGAACGGCAACGGTGTGCTGAGCGATCTTGTCGCCACCGATCTCGTTGAGGATGTCGATATCGTACTGACGGGTGTAGGCATCGTTGTTGACGAACACGAACACGAGGGTCTTGTCGTCGACGAAGGACTTGGGTCCGTGACGATAACCCATAGAGGTGTCGTAGGAAGTAGCGACCAGACCGTGAGCGAGCTCGAGGATCTTGAGCTGGCTCTCCTGGGCAAGGCCACCGAAGGAGCCGGAACCCAAGTAGGTCACGCGGTTGAAGTCGCCAGCCAGGTAATCGGCAACCTCGGACTCGCGAGCGATGACCTCCTCGCCCATCTTGGCGATGGTCTCGACCCACTCGGCCTTCTGCTCGTCGGAAGCCTCGTCAAAGATGAGGGTAGAGAGCAGGGTCATGCAGGTGTAGGAACCGGTCATGGCGAAGCCCTTGTCGTTGGCGCGCGGGATGAGCAGCGTCAGCGCATTGGGGTCATCAGCGGACTCGAAAGCGAGCTTGCCCTCGGGAGCGCAGGTGATGTTGAGGAACTTGACGTTGTGGACGAGCTCCTTGGCAACGGCGACGGCAGCAAGGCTCTCGGGGCTGTTGCCGGAGCGGGCAAAGGAAACCACGAGCGTGGGATCCTCGGCGCGCAGGAAGTCGTGCGGGGCGCTCACGATATCGGTCGTGGCGATGGGCTTAAAGTCGTAGAGATCAGTGTTGCCAGCGTGACGCAGGTACGGGGCGCAGGTATCGCCAACGTAGTCGGACGTACCGGCACCGGTGAAGACAACGGACAGACGGCCCTCGCCCATAGCGCGAGCCTCGGCCAGGAAGGCCTCGATGGCCTCCTTGTTCTCGCGATAGATGTTGAGCGTATCACGCCAAAGCTCGGGCTGCTGAGCAATCTCGGCCGTGGTGATCTGGGCGCCGAGCTCGGTGAGCTCCTCGACACTCTTCTCGAACATTTCTAATACCTCTCTCTAGAAGTAATCCTCTGACGTGCAATTATACACTTCGGTTGGTTATCTGGTAGTAACCAGTTAAATGCAAAGAATCATCATATGGAAACGATGCGGACACTAGTTGCTACGCTGGTGGTAAACCTTGTATTTAAACTGATCGGCACGAGCAACCGAGAGTGTATACTCCACAACCTCGTTTGACTCGTTATACGTAGTCCTGACCAAATCGAGCACAGGCGAGCCCTCGACAATTCCCAAAAGGTGGGCGTCGGTGGGACGGGCTATGCTCGCATAGAACTCCTCTTCGGCCACGCGAATCTTTTGCTGAAAGTCTTGCTCAATCACATCGTAAAGCGGCTTACGCTCCAGCAGTGGTCGCTTTAGGGACAGAAATTGACGAACCGGTAGATAGCTGCGTTCGACCATCATGGGCATGTTATCGGCAGAACGAAGGCGCTTAAGCTTAAAAATGCGATCACCGATACGCAATCCCATATGCTCGGCCAGATTCTTATCGGCCTCCATCTCGCAAAACTCGAGAATCGTGGTCTCGGGGTCGCGACCCATCGCGCGCATCTGCTCAGTAAAGCTGTAGGACTGCATAAGATTGGTTGCCTTTGCCGAACGGTCGGTCACAAAGGTACCGCGACCGTGCTGCCGAACCACCAGTCCTAAACGCTCCAGTTCCTGCAGAGCCAGGCGTACCGTAGTGCGCGAGAGACCATAGCGCTCCGAAAGTTCGCGCTCGGAAGGAATCATGTCACCGGCGCGATATTCATGGTCAATCTTTTCGGTCAGAATATCGACCAGCTGATCGTACAGCGGTTGCTTACGCGCTCCGATCGCCATCCTATCCTCCCTTTTGCTCGAATTCGGCTAACTACCTAGGGTGTTAAGCATTATCAGTCCGCAACACCCGAATCATCAAGAAAACAAAAGCCGCGCGCTCTTTCGAGCACGCGGCTTTTAACATACACATGGCTTAAGGAGTCGGGGTGTGAGCCGCGTAGGGACACACCCCTCAAGCTAGAGCCTTACCAGATGCTCGGCCAGAGACCAAGCGGGCCAGCGCCCAGGATGCCAAGGACAAAGAGCAGGAGAATGCCCTTGGTCGGGGTCCAGCTGTGCTTAGCGAACATGTAGTAAAGCAGCAGCGTAAGCATAAGCGGGACGAGCTTCGGGACGATGGTGTTGAGGGTGTCGGCAACGGAGAAGTTGACCGGATCCTCGGTGACGGTGCCGTAGGTAACGGACTCCATGCCGTTGCCCAAATCGGTGACGCCGCACTCGACAGCGTTGCCGTCGGCATCGGAAGCGGTGAGGGCGTTGCCGTCCTCATCGGTCATGGCGATGGTGCCGGCCTCAGCGGTCTCGGTATCGATGCCCTCCATACCGGTGAAGTTCTCGGCCTCCTTCTCGGAGACGATCACGGTAGTAGCGGAGAGGCCACGGGTGGTGCCGTTGGGGATCTGGAGGTTGATCTGGGTGCCACCCATGGTGACGACCAGGCAACCGACGACGAAGACGCCCATGATGGAAGCGGCACGCGTGAAGGCCTGCATGTTGGCAGTCAGAGCGTCAATAGCGCTGGTGCCAAGCTTGTAGGACCAGTTCATGAGCCAGAAGCGCAGAGCGAACTGGACGACGTTGAAGATCACCAGGAAGATGATCGGTGCAGCGGCGTTGCCGTTGATGGCCATGTTAGAGGTGATGCCGGCCGTGATAGGCACAAGCGTCAGCCAGAACAGGGCGTCACCGATACCACCGAGCGGGCCCATTGCGGCGACGCGGACGGCGCGGATCGTGGGGATGTCAACCTTGTTCTGCTCGAGCGAAAGCACGATGCCCATAACAAAGGTGACAAGGAACGGGTGGGTGTTGAAGAACTCCAGGTTGTGGCTCATGGAAGCCGCGAGGTCGTTCTTGTTGGTGTGGATCTTCTCCAGACCGGGGATGATGGAGTAAAGCCAGCCAGCGGCCTGCATGCGCTCGTAGTTGAACGATGCCTGCAGGAAGCAGGAGCGCCAAGCCATCTTGTTGAGGGTCTTCTGGTCGAGCTGCGGAGCAGGAGTGAGATCCTCGTAGTGCTCCGGGATCACATACTCATTAGATGCCATCTTCGAAGTCACCTCCGTCAGAAACAGCTGCACCCTTCAGCTCGGTCTGCTGCTGGAAGTCCCAGAAAGCGATGCCGAAGCCGATGAGAGCGAGGATGAGCAGAGCAGGGGTTGCCAGCGAATCGTTGGCAACGGTGATGAGCGCGAGGCCAAAGCCCATGAGGAAGAAGCCCCACATATCGCGGTTCATCATAACCTTGAGCAGGACGGCGAAGCCGACGAAGCGCATCATGCCGCCTGCAGCGGAGAGACCGGTCTGCAGCCAAGTCGGGATGGCAGAAGCGATGGTCTGACCGATGGTAGCGCCAGCGATGAAGAACAGGGTGACGACGACAGCGAAGATCAGGCCGAGCAGAGCCATGGCGAAGTAGTTCAGGCGCTCGATGCCCTTGGTGTCCGCGTTGTGAGCCATGTTATCGGCCGTGGACATAAGCGGGGACATAAGCGTGAAGACCAGGGTAACGCCAAGCTGGCCAAGCAGAGCGAACGGAATGGCGAGGCCGACTGCCGCGTTGGGCTCGAGGCCCGTGGCGATAGCGAGAATGGCTGCCATGATGCCGCCGATGACGGCGTTAGGCGGCTGAGCGCCTCCGATCGGCATGTTGCCGATCGTCATGAGCTGATAGGTACCACCCACGAGAAGACCGGTGTTGAGGTCGCCAAGGATAAGACCGATGACGGCGCCGGTGACGATGGGCTGATAGAGAGACTCGAGGAAGTCAAACTGGTCGATTGCCGCGATGAACGTGACGACGAAGACCAGAGCGATCTGGATGATCGAGTATTCCATCTTGCTCCTCCTTTCAAAATGTATGTACGCACTTTGGATTTCACGTACAGAACGTCAGGGTTTCACTCCTGACAACGTGGATCACGAGGATTACGAGAAGAGCTTGCTCGTGTCCTCAACAGGCGTGCTCGGAACGCGCCTGATCTCCAACTCCACCCCCAATTCCTGCAGCTCTTTAAACGCAGCGACATCCTCGTCGTTAACTGCGACGGAGGTGGCGACTTGGCGCTTTCCTTCCGACATGTGCATGTTGCCGATGTTTACCTTCTTTATAGGCACACCGCCCTTGACGAGCGTAAGCACGTCTTCCGGTGTTTCGGCCACGATGAAGATCTTCTGGCGCGGGCTCGCCTTGCCAATGACGTCGATGGTCTTCTGCAGAGAGAAGAAACGCGTAGCGACGCCGGCGGGAGCGGCCATCTTCATGAGGTTCTGGCGCATGGTGTTGGACGCCACGTCGTCGTTGGCGACGAGGATGAGGTTGGAGCCCAGGGTGGAGTTCCACTGGGTGGCAACCTGACCATGAACCAGTCGGTTATCGATGCGGGTAAGAAGAATGTTGGGTTCTGCCATGTTGATCAGCTTCCTTTCGTTATTTGCTGACGACAGTTACTTGATCTCCTGAATCGCGTAACGCGAAACATCTACGACGGCTCCGGATCGGACTTTGATCTGGACCTTCTCGCCTTCGATGCCTTTGACGGTTCCGTAGATACCGCCGGCGAAAAGAACCTCTTGACCCGGCTTGAGCTCGGTGTGCAGCTCCTTGAAGTACTTCTGCTTCTTCTTCATGTTGATTTGCGACCAGATGGTGTAAATCAAGCCCATGATGACAAGCAGGCCTAAAAGGGCGACCGAGGAGCTCAGGACGTTGGCTCCGAAATCGGCCATTAGATGCCGTCCTCGTCGCCGAAGATATCCTCTTCCTCGGAGCCGGCAACGGATGCGACCGTCTGGGCGGTGACGCCCGTCTGGCCAACGGTCACGGCCTGCTCGCCAAGCTCGGCGAGCGTGGCATTGCCGCGGAGGAACAGAAGCTCAATAACCATGGGAAGGTTCGTGCCAGTCAGAACCTCGACGTTGTCGACATCCTGGGCAATCATCATCGACTGGTTGAACGGGGTGCCGCCAAGCAGGTCGGTAAAGACGAGCACGCCATCGCACTCCTCGCGCATGGCGGTAATAGCGGCGCGGAGATCCTCACCGTAGGAAGCAGCCTGGTCGCCCTCAAAAGGAACGACGGTAAAAGCGGGCTGGTCGCCGGCAACCATAGCGATAGCGCTAGCTAGGCCGGGTGCGAACTGTCCATGACCGGTAAGAATAAAGCCAACCATTCAAATTTCCCTTCCGAAGGTGTGTACAATCTGAGTCCGATGATTTTCGGAAGCCAGCGGGCGCTCGCCCTTAAAGCTTCTTAGAAAGCGTTCTTTGAAGACCAGTGGTTTCTAAACTGGTAGTAACCACGTGACGTGTTGTTGTCACTATATCACCCCAGAAGAGATCGCTTTCGTTGATTCATACGGTAAAACGTTTTTGCACCGCTCACGGTGATAAATCGACCGTTTACCGGTCGTTAACACTTCTACATGCGGTTTTGAAACCGTTTCGAAATGCTTTGGCAAAAGATCGGAACTTTTCCTGTCCCTAAACAACGCAGGGCGGCTAAAAATAGCGTGTAGAAAAATTGCAGGTCATTGTGAAGATATGTGAATTGGTCTTTTTGACTTAATACCAGTTAGAACCAGTTTAAAAATTATCGGTGAACGGTAGTTTTTGACCGTTCACCGGTTATTTGCAGTCGTTTGCAGCCGTTTTTCTAGATGAATTGGGGAGACCCGATGAAGCACTTGCGCGGTTGCAGGATATTTCAATACTCGTCCATCCCCCGCGCGCCAAACTCCCACTCCCTGAATGTGCCATAAGCTCTCGCTATTCGTCTTATAAACATTACTTACTCTAATCTGTAATTGTTTATCGTTTATCGTTAAGTATGTTATAAAATTTAGTATCATCCAAGACATTGGTTGGAGGAGCTATGATCCGCTGGAACGCATCCAAATCGAATGAAGCCATCGACCGTGAACAGGCAATAGCCAAACTGAGGAAGCTCACTCGCTACTGCAAATGGGCCACAATCTGCACCGCCGTGGCGCTCGCTCTGGGACTCCTCGCAGTCATTGCAATCTACGATCTACTCATATTGCCTAGCCTCTCCCAAGGGTTCTGTCTCCAATCCGTAGAGCTTGAGGCTGGCGAAGGGCCAATTCTCGCTCTCGTCGGCGCCGATAAACACACCCCTCTTATGCTTGTCGCGCACGACGGTCATACTGCCATAGGGAGCGCCATGATGACATGCCTTGCGTTTGCCATCGTGCTAAGCGCATACAAGTTTTTCTCCGCCATTGAAAAGGCGGGCAGGCCCTTTGACCTCGAATGCATCCGCATACTACGTCAAATAGGACATTTGTTCCTTATTGGCGGCGTTGCTGTGAAGCTTCTTGGTGCCATAGTCACGGGGCTGATACTCTCAGGATTTGGCGGCAACTTTACGGATGCGCTTGGCGGCCAGCACCTCGACCTCTCTATGGTCTTTGCAGGCCTGATTATTAGCCTGATTGCCAGCGTCTTCCAGTACGGGTGTATCCTGCAAAAACAAGATGACGAGTTGCTCTAGGGGGAATCCATGATTATTCTGCGGCTTGACCGCATGCTCGCCGAACGCAAGATCTCATCCAAAGAGCTTGCGGAACGCGTGGGCATCTCCCAGGTCAATATGTCACGCATTAAGACAGGCAAGGTTTCTGCCATACGTTTTTCAACTCTTGACGCGATATGCCGGGCACTCGACTGCCAACCGGGCGATGTTCTGGAATACATACCTGACGATGAAGCCGATAGCCTCTTTGGGCTTAAAGATTAATAGCCATAATTAAGCCGCCAATCACGCCCTCAACGCAAAAAGCCCGCCAGAACGACTTTGAACTGCCTCCCATTTCTTGGACATGAGAAATGGGAGGCTTTCTTTATGCGCGTTGATTTGAGAGTGAAGCATGATATCGAGGCCGGGAAGGCGGCCATAGGGCTCTTCGAGCTCGGGCACGGGTATAAATCTGCCGCGA
>DXMY01000034.1 GCA_019413925.1 Collinsella sp.
CGAGATTGTCATGGGGGCTGATTCGCGCCCAATCTCGCCGGGCTTCCCGCCGCGATCGGAGCGCATGGTAGCGTCCCGAAAGTTGGTGTATCAATCCGTTTCTGGAGGGCGGGCGAAGCCTGCCCGAGAAAAACGGACATCGTCTAGAATCGTCAATCACCACAAAAGACAGATTCGAAGGAAGGCGATGCCCGCTATGGACACTCTACTATTCAACGACCCCGAAGTGAAGGGGCTCGCGTTCGCGATCCTCGAGGAATGCACCGACCTGCAGGCCTTCGGGCGCAGGATGCTCGAGCTCCTGGCGAACGCCGCGATGTCGGCGAAGGCCGACGAGGCGTGCAACGCCCCCTACGGGGAGCGCGACGAGGGGCGCGTCAACTCGCGCAACGGCTACCGGGAGCGGGGGCTCTCGACCGCCGCGGGCGACGTCACCCTCAAGATTCCGAAGCTGCGCCGAGGCTCGTTCTTCCCCGAGGACCTGATCGAGCGCTACTGCAGGGTGGACCGGGCGCTCGTCGCGGCGGTGGCCGAGATGTACGTCATGGGGATATCGACGCGCAAGGTGGAGGCCGTCGCGGGCGAGCTCGGCGTGAGGTCGATGTCGAAGTCGCAGGTGTCGCGCCTGTGCGAGTGCCTGGACGCCGAGGTGGACGCGTTCAGGAGGCAGCGCTTCGACGGGGTGCGCTTCGCCTACCTGTGGCTCGACGCCACCTACGTGAAGTGCCGCGTGGAGGGGCGCTCGGCGTCCCAGGCCGTCGTGACCGCGATCGGGCTCGACGACACGGGCCACAAGCGCTTCGTCGGCGTGGACTGCGTGGACACGGAGAGCCACGCCGGGTGGAAGGCGTTCCTCTCCGGCCTGAGGGCGCGCGGCGTCGACGGCGTGCGCCTCGTCGTCTCGGACGCCCACGAAGGGCTCGCGAAGGCGATAGCCGAGACGTTCCAAGGAGCGGCCTGGCAGCGCTGCGTCACGCACCTCATGCGCAACGTGGCGGGCCGCATCCACAGGAAGGACGACCAGAGAAAGGCGCGCGAGGCCATGAAGGCCGTCTTCGCGCAGAAGAGCCCCGTCCTCGTGCGGGCGTGCTACCAAGAGGCGACCGAGGAGGTGCTGAAGATCTCGAGGGCGGCCGGAAACGTGCTCTTGGAGGCCGAGGAGGCGGCGCTCGCCTACCTGGCGTTCCCGGCCACGCACCGCACCAAGATCCGCACCAACAACGTCCAGGAGAGGGCCAACCGCGAGATCAAGCGCAGGACGCGCGTCGTGCAGGGGTTCCCCTCGCGCGAGTCGCTCATCCGCCTGGTGGGAGCGGCGCTCATCGAGGCCGACGAGGAGTGGTCGGCGCGCTGCGTCATCTCCAGGCCCTCGCTCGCGCACGCCTGGAAGGCCCAGGAGCGCGAGGCCCCCGGCGAGGCCGAGGTGCTCGCCGCCCGCGAGGCGGCGCGCAAGATCATAGGGAGCGCCATTGACCCGAAGGAGGACGAAGGCTAAGATTCACCTCGCAAGGGTGCCGGCGATTCTCCGGCGATGGCCCTGATACACCACGATTCGGGACGCGGCCGCCGTTGTCGCGCTGGAAGCTCATTTCCGGAGGACCACTCAGCGGGCAATCCTGTCAGAAGCGTATTAACGCATCGAAATCGCGTCCAATTACCTGGGAAGATGGGGAATACATAAAGGCCGCGGGTTCAGATGTGCCACAGAAAACTTTATAAGTCTAGGTCAAATCGATGTTCGTTTGTTGGCGAGTGTACAGGTCGGTGAAATGGCTCAGTTTTTTTTAGGCGGGGTTTATCGTTGCTGACTGTTTCTACGAAATAGTCAGATCATCAGGCATTATGATTCCCCGATGCCGTTAAATGGTCATGTCTCGCTTGTCTACGGGATATCCGTCGATTCCCAAAGCATCCGAAAATCAACCTACAGCACCGGTGAAGAAGGCGTGGAAAAAGAAATATTGTCGCAATTTCTTTTACCTTCGGTTACATTGTGCTATCATATCCGTCGCTGCTTGAAGCAGTACATCGGGTTGTGGCTCAGCTTGGTAGAGCGCTGCGTTCGGGACGCAGAGGCCGCAGGTTCAAATCCTGTCAACCCGACCAGAAATTGCAGGTCAGCCCTTCGCGGCTGACCTTTTTAATATGAGCAGAACATTGTCAAGAGGCAATAGAGGGCAAGACCAAGATTTCTCTCGGTCTTGCCCTGTTCATATATCTCCATCCAACTCGCTCTTCTCATGGTTGTGTCTTAATCGACGCTCGTATTCGCAGTTTAATATTCGCGGGTTCACAGCGTCAGGCTGGCAGGATGCGGGTTATAGGCAAGAAAGTGTGTCCAGAGCCTAATCGTAATCCATGCGATAAGGGCCGCTTGCATGCAGGTCATTCCATTGCACAGC
>DXMY01000035.1 GCA_019413925.1 Collinsella sp.
CGCCGCATGGCAGAAGGCCGCCGACGCCACGGTTGCCGACGACCTGTACTGGCGCCTCTCTGCCACGGTCCCGGCGGGCCTCACGGCCTACGACACCTATACGGTGCGGTTTGTCGATACCATGGGCGCGGGGCTCGACCCTTCCAAGGTGGCTGCGAGCATGCGCGTGTACGTGGCGGCGGGCGCGGACGGCGACTTTGATGCCGTCGCATGTGAGGGCGGCAATGCCAACTCGACGCCGGCTAAAGGGTGGACGGACATTACTCCACAGTGCAAGGTCTCGGTCGAGGGCAATGCCTTCACCGTGCGCACCGGCGACCTGATCGCCGCGCTCGGCGGGGTTGACGCCTTCACCGCGGGCGCCCGCGTGGTTGCTGTCTACAATGCGCCGTTGGGGGCCAACTGCAATCGAGGCGCTACCAAGGGCAACCCCAACGAGGTCTACCTGCGCTACCCGCGCTCTCCCCTCGCCGACCAGTCCGGCGACGTCGGATTCACCCGCACGCCGAGCGATGACGCGTGCGCCTACACCTGGGGTCTCAGTCTGATCAAGCGCTCAAGCTCGGACGATAAACCGCTCGCGGGCGCCAAGCTGCGCATCATCGATGACCGCGGGCGCATCCTAACGACTGACGGCTCGTGGTCGACGGATGTCGACGAGTGCGTCACCACGGGCGCGGACGGCCATGTGGAATTGACCGGTGTGGACGCGGGCGTCTATACCGTCGAAGAGGTCGCGGCTCCCAAGGGATACACCGCTTTTGAGGGCAAACGTACGGTAACGGTTACGTCTGGGGGATTGGACGTTAAACAGGTAGCAGCCGCGAAGCCCAAGGTGACCGCGTCGGCCGAAAGCCCTCTGCGGGTTGATACCGCCGATGCCGGGACGGGTTCGATTGAGCTGTCGGTGCTCAACACCCCAAGCAAAGAAGCAAGTCGAGGCTTTATGCCCTCGACGGGAGATAGAACGTTGGTGCTGGTGGCGGTTTTGGTTGCCATCGGAGTGGCGGCTATTGTTGCCGCGCTCGTCATCAAGCGGGGAGGAGGTCCCCGTGAAAAATAATTGTCCCCCCCCCTGCTCAATGGCGTACTGCCTCCGTAGCGAGTGACGCGCAGGCCTACCGACCTGATGATCATTGGTTTTGAAAAAGTTACTAGAGAACCCTCCAAGAAAGAGGACCAAACATGAAGACAACCAAGAACATCGCCCGCCTGGCAGTAACCGCCGGACTTACCGCGGCGTTGAGCTTCGGCGGTGTGATGGCCCCGGTGACCATGGCGTTTGCAGCTGAGGGCGGAACCGCCGCAAGCTATGTGCCGACGGCGACGACGACCGGCAACGTGACCATTGCTGAGAACACCTATGCCGGCACCTCGTTTAAGGGTATCCAGATTTTCAGGGCCACGGTAACGCAGGGTAAGGCTGATACGAATGGCGATGGCGTTGCAGATGCGAATGGAGCTTGGAACAAGGATGGCGAAAAGACGCTGTCCGACATCCAGTGGGCGACCCCTGAGGCTGAGAAAGCTGTTAAAGGCGTTTTTGCTCACGACACCAACCCTGGCGATAGCGCCACAGCTCAGGATTGGGCAGACTACATCAATAGAATAGTTGCTGGTAATGCTGGCGAAGGATTCAAGGTCGATGCCGACAGTGCGCTCGACAAGATTGCCAAGGAGCTAGAGAAAGTAAACACAACCGATGAGACCGCTGGCTGGAAAGCTTCGACTGATGGCAAATTTTCCACGCTGTCCGCTGGCTACTGGCTCTTTGTGACTGCGGGCGTTAGCGGCACCGCCAACACGACTAAGGGCAACACGGATGCCTACACCTCGCCGATTTTCGCCATCGTCGGCGGAGCCGATGTGAATGCGGAGCCTAAGAAGAATGTCCCCAACGTGACTAAGGCCGTTAAGGACGATGCGACGGGCGCCACGTTTGGTACTGACGTGTTTACGAGCCCCAATAAGTCCGCCGACTCCCGCATGGATCAGTTCATCGAGTACCAGCTTACCGGCACGGTTGCGAGCAACATCAACACCTACAGCACCTACAAGTACATCTTCACGGATAAGCTTCCCACATCCATGACGCCTGAGCTCAAGAACGACAACGCGACACCTGTTGTCACGGTCAAAATCGATGACAATGTGGTCAAGTCTGGCTACGAGCCGACCTATAGCGGCGACGTGCTCACGGTTAACTTCACTAATCTTAAGGCGTGCCAAGACGAGAACGACAAACCTATCGTCCTGAATGACAAGTCTAAAGTGACCGTTGAATATAAGGCCAAGCTCGACTCTAGTAAGGTTTGCAATCCTGACGGTTCGCTCAGGTCGCAATTCGGCAGCTTGCTCGGTACCGCACAGACGAATACGGTTATGCTTACCTACTCCAACAACCCGCACGTCGCCGATGATACCGGCACCACGGTCGACCATCCCGCCTATGACTACACCTACGGTATCGATGTCACCAAGGTCGGTTCTGATAATGAAACAAAGGGACTCAAAGGTGTTGAGTTTACGCTGCAAGAGCAGGGTGATACTAACAACTTTATCATGGCAAATGGTGTCAAGACGACCGATGAAACAAAGGCTAAGCTGACAACTGATGACTCCGGCAAGATTAACGTTGTCGGTCTCGACGAGGGCACTTATATCCTCAAAGAGGTTACGCCCGCCCTGGCTATAATAACTCCGCAGCCGGTGGCATCAGGTTCACCATCACGAACGATGGGCTGCCCGCTAACGGCGATCCTTTCAATCCTGGGTGCAGGCTCGCCGAGGGAACCGATAACAATCTCGTCACGGTGGCTCAAACTAATACCGAGGCCGCTGACGGCAAGGTACACCTCACTGTCATCGACAAGAAGGGCTCCAACCTCCCGCTGACCGGTCTTAACGGCGTGACTTTCACTTGGATCGCTGGTGGCGCGGTGCTGTGCATTGGTGTGGCACATCTCATCCGTAGCCGTAAGCGCGACGAGGGTTCTGAGGAGTAATCGTTCACCTCGAATATCAACACGAGATATGAAAAAGCGGGGCACCCGGTCGATGCGACCGTGTGCCCCGCCTCGTTTGTTGGTGCAAAGTAACCTGACCCCTTTGCACCACCACAAAGGTGCCTGGCCCCTTTGTGGTGATCGGCTGCTAGGCGGTGGGGAGTTCTGGCGTGTTAGCCGGCTGCTGCGGCTTGAGGTGGGCGTTGCGCCAGATGATTTGGATGATGTAGCCGAGCATAAAGACAAAGGCCACGCCGCTGATGAAGCCGCCTACGAGGGGAAGCCCCGTGAGGGCGCCTGCGATTACGCCACCAACGGCTGCCATGGCGTAGCGGTTCTGGTTGTGTCCGACCATGCGGGCGATTGCGCACCCTGCAAAGGCACTCGACACCAGCGCGATGCCAATAACACCGCACATGAGGGCTCCGGCAAGCGACAGACCAGCGATAGAGATAATTAGCAGTAGGACGGCGGGGGCGATAGCAATCGTACCCAGAAGACCGCTCACCCACAGAGGCATGGGGCGCTGGTGGAGCATGCCGGCGGCGCTGGCGGTCGCGCGCGGAAAGACGAGCTCGAGCAGTAGAGCGACAAAGCAGGTCGAGAGTGCCGCGGCGACGATACCGCCGATGGCATCGTTAACGGTGGAAGTATCCTCGTTCTCGGTGTGGTCGATCTTGAGCGCGCCGACCTCGGCTCCCGCGGCGCGCTCGGGGTCCTCGGAGACGTGCGCGTTCACGGTGCCGGTGATGTGGGCGTTCTTGCCCAGGATGAGCTTGTCGGCCCAAACCTCGACATCGCCCTCGACGGTGCCATCGATGGTCACCGTGTCGCCTGCAAGCGCTGCCGACTTGGTAGAGCCGCGCAGGGCAACCGTCTCGCCTATCGCATAGAAGCAGTTGGCGGTGCTGTCGGAATTGAGCGCGACATGCTGACCGACGACCGTGACGCTGCCATCAACCGTAGTTTTGGCAATGTCGATGGTGCGCGCCGCAAGACGAACGGCGCCGCCCACCGTGCAGTCGCGGATCGAGAGGGTATCGCCCGCAGCGATGATATCGCGGTCGATAGAGACATCGTCCAGTTCGAGACTCTGACCGGCCCAATACAGGTCGCCTTCGACACCGGACGGATTAGAGTCGTTGTCGGTTGCAAGTACGTTGCCTGCCGTGTCCGTGCCGGCAAATGACGCCGTGGGAAGAGCGATGAGCGCGAGCGCGATGAGCGTGAATGCCATAAGCAGGCAGCGACGCATCTTGTGTGACGGCGCCGCCGCGGTTTGATTGAAAGCCATGGTTGATCCTTTTGTTAGGTGTTCGGCATATACCTAACAGGGTACCCAACGTGCGGGTGCTCTAAAAGAACCTCTCGGTTGCATTTCGAAGGATGAGCCCGCGCTACCTACTTTTTGCGATGCAAAAAGCGCGCGATGTCTTCTTCGGTGGGGCTTTTGATGTCAAAGCGCAGCGAGAGCCAGCGCAGACCCATGGTCACGACAACGCATACGATCAGCGCGGCGACATTGCTCATGATGCCGCTCATAACGAGACACACGTAGCTTGTCGATCCGGCGATGGCAGCGATGGCATAAAAGTTAGTACGTTGGAAAATGCCCGGAACCACGCCCATAAAGCCGTCGCGCAACATGCCGCCGCCCACCGCGGTAAAAAAGCCCATCATGATGCACACCGCCGGTGCAAAGCCGTAGACCAGCGCCTTGTCCGCTCCGGTGGCGGCATAGATGCCGACCGAGATGATGTCGAGCAGGGGAATGAGTTTTTCGGGTTTGTCGACGATTGCCGGGAAAATGTAGATGATGGCTGCCGTGGCGATGGAAAGCGGCAGTGCCATCGGCTGGTTGAGGATGTAGACGTTGCCCACCTGCAGCGTCATATCGCGCAAAAGACCGCCGCCCAGACCGCAGACCACCGCGAGCGCGACCGCGCCCACCAGGTCGAGCTTGTGCTCGCGCGCAACCAGTACACCCGAGATCGATGCAGCGACAACAGCGAACATCTCGAGCCAAAACGGAATGGCGACCATGGCATCCGATGCATGTGAGGTAATGGTCATAGCGGCGACGACGGGCAAGATGGGGTCCTTTGGATTACGGATTTGGACAATGCCCGTACATAGTACATGTTCGGCGCCGATTGCGACCCTATTGCTCGGCAAACGGTCGGGACCGGGTGCGGGCGTGGCATTGCCAGAATGCCAGGGGTCCAGAACATGTACGTCACCCTCCAAAAACGACATTTTCCGACATCTTTGGAGGCTGACGTACATGTTTGGATTGAGCTCACAGCATGAGTGAGTTGATTTACTCACATCCGGTATATTTCCCCACTTCAACGGACATAAGAGTTGGATACCGGCTCAGAGCGAGAGGCCCTCAATGGATACCCCTGTTCTCATTTCGCATAAAACCGCATGGCTTGTCCATCATGCACCCCAGAATTTGGTTCAGTCTCTTGCGCGGCACGACTACCAGATAGGCGCACAAGGCATCTCCACCCAGCAACGTGTTGCGCGCATACGACAGGCCCTTACCGACTGCGGCATTCCGTCCGATATGCTTAAGACTATCGATATCGCGGTTGTATTCGAATTTGAGCGAATTCGTACCAAAGGCGTCGTTTGCCACATTCTTGGACAAAATCTTCCCTACGAGCATATTAACGAGTTGACGCCCGGAATCTTCATCACCGACGAAGCCTTCGCCTTCGTGCTCGCTGCCGAGTGGATGGATAGGATCGAATATCTCGAATATGGCTATGAAGTTTGCGGCGATTATCGCATGAGGCTCAATCCCGCCGACCCTTATACCGAGCAACCAGCCACCACCTCCAAGGATGAAATAACCGAACTGCTCGATCGGCACCCCGGCAAACCCGGTGCCACACGTGCACGGCTCGCGCTCAGGCACATCTACGATCGCTCGACCTCGCCTATGGAGACCGCTTCGGCAATCGCCCTCTCGCTCCCAACAAGCGAAGGCGGCGTTGGTATCCGAGGTATCGAACTCAACAAACCGCTCGAGATCCCTCAACGTCTCTGGCATTGCACAAAAGCCCGAACACTCAAAATCGATGCCCTCATTACCTATAAGCGCAGGGAGCTCGGTATCGAATATAAGGGCGGTTTTCACGATGAGTTCGAGCGCAAGGGGGCAGATGCGGAACGAGAGGCCGTTCTCTCCCAAATGGGATATCGAATCGTTACGCTCACTTCGGCTCAGTTCGGCAGCCAGCTCGCCTTTCACCGCGCCATGAACAACATTCGCGAAGCACTCGGCATGCCTCGCTGTACCGACACCGGGTACCAGAGAAAACAAAACGAACTACGCAAGGCACTTATCCGCAACTGGAAAAGCATACGAGACGAGGAGGCACCTTCCGAATAGCGCCGCTCCCGTGAGCTCAATCCAAACGTGTACGTCAGCCTTCAAAGATGTCGAAAAATGTCGGTTTTGGAGGGTGACGTACATGTTTGGGGAAGCGTGGGATCGAGACGTATTTCGATAACAAAAAAGCCCCATTGCTGGGGCTCATACCATCTAATGGCGGAGGAGGAGGGATTCGAACCCTCGTGACCTTATACAGGCCAAACGGTTTTCGAGACCGCCGCATTCAACCACTCTGCCACCCCTCCGCGTGGGGTAAAAACAAAGCAGGCTCGAAGGCCTGCTTTGGAATTAACTGGCGGAGAGTCAGGGATTTGAACCCTGGAGACGCTTTTGACGCCTACACGATTTCCAATCGTGCTCCTTCGGCCACTCGGACAACTCTCCGTTAAATGCGAAAGTCAGTATACACGAGGAATCGCAAAGTGCAAACAGAAAAGTTGGCATTTTTTAAAACGCTCGGCCGCGCTTGGCGTTGCAGTGGGGTTTGAGGTGCCAAAAAACGGCTTCCGACCAGCGTGGTTGATCAACTCAATTGTTCAAAAGGGGTATTCATAAGCGACTTGGCAATGAATTTAAAAATCTTTGGGTGGTGCTGTGGACCACTGGTATGCATTTTGCGACCACAGCCTTGTGCCCGTTGACCTGTGGCTTGGCTCAGCTTGTCCCCGCGGCACCGTATCTTGTTCACAAATCCGTCAAGCTCTTGGTCGGCATTTGGTTGGAATGCGCATGAAACGTGGTGCGAGCATGGGCATATGTGGAGGTCATGAGGTTGTAGCTGCATATTCTTGCGGCTTGGGAGGTTGAAAGATATTATTACCAAGTCTTTTCCTGCTTCAGGCGCACCTTCACGACCTGAAGCCACATTTGCCCAGAGGAGGTGACAATATGAAGGCTTATGAACTGCTGTTCTTTGTTGACCCGTCGCTCGACCCCGAGACTCGTCTCGCTGTTATGAAGCGTATCGATACCACGATCGCTGAGGGCGCTGGCAAGGTCGACTCCGTTGACGAGTGGGGCAAGCGCAAGCTCGCCTACGAGATCAACGACCTCACCGATGGTGACTACACCCTCATCAACTTCCACGCAGATCCTACCCAGATCGCCGAGCTTGATCGCGTCCTGCGCATCACCGACGCTGTGGTCCGCCACATGATCGTCCGTCGCGACGACCAGGAGTAAGACTGTCGTTTTGGACTGGGCTTGTGCCCCAAGAGGAAGTAGTGAGTTATGAGCATCAATCGAGTGAACATCACCGGTAACCTCACCCGCGATCCCGAGCTGCGCGCCACCGCCGGCGGAACCCAGGTTCTGTCTTTTGGCGTCGCCGTGAACGATCGTCGCCGCAACGCGCAGACTGGCGAGTGGGAGGACTATCCCAACTTTGTCGACTGCACTATGTTCGGCACCCGCGCCGAGGCCGTGAGCCGTTTCCTGGCAAAGGGAAACAAGGTCGCGATCGAGGGCAAGCTGCGCTACAGCTCTTGGGAGCGCGACGGCCAGCGCCGGAGCAAGCTTGAGGTCATCGTCGATGAGATCGAGTTTATGAGCTCCCGTGGTGGCCAGGGTGGCTACGACCAGGGCGGTTACGCCCCCGCAGCTCCCGCGCCCGCAGCACGTCCTGCCGCACCGGTGGCTACGCCGCCCGCGGTCGACGTCTACGATGAGGACATCCCGTTCTAAGGGTTGTTCACCTATTTTTGAGTGAGAGGCGGCTTCGGTTCGCCGAAGTTGCCAAATGAAAGGTATTTTGACATGGCTAATGATTTTTCTGCACGTCAGCCGCGTCGTAAGTACTGCCAGTTCTGCAAGGAGAACACTGAGTTCATCGACTATAAGGACACTCAGCTTCTCCGTAAGTACATGACCGACCGTGGCAAGATCAAGCCCCGTCGCGTCACTGGCGCTTGCACGCAGCATCAGCATGACATCGCCAACGCCATCAAGCGCGCCCGCGAGATGGCTCTCCTGCCGTACACCGTCCCCGTGGTTTCCTCTCGTGGCAACCGCGACCGCGGCTAAGAAGGGAGACGCATCATGAAGGTTATTCTTCTCGATGAGATCAAGGGCAAGGGCGGCGAGGGTGACGTCGTAGAGGTCGCTCAGGGTTACGCTGAGAACTTCCTGTTCCCCAAGAAGCTCGCTGTTGCCGCCACCAAGGGCAACCTCAAGCAGCTTGACGAGCGTCGCAACAACATCGCCAAGCGCGAGGCCGTCCGTCTGGCTACCGCCAACGAGACCAAGGCTGCCTTCGAGGGCAAGACGGTCACCGTTGACGTCAAGGTCGGCGACGAGGGCATCCTCTTTGGCTCCGTTACCGCCGCTATGATCGCTGACGCCATCAAGGCTCAGCTCGGTATGGACATCGACCGCAAGCGCGTCGAGCTCGGTAAGCCCATCAAGGTTGCCGGTGCCCACACCGTTGCCATCTCGCTGTACCGCGAGATCAAGGCCGAGGTTGTCGTTCTCGTCGGCGTTACCGCCGAGGAGCTCGCTGCCGAGGCTGAGGTCGAGGAGGCCGCTGAGGTCGCCGAGGCCGAGACCGCCGAGGTCGAGACTGAGGCTGCTGCCGAGTAGCATTTGCTGCAACGCAACAATCTTGTTCTAAGAAGGGCGCTCTGGGAAACCAGGGCGCCCTTTTGTTTTTTGTGCTGAGTGAGTGTCATGGTGAACGTTGCGTCGAAGTCCTATATACAGGATCGTTCATCCGCTTGGTTCGGTGATGATTGGCGGCGCGCGGCGCGTTTTGGGACCGTGGCTGATACTATGGATGCTCGCAAGCGATATGAATGAGGATGCTCATGGCATATGACGATAGGGAGACCGGGCTGACGGTTGAGGACCGCGGCTCAAAGTTGGGTCTTCCCCAAAACCAAGATGCAGAGGCCAATGTACTGGCCGCTATGCTGCTATCGCCCGAGGTGGTCGAAGAGGCCCAGGTCGAGCTGCAGCCCGATGACTTCTACCGGCCCATTCATAAGACCATCTATACCGCGATGGTCGATATGTACAACAGCCGCATTCCTATCGACTCCATCTCGCTGATCGATTACCTGCGAAGCATCAACAAGCTCGATGCCGTGGGCGGCGAAGCGTACATTTTGGAGTTGATGGGTCAGACTCTGTCGCTCGTCAACTGGCAGCACCATGCCGCCATCGTTCGCCGTGATTCGATGCTGCGTGAGCTGATCGGCGCCACCAACGAGATCAACGCGCTGGCATATAACGCCCCCACCGACACCAAAGAGGTTGTCGAGCTGGCCGAGAGCAAGCTGCTCAAGGTCACGGCACGCGAGGTCAAGTCGAGCTACAAGACGCTGACCGAGTTTATGGTCGAGGCCTATAACGAGGCCGAGGAAGTGTGCCAGGCCGGTGGTCAGGCGGCGGGCGTGCCCACCGGCTTTCCGTCGCTCGACCGTATGCTCATGGGCTTCCGCGAGGGCCAGCTCATCATTATCGGTGCCCGTCCTGCTGTAGGTAAGACATCGTTCGCCCTGAATCTGGCGCTCAACGCTGCCGCTGCTGGTTATACCGTCGGCTTCTTCTCGCTGGAGATGTCGGGCAAGGAAATTGCCCAGCGTCTGATTTGCGCCTACGCCATGATCTCGATCAGTGACTTCCGCATGGGCCGCATTAGCCCCGAGCAGTGGGCCAATATCAACGAGGCCACGCAGACCTTGTCCAAGCTCGATATTCTGATTGACGATACGCCCGGCACCACAGTGACCGAGATTCGCGCCAAGAGCCGCCGCATGCTCCATAACAAGGAGAAGGCAATTATCATCCTGGACTACCTGCAGCTGGTGAGTCCTCCGCCGGGACGCCGCTCCGAGAGCCGTACCGTCGAGGTTTCGGAGATGTCGCGTGGTCTGAAGATCATGGCTAAGGAGCTCAAGATCCCGCTCATCGCGCTGTCGCAGCTTTCGCGTCAGGTCGAATCCCGTACCGGCAAGCGCCCGCAGCTTTCCGACCTTCGTGAATCGGGCTCTATCGAGCAGGACGCCGATATCGTTATGTTCTTGGACCGCTCCGCCGACGAGGCCGAAGCCTCGCGCGACGATCGACCCGACGAGGGCGTTACGCGTATCGTCGTGGCCAAGAACCGTTCGGGCCCGATCGGCGACGTCGACCTGATGTTCCTGCCGGCATCCACCAAGTTCTATGAGCTTGATGGGGCACATGCCGAGGAGTAGGACAGACGCCCGTTGCACGGGTATACTGGGAATGTTTTGTGCTTCTGCGTGCCGGCGTGGCGCGTAGACAGTCCATGAATGTAAGGAGTAAACATGCCGTCAACCGTTTTGGTCGGTGCCCAGTGGGGCGATGAGGGCAAGGGTAAGATTTGCGACTTGGTCGCCGGCGACTTCGATGCCGTCGTGCGCTACTCGGGCGGCAACAACGCCGGTCACACCATCGTCGTCAACGGCAAGAAGTACGGCCTGCACCAGGTGCCCTCCGGCATCATGTATTCCGACCACGTGTCGGTGATCGGTAACGGTTGCGTCGTCAACCCCAAGGTTGTCCTTGAGGAGATCGACATGTTCGAGGCCGACGGCATCACCACCAAGAATCTCAAGATTAGCGGCAACGCGCATGTCATCATGCCGTACCACATCGATCTGGATGGCGCCTTTGAGCAGAAGCTCGGCAAGAAGAACATCGGTACCACCAAGCGTGGCATCGGTCCGTGCTATCAGGACAAGATGGCCCGCATTGGCCTGCGCATGCAGGACATGCTGGACGAGGCGCTGTTCCGCGACAAGCTGGAGACCGCTCTCGCCCGCGTGAACCCCGAGCTCGAGCTCATCTACAACCTGCCCACCTACACCGTGGACCAGATTTGCGACGAGTACCTGCCGATGGCCGAGCGCCTGCGTCCCTACATCACCGAGACGAGCCTGCTGCTCAACAACATGATCGATGAGGGCAAGAACCTGCTGTTTGAGGGCGCCCAGGCGACGCTGCTCGACATCGACCACGGCACCTATCCGTACGTGACGTCTTCCAACTGCACCGCCGGCGGCGCCATCACCGGCTCCGGCGTGGGCATGAAGAACGTCGACCGCGTGCTGGGCGTCATGAAGGCCTATATCACCCGCGTCGGTTCGGGCCCCATGCCCACCGAGCTTTCCTATGAGTCCGAGGCCGGCCACACGCTGACCGAGGAGGGCTATGAGTACGGCGTGACCACCGGTCGCCGTCGTCGTTGCGGCTGGTTTGACGGCCCTATCGCCAACTATGCCTCGCGCGTCAACGGCCTCACCGACATCGCCGTGACCAAGCTCGACGTGCTTTCGGCCTTCGACACCATCAAGGTGTGCGTTGCCTATGACGTCGATGGCGAGCGTTACACGAGCGTGCCCGAGCACCAGGTGCGCTTTGAACATGCCAAGCCCATCTACGAGGAGCTTCCTGGCTGGAAGTGCGATATCACCGGCTGCCGCAGCTTTGAGGAGCTGCCGCAGGAGGCTCAGGACTACGTGGCGTTTATCGAGGATCTGGCACACACCCGCGTGACGTTCATTGGCGTTGGCGCTGGTCGCGAGCAGATCATCAACCGATTCTGGAAGTAATCGGGACTATTTGGTTATTGCGATATACCCCTTTGCAGCCCGGACGGGCGGCCGAGGGGTATATTTGCTTGCAAAGGGCTCGCGCGGAGCGGGCCGTTCATCCATAGAGGAGGCACCCTTGAAGGCGGACACTCAAACCATCGACATCCTGTTGTTGGGCAGCGGCGGCCGCGAGCATGCTTTGGCAGCTAAGCTCGCAGCATCACCGCGCGCCGGCAAG
Source organism: Collinsella sp. (assembly GCA_019413925.1). Taxonomy (GTDB): domain Bacteria; phylum Actinomycetota; class Coriobacteriia; order Coriobacteriales; family Coriobacteriaceae; genus Collinsella. Next base: position 12,205 of record DXMY01000035.1, read on the forward strand.
CTCTACATTGCGCCGGGTAACGGCGGCACCGCGAGCTGCGGCGAGAACGTTGTTCTCGACGACTGCGATCCTGCGGCCGTGGCGGCGTTTGCGCAGAGCCACGGATGCGGACTCGTGGTAATTGGCCCCGAGGCTCCGCTCGTAGCGGGCGTGGCCGACGCCGTGCGCGCGGCGGGTATTCCCTGCTTTGGCCCGGGTGCCGAGGGCGCCCAGATGGAGGGCTCCAAGCTGTTCTCCAAGCAGCTCATGGAGCGTGCGGGCATTCCGACGGCAGCCTATGGTTCGTTTACCGACGAGGCTTCGGCTCTCGCCTACGTGCGCGAGCAGGGCGCCCCGCTGGTCGTGAAGGCCGACGGCCTTGCCGCGGGCAAGGGCGTTATCGTGGCGACCGAACTTGAGCAGGCCGAGGGGGCCGTGCGCGAGTGCTTTGGTGGCACCTTTGGCGATGCCGGCAGCACCGTGGTTATCGAGGAGATGCTCGTTGGTCCCGAGTGCTCACTGCTGGCCTTTACCGACGGCAAGACCGTGCGCCCCATGGCTACCTCGCAGGACCACAAGCGCGCGCTTGAGGGCGACCTTGGTCCCAACACCGGCGGCATGGGTGTCTACAGCCCGGTGCCCATCGTGACCGACGAGGAGCACGCCACCATGGTGAAGGTCATGGAGCAGACCGTGGCCGAGCTCGCTGCCGAGGGTATCGACTACCGCGGCTGCCTGTACGGCGGCTTTATGCTCACCCCCGCCGGTCCCAAGGTGCTGGAGTTCAATGCCCGCTTTGGCGACCCCGAGACGCAGGTCGTGCTGCCGCGCCTTAAGAACGACCTGGTTGAGGTCATGCTGGCTTGTGCCAACTGCGAGCTCGATCAGATTGAACTCGACTGGCGTGACGAGTGGGCCGTGGCCGTTGTCCTGACGAGCGCGGGCTACCCCGGCAGCTACGAGAAAGGTAAGGTCATCACCGGTATTGAGGATGCCGAGGCCATGGAGAACGTGACCGTGTACCACGCGGGCACTGCCGTGGTGGGCGGCCAGCTCGTGACCAACGGTGGCCGCGTGCTTGCCGTGACCGCTCTGGGCGACACGTTCGAAAACGCTCGCAACCTTGCCTACGAGGCCTGCGAGAAGATTGATTTTGAGGGCAAGACCCTGCGTCATGACATCGGCCTGCGCGCGCTGCGTGGCCGCGACGCCTGGGATGCCTAAAGTCCGAGAGGGATGAGACGGATGGACGAGAAGAACGAAGAGCTCGTGGACGCGCAGGTCGTCGAAGAGGACAGCCGCATGTATGGGCACGCCGAGGGCGAGCCTGGTGGCGAGGTCGCTGACGAGCCGGCGCTGGTGCTGGGCGACGACGACCCGCACGATGCCGAGCTGCACGAGAAGATTCTTTCGGAGGAGTGCGCCTGGAAGGGCAAGATCCTCGACGTCCACCGTCTTGAGGTTGAACTGCCCAACGGTCACCGCAGCGCCCGCGATATCGTTCGCCATCCGGGTGCGGCGGCCGTTGTGGCGCTGACCGAGAGCGGCAAGATCGTACTGGTGCGTCAGTACCGTACCGCCATCGACCGCGTGACGGTCGAGATTCCTGCCGGCAAGCTCGATCCAGGCGAGGACCCGCTCGATTGCGCCAAGCGCGAGCTGCATGAGGAGACGGGCTTTAGGGCCGGCCGCATTCGCTTTTTGACGTCGATTGTCACGTCCTGCGGCTTCTGCGACGAGATCATTCACATCTACCTGGCCACCAAGCTCGAGTTCGATGCACCCAACCCCGATGATGACGAGTTTGTCAACGTGGATCTGGTGCCGCTGCACGAGCTGATCGACGCCGTGCTCGACGGCAAGATCGAAGACGCCAAGACCGTCGTAGGCGCCTTGGCCTGCGATAGCATCGCGCACCGCCTTGGGGGCACGGAGCTTTAACGAGTGGGGATAGCCCTGGGACAAGTACTACTGATTGCTTTGTCCCAGGGCCTTACGTTGCTGATATTTCTTTGAGGATCACATGCTGAAGAGGTTTCTTTCGTATTACGAGCCCCAGATGGGGCTTTTTGTTGCTGATACTGTTTGTGCTCTGGTGCTTGCTGCCATTGACCTGGCGTTCCCCATTATCCTGCGCAATTTGACCGGTGGGCTGTTTACCCAGGGCCAGGCTGCCATTATGCAGGCGCTCGGTATGATCGCGGTGGGGCTGGTGCTGATGTATGCCGTTCGCTGCGCCTGCCGCTACTTTGTGAGCTACTGGGGCCACGTGATGGGTGCGCGCATGGAGTCCAAGATGCGCGAGGACCTGTTTGACCAGTACGAGCGCTTTAGCTTTGCGTACTTCGACCGCAACAGTTCGGGCGACATGATGAGCCGCGTGGTCAACGACCTGTTCGATATCTGCGAGGCGGCGCATCACGTACCCGAGTGGATCATCATCTGCGGCATCGAGATTATCGGCTCGTTTGTGATCCTCTTTACCATCGCCCCGGTGCTGGCGCTTGCCATGGCCGTGGTGACGGCGGCGTTTGCGGTCATCATGTTTTGGCAAAACATGCGTATGCGCGAGGTCTTTAGCGACAACCGCAAAAAGATCAGCGGCATCAATGCGCAGCTGCAGGATTCTCTGGCGGGCATGCGCGTGGTCAAGAGCTTTGCCAACGAGGAGACCGAGCGTGCCAAGTTCCGCGCCTCCAACAATCGCTACCTTTTGTCCAAGGAGAACATGTATCACGCCATGGGCGTCTATACCGCGACGTATGGCCTGCTCTCTGGTGTGCTCTATGTGATCGTGGTGCTGCTGGGCGGCTGGCTGGTCGCCCAGGGACAGCTGCAGGCGGTCGATATGGCGACCTTTGCACTCTATATTTCGCTGTTCTGCACGCCGCTCGAGACACTCGTCAATTCGGCCGAAACGTATCAGAAGGCTATCGCCGGCTTTAAACGTATGGACGAGGTGCTCTCGACGGCGCCGGATATCCAGGACAAGCCGGGCGCTACGGATCTGCAGTTGACTGCCGGCGCCGTGGAGTATCACGACGTGTGCTTTAACTACGAGGATGTTGAGCTGGGCGAGGGCTATGCCGACGAGCGTCCCGTTATCGACCATATGGACCTGTCCATCAAGCCCGGGCAGACCATCGCTTTGGTTGGCCCTTCGGGCGGCGGCAAGTCCACGACCTGTTCGCTGCTGCCGCGCTTTTATGACGTGGCTACCGGATCCATTAGCATCGACGGTCAGGACGTGCGCGATGTGACGCAGCAGAGCCTGCGCCGCGCCATCGGCCTGGTGCAGCAGGATGTCTATCTGTTTGACGGCACGATTGGCGAGAACATCGCCTACGGCAAGCCGGGCGCTACGGCAGAAGAGATCGCCGAGGCCGCCCGTCGCGCCAACATCGATGCCTTTATCGAGTCGCTTCCGCAGGGCTACGACACCGTGGTGGGCGAGCGCGGCAGCCGTCTTTCGGGCGGACAGAAGCAGCGCGTTGCCATCGCGCGCGTGTTTCTCAAGAACCCCAAGATCCTGATTTTGGACGAGGCGACGAGTGCTTTGGATAACGAGAGCGAGGAGGCGGTGCAGGAGTCACTCGAAGAGCTGGCACGCGGCCGCACCACGATTATCATCGCCCACCGTCTTTCGACCATTAAGCATGCCGATGAGATTGCGACCGTTGAGCATGGTCGCGTTGTGGAGCGTGGCACGCACGAGGAGCTTCTCGCCCGTGGCGGCACCTATGCCCGTTACTATCGAATGCAGTTCGAAGGTGCGCGTGCGCACGAGCTCGACTGATTGATATGACAGGAAGTTTATGGCTGACAAGAACCCTTTGACTCCGGAAGAAGTGACGGAGTTATTCTCCGAAATCGATGCATCCGGTGTCTTGGATCCCACGCTTGCCAAAAAGCGAACCGAGCGCATGCGTGAGAAGGAGGCTGCGGCCAAGCGCGGTGACAAAGCTGCGCTAGCGCAGCTGCGCAGCGAGGACCGCGCGAGCCAGGCAAAACATATCGACCCGCTGTCCGAGGACGATCCTTCGGGCTCGCAGGTGAGCCATACCATTACAAAGACCGCGATGGCCGTGGTCATCGGTATTTTGGTGCTGATCGTGGGCATGCAGATCGGCTACGGCGTGATGCGTCGTCTGAACACCGCGAACCTCTCCGAGAGCGTTTCGGTCGATACCGTTTCGACGGCGCTGAAGGGCGGCCTTGAGTGGGGCAACGGCTTTACGCAGTTCCCACTCGACTTTACCGTCGATGAAGCCGATGAGCGTACGGGCACGGTCGAGGTGACGGTGTTGGACACATCGTCTGCCAACGAGCTCGAGCTGCTGTCCAACGGGCAGATTCAGGCCGCGGCGCTTGCGACCAACGCGTTGCTCAACGATAAGATCGACCGCGTGGTGTATAACGTTCACGCCTATATCGACGAGGATAGCAACATTCAGCACGATTCCTTCTTTGGCATGTTCCCCGCGCGCGGCCACCAGAGCGCCATTTTGACGTTCGTGTGGACCAAGAGCTCATCCAACGCCACGAGTATCGACTGGAAGATGCGCATCGTGAGTATGGATGACACCATCGCCGAGCGCATTCAGAAGCAGGTGAACTCGGTGTCGTCGTTGATTGAGGACCCGGTGGTGAGCCAGACCAAGATTGACGAGGAAAAGGCCGAGCGCGATCTGGAGCATCGTCTGCATGGCCGCGAGATTTTCCGCGGCGGCAAGCCCGATCGCACACCGTCCAAACTGCTGGAGCAGGATAAGAAAAAGTAAGACGTCATCATCCCGCGTGAGCCACAAGCCTCGCGGGATGATTTTTAATCCCCGTCCTAGAAAAATCATTATGCATAGAAAGTCATAATTATCATTTCGTAAACATTTCGATGAAATTAACGCCATGAGGCATGCTTACGGTTACAATACCGCGAGGCCTAACTACACACCTTTAAGCCGGTCCTGTGAGACCGGGAAGGAGAACTATGGCGAACAACCATACCGCGGGCGCTGCCGCCCGCACCTTCGCGCCCAGCGAGCTTTGCCAGCGTATGCTGGCCAAAACCAGCAAGGGCACCTGTGGTCCCTGCATCCTGTATCTTGAGGATGGGACCATTTTTTATGGACGTGCATGCGGCGCCGAGGGCACCGCGACCGGCGAAGTCTGCTTCAACACCTCGCTCGAGGGCTACTTTGAGGTCATGACCGACCCGAGTTATGCCGGCCAAATCGTAACCATGACCTATCCGCAGATCGGCAACTACGGTATCGACGAGACCGACGTCCAGTCGGCCTTCCCCGGCGACGCCGTGCGCTCTGCGAGCGCTCCGGCCATGCGCGGCATGATCGTTCGCGACATGTGCGCCACGCCTTCTAACTGGCGCTCGGCCGTCAGCGTGCCGGAGTACCTGCGCGCACACGGCATCGTTGCTATCGAGGGTGTCGACACCCGCGCTCTGGTGCGCCATCTGCGCGACAATGGTTCCAAGATGGGCATTATCTCGACCGAGATCTTCGACGTCGACGAGCTTGCCGAGCGTCTGGCCGCAGCGCCTACGCTGGTAGGCGAGAACCTGGTCAAGACCGTAAGTTGCCCCGCGCCTCATGAGTTTGTGGCCGCCGACCTGCCTGCCACGCATGGCTTTGCGCTTTCGGCTGCCGCTCCTGCCCGTCACAAAGTGGTCGCCTACGACTGCGGTGTGAAGCGCGGCATTCTGGAAGGGCTGGTCCGCGCCGGCTGCGACCTTACCGTCGTGCCGTGGAATACGCCCGCGAGCGAGGTGCTCGACATGAATCCCGACGGCGTCTTTTTGTCCAATGGCCCCGGCGACCCCGACGCCGTGGTGGAGACCTACGAGCAGGTGCAGCAGCTGATCGGCAAGGTGCCGGTCTTTGGTATTTGCCTTGGTCACCAGATGATCAGCCTGGCCTGCGGCGCCCAGATGGAAAAGCTTAAGTTTGGTCACCGCGGTGGCAACCAGCCGGTCATGAACCTGGTAAGCCGTCGCGTGGAGATCACCGCACAAAACCATGGCTTTGGCCTGCTGTTCCCCAGCTTGGGCAAGCTTGTCCCCGAGCTTTCCGGCGGCGAGACCGAGCATGCGGCCGATGGAGATCTGCGCGTCTGGGTGCGCCGCGGAATCGCGCCGGTCGTGATGAACGAGCGCTTTGGCCGCATTCGCCTGACGCACGTGAACCTCAACGACGGCACCGCCGAGGGCATCCAGCTGCTCGACGCCCCGTGCTTCTCGGTCCAGTACCACCCCGAGGCCTCGCCTGGCCCCACCGATGCTCACTATCTCTTTACCGCCTTTACGCGACTCATGGACGGCGAGGAGAACTACCTGGACATCGACACCGCGAAGGACCGCCTGGCTGGCTGGAATTTCGCCGAGACTGAGACCGAGGAGAACTAACATGCCTAAACGTACTGACATCAAGCGCATCCTCGTCATTGGCTCGGGCCCCATCGTTATCGGCCAGGCCTGCGAGTTTGACTACTCCGGCGCCCAGGCCTGCAAGGTGCTCAAGGAGGATGGCTTTGAGGTCATCCTGGTCAACTCCAACCCGGCGACCATCATGACCGACCCGGGTCTTGCCGACCGCACCTATGTCGAGCCCATCACCGCCGAATTTATCGAGCGCGTAATCAAGAAAGAGCGCCCGGACGCGCTGCTGCCCACGCTGGGCGGCCAGACCGGTCTGAACGCCGCCGTCGAGCTGGCAAAGGACGGTACGCTCGACAAGTACGGCGTCGAAATGATCGGCTGCGACCTGGCCGCTATCGAGCGCGGCGAGGACCGCAAGCTCTTTAACGAGGCCATGGCCGAGATTGGCCTGGAGGTCGCGCGCTCGGGCTATGCCTACAGCGTGGCCGACGCCGAGGCCATCGCCGAGCGCGTGGGTTATCCCTGCGTACTGCGCCCGAGCTTTACCCTCGGCGGCGCCGGCGGCGGCATCGCTCACACCCACGAGGAGCTCGTCTCCATCGTGAGCCAGGGCTTGGAGCTCTCGCCTGCCCACGAGGTGCTGGTCGAGGAGTCCATCGAGGGCTGGAAAGAGTATGAGATGGAGGTCATGCGTGATCACGCCGGCAACGGCATCATCGTGTGCTCCATCGAGAACCTCGACCCCATGGGCGTGCATACTGGCGACTCCATCACCGTGGCGCCGGCGCAGACGCTCTCCGACCTTGAGTACCAGCGCATGCGTGTCGCCTCGCTCGCCATCTTGGAGAAGATCGGCGTTGAGACCGGTGGCTCCAACGTGCAGTTTGCCGTGAATCCCAACACCGGCCGCCTGATCGTCATCGAGATGAACCCGCGCGTGAGCCGTTCGTCCGCCCTCGCTTCCAAGGCCACGGGTTTCCCCATTGCCAAGGCCGCCGCGCGCCTGGCTGTGGGCTACACGCTCGACGAGATCGTCAACGACATCACCAAGGCTACGCCCGCCTGCTTTGAGCCCACGATCGACTACTGTGTGGTCAAGGTGCCGCGCTTTGCCTTCGAGAAGTTCAAGGGTACCGACCCCACGCTCACCACGCGCATGAAGGCCGTGGGCGAGATTATGGCGATCGGCCGCACCTTTGAGGAGGCCTTTGGCAAGGCTATGCGCTCGCTGGAGGATGGCCACCAGGGCATTTGCGCCGGTGGCAAAGAGGGTGCCGATAAGCTGAGCGACGACGAGCTTGCTCAGGCCGTGGCAACCCCGACCGAGCATCGCATCTTCTTTGTGGTCGAGGCCCTACGCCGTGGCTGGGACATCGCCCACATCCATGCCATCTGCGGTATCGATCCGTGGTACCTCAACCGTATCAACGATATGGTGCAGGTCCAGGAGAGCATCCGCGACCTGCGTGTGGAGGATATCGACGCCGACGCGATGCGCCTGCTCAAGCAGTACGGCACGAGCGATGCCGAGATTGCCGCGCTGACCGGCTCGGACGAGCGCTTTGTGCGCGCCTATCGCAAGGGTCTGGGCGTGGTTCCCAGCATGAAGACGGTCGATACCTGCGCTGCGGAGTTCTCGAGCGCCACGGAGTACCACTACAAGACGTACGAGAACATCTACCGCACGAGCCCGGATGCCAAGAAGTGCGTGGCTCCCGACGAGACCACGCCGGCGGACAAGCCCAAGGCGATGATCCTGGGCGCCGGTCCCAACCGCATTGGCCAGGGTATCGAGTTCGATTACTGCTGCGTGCACGCGAGCTACGCGCTGGCGGCCCGCGGCTTTGAGACCATCATGGTCAACTGCAATCCCGAGACCGTCTCGACCGACTATGACACGTCCGACCGCCTGTACTTTGAGCCGCTCACCTACGAGGACGTCATGGACGTCATCGATGTTGAGCGACCCGACGGCGTCGTGGTGACGCTCGGCGGCCAGACTCCGCTTAAGCTGGCGCGCATGCTCGAGGAGAGCGGCGTGAACATTATGGGCACCAAGCCCGATGCCATTGACTTTGCCGAGGACCGCGAGCGCTTTGCCGCCCTGCTCGACAAACTGGGCATTATGTATCCGCCGGCGGGCCAGGCAACCTCGTTTGAGGAAGCCGAGGCCGTTGCCGCGCACATCGGCTACCCGCTGCTGGTGCGTCCGAGCTACGTGCTGGGCGGCCGCGGCATGATGATCGCCTACGATGCCGAGCATCTGCGCGATTACATGGCCGAGGCCGCGCGCATTAGCCCCGACTACCCGGTGTACCTGGACCGCTTCCTGGAGGGTGCGATCGAGTCCGATGTCGACGCCCTGTGCGATGGCGAAGAGGTCTACATCGGCGGCATTCTGGAGCATATCGAGGAGGCCGGTATTCACTCCGGCGACTCTGCGACCTGCATCCCGCCGTTCAGCTTTAGCGAGAGCCTGCAGGCAAAGCTTCGCGAGACCACGCGCCGCATCGCGATGGCGCTGGGCGTACGCGGCCTGGTCAACGTGCAGTACGCCATTAAGGGCGAGACCGTTTACGTGATCGAGGCCAACCCGCGCGCCAGCCGTACCGTGCCGTTTATCTCCAAGGCCACCGGCGTGCCGCTGGCCAAATGCGCGGCGCGCATCATGGCAGGCGATTCCATCGCGAGCTTGGGCCTGCCGAGCGACGAACGTCAGCTGGACTGGTTCTGCATGAAGGAAGCCGTTATGCCCTGGGGTCGTTTCCCGGGCGCCGACGTCATCCTGGGGCCCGAGATGAAGTCGACGGGCGAGGTCATGGGTATCGCTAAGAGCTATCCCGAGGCATACGCCAAGACGCAGCTGGCGATCGACTACAGGCTGCCCGACCCGAGCGCCGGCAAGGTATTCATCAGCGTGTGCGACCGCGACAAGCGCCACATCCTTTCGGTCGCGCGTATCCTGCGTTACCTGGGCTTTGACATCTGCTCCACCGAGGGTACGGCGCGCGTGCTGCGTGGAGGCAACGTGACGTGCGAGATCGTGGAGAAGATTAGCGGCCCGCACGACGGCGAGCGCCCCAACATCGGCGACCTCATCGCCGATGGCAAGATCGCGGTGATCATCAACACGCCGTACGGTCCGGGCTCGCGCGGCGACGGCTATCTGCTGCGCACCGAGGCGGTGCGACGCGGTGTGACCTGCGTGACCGCGATGTCTGCCGCCAACACGTATGTGAGTGCCATCGAGGCGGTGCGCGAGGACCAGCAGGGTCACGGCAGCGCCAACGACATGGGCATGGACGTCATCGCCCTGCAGGACCTGCCGCAGCACACGGTGTAATGTGACCTGGTCGGCCGGGGCGGCAGCCGGACACTTTCTCTCGGAAACTGGGCTTCGCGAAGTTTTCCGAGAGAAAGGACCGCCTCCCGCCCCGGCCTACGGTGACTCGGTTGCACCGTGTGCTGCCGAAGGGGCTTTGTGCGATGACTAGGGCTGAATAGAAAATGAGTGTGGGCGCCGTCGTTCGTTTGAACGACGGCGCCCACGTTTTGGATTTATTGGGCTGTGGCGGTGAAGGTTGTTTTGTCGGCGGCGATGTGCACGTGCAGCTTTGCCTGACCGTCGCAGCTGATGAGCACGCCTACCTCGAACGGGGTTCCCGTCTTGTCGTAGGTCGAACGCACGATGCGCATCGCCGCCTTACCGGTGTTCTGTCCCAAAAGACGCGCCTCATGCTTGTCGAGGTTGACCGTCTCGTAGACGGCATCGACGCTTGCGGGCAGGATGCCGGTCTTTTCCGCGATGTAGGCGTAGAGCGAGCCATCCACGTCTTTGCGCGTGAGCTCGGGGCAAAGTGACACGGGGATATAGACGTAGTTGAGCTCCATGGGTTTGTCGTTGGCGAGACGCAGGCGGCGAATCTCCCAGACGGGTGTCCCTTCGGGCACTTTGAGCCCGGAGGCGATGCCGCGGACGGCCGGTATGCTTGAAAAGGCGAGAATCTGCGAGCTCGGAACCCGTCCCGCTTCGCGCATCCGCGCGCTGAAATTCAGGGCCAGGTCGATGCCGGGTGCTGAAGTTTGGGGCTTGATGAACGTGCCCTGGCCGCGCTTGCGCACCACGCGCCCCTCGATGACGAGATCTTGGAAGCAACGGCGCACGGTCGCGCGCGATAACTCCAGCCGCTCACAGATTTCGAGCTCGCGTGGCAGCGGCGTCTTGGTGTCGAACGCCTGGCTGGCGATAAGCAGAGCGATTCGATGTTTAAGCTGGACATAGAGCGGCGTATCACCGCTGCGGTCGAAGGGTTCGGAGGCGAGAAACGAGATCATATCCATGGGGTACCTCCATGTCGTGGGCGTACGTGACATGGTCTGACACTGCGGGGCAAACCGGAGATGCCAGGCCCGATTCTTGCTGGTATGTATGGTGCATAAGGAACATAAAACATTTATCAGGCAATCTACCTGCTATTTTAAAAATAATTAGAAGAAAAAATAATTTAGGCACAAAAATAGTTGCTACCGTTAACCGATGAATAGTTACCGTTCGCAACTATTTTCTTGTACCGAACATGCCCCGGCGCAACAATAATCTCAGCAAAAAGCAAAGCCGTGCGACACACGGCAGGTCGAGAGGAGACCGCATGCGGTATCTGGTAATGGTCAGTCACGGAACGCTCGCTCCCGGACTGCACAGTGTCCTCAAGATGCTCGGCAATGACGCCCCGAACATCTTGTCGACGAGTCTCGTGGACGGCATGGGCGCTGACGAGTATGTCGAGAACGTCAAGGCGATGCTCGCTCCCGTTACCGCCGATGACGAGGTTGTCCTGCTTGGTGACATCCTGGGCGGATCGCCGCTCACCAATGCCATGAACACGCTGGCCGAGAAGGGTTTGCTCGCCCACACCATTGCCTTCGGCGGTATGAATCTGCCCATGGCTATGACCGCCATGATGGGGCTTGCCACCATGGACCTGGATTCCCTCAAGCAGATGATGCTGCAGGAGGGCAAGAACGGTATGTCCGAGCTCGTTGTCCCGACCGATGACGCCGACGACGAGGACGACGACATCTAGGCAGCGCATCCGCCCAAATTTTCGTGATGGAGCGGGGGTTAAGAGGAAAGACCCCCGGTGATAAAGAAAGGGAGAACGCATGATTTCGTTCATCCGTATTGATGACCGTATGATCCATGGACAGACCGTTACCCGTTGGGCCCTCGAGTATCCCTGCGACGGTCTTATCGCCGTCAACGACGCTGCAGCGTCCAACCCCGTGCTCAAGGAGGCCTACAAGAGTGCCTCGGGCAAGAAGGCGTTCGTGTGGACCAAGGAGCACTTCAAGGAGGTCTCCGAGAAGGTTCTCAAGTCCGACACCAAGTACTTCCTGATCACCAAGAACCCGCTCGACATGAAGGAACTTCTCGTCGATTTTGGCTTTAAGCCCGGCATGGACCGCATCATCGTCGGTCCCTGCAACGATCGTCCCGGCACCACCAAGCTTGGCAACAACCAGTCGATCACGCAGGAAGAGGCCCAGGCGCTCGAGGATCTCACCAACGCCGGTTACACGGTCGAGTTCGCCCTTATCAAGGAGAAGTCCATCGGTGAGTGGCCCAAGTTCCGCGGTCAGTTTGGCTTCTAGTTAGGTGCCAGCCGCATTTTGGTATCTACAGCCCTTGGTGAAAGGGGCTGAGGAATAAAGAAAGGGGAAAGCATGGCAATCAATGCATTCCAAGCCGCGCGTTCGGCCTGTTCGCCTGCCTGGCATCAATGCCTGGCATGGGCGGCACGACGATCGGCAACTACACTCTGGGTCGTCCTCTGGTCGCCGGCCTCATCGTCGGCATCATCATGGGCGATATGCAGACGGGTATCCTCGTCGGCGCTGCCATCCAGGTTGTCTACATCGCTCTCGTGACCCCCGGCGGAACCGTCTCCGCCGACGTCCGCGCCGTGTCCTATATCGGCATCCCGCTGGCGATCCTCGCCATCAAGAACTCGGGCATCGATCCCGCCTCCGCTGAGGCTGCCGGCATGGCCGCATCCCTCGGTGCCGCCGTCGGCACGCTCGGCACTGTGCTCTTCTATGGCACCGCCACCATCAACCTGGTGTGGCAGGGCATGGGCTGGAAGTGGCTCGAGAAGGGCGATCTCCACAAGCTCTACCTGGTCAACAACGTTCTGCCTTGGATCGGTCACATCGTCTGCTCGTTCCTCCCGACGTTCATCATCACCATGGGCGGCACCGCCATGGTCGACCTCATGAAGACCTACATGCCCATGGACGGCATCGCGATGAAGACGCTGTTTACCGTCGGCTCGCTGCTGCCTACCGTCGGTATCGCCATCCTGCTCAAGCAGGTCATCTCTAAGCCCACGGACTTCCTGACGTTCTTCTTCGGCTTCACCCTGTCCGCTGTTATGGGCTGCAACCTGATCGCCGCTGCCGGCATCGGCTGCTTCTTCGCCCTGATCAACTATGAGATCGCTTCGCTCAAGATCGACCTCGCAAACGCTCCCAAGGCAGCTATCGCCTCGGGCTCAGATGATGAGGAAGAGGAGGACATCTAATGGCAGAGAAGAAAATGCTCTCTAAGAAAACGCTTGCCAAGTCGTTCCGTAACTGGTCCTATGGCAACCTGACCTGCTTCTCGCAGGAGCACATGCAGACCTTCGGTTACCTGTGCGCCATGCTTCCGATTGTCGAGGAGCTCTACGACACGCCCGAGGAGCAGAAGCAGGCCCTCCAGACCTACTCCGCGTTCTTCAACACCGAGCCGCAGATCGGCACCATGATTGTCGGCGTCACCGCCGGCCTCGAGGAGGCTCGCGCAAACGGCGAGGCCATCGACGACGACGCCATCAACGGCATCCGCGCCGGCCTCATGGGCCCGCTCGCCGGCCTTGGCGACTCGCTGATCGTCGGTACCCTGATCCCGATCCTGCTCGGTATTGCCCTCGGTCTCTCGACCGGCGGCTCCCCGCTCGGCGCCATCTTCTATATTGTCGTGTGGAACCTGCTCATGTTCCTTGGCATGCGCTTTGCCTACAACCAGGGCTATGAGCTCGGCGGCAAGGCGGTCGAGGCCCTCGTCGGCCCCAAGGCCAAGGCTCTGCGTGATTCCATCGTGATGGTCGGTACCATGGTCATCGGTGCAGTCGGTGCTACCTGGGTCTCCATCACCTGCAGCCCCAACCTGGTGCTGCCCGGTGGCGGTAAGTTCCAGGACACGCTCGATGGCATCTATCCGCACCTGCTGCCGATGATCTTCATCATCTTCTGCTGGTACATGATGACCAAGAAGAAGGTCAACCCCATCGTTATGATGCTGATCCTCGTTGTGATCGCATTTGTGGGCGTTCTCATTGGCTTCTTCGACCCGGCACTGAGCTACTAGTCATCATCCCCTGGCCCCCTGTAAGGCCGTGCGGCCTCAACCGCACGGCCTTCTGATTTTGCGCCGCCCTTCAAGGGCAATATGGCCAGCGACCTCCATCGCCTACACGACACCCGCTATATTGCTCTTGAAAGATGACGTATTCGACAAACGATGCACTTGCGCATGATGCACACTTTGCACGAGGAGGACCATATGCACGAGAAACATGGACACGACCTTTCGCGCGACGACTTGATTCGCGAGGCAAAGATGCAGACCGATGCTATTCAGCGGCTCAATGTTTGGCTGCGCCTGGGCTATTCGCTCGTGGCGATTGGCTTTTTGATGGGGATGTGGGGTATGCAGGGCGGCCCCGGCTGGGGTGTCCCCGTGGGCATCGTGTGCCTGGTGGTGGGCACTCCGCTTTCGATCGTGCTTAAGGTCGGCACGACCAACGCCAAAAAGAATGTCGAGCGCATGCTCGAGGCCGCTGGTGTCGACGTTGAGGAGCTTATGCGACGCAAGAAGGACGAGCAATAGACTTCCGCGTTGGGGTATCATAAATAATTGTTGCGAATGTTAACTAATGTACGGCAAATGACGGTTTTATGGCCCTTCTAGAGTTGCAAAGGACAATATCCCCAGTGGATTACGATGACGTCGCTCGAAAACTGATTGTGTACTCACGTTCCCTTGCCAAGGGATCCTTGAGTGCTGCCGGCGGCGCCAGTGTGGGCGAGGCACCGGTTTTACAGTATCTATCGGGTATTGACGGTGATGTCATTCCCTCCGAGATTGCCAAGAAGCTGAAATTCTCCCGTGCGCGCATGTCGCATATCTTGGATTCACTCGAGAGTAAGGGTTACGTTCAGCGCAGGACTGATCCAAACGATCGTCGGCGTGTGCTGGTGAGCATTACCGAGGAAGGCCGTGATTTCGCGGCGAAAAAAAATGCCGAGAGTGTGGCATCGCTCTCGAAACAACTCTCAGCGCTCGGCGAGCACGATGCCCAGGAGCTCGTGCGCATCCTGAATAAAGCTTACAGCCTTACCTATGATGCCGGCGACTACCTGGACAATCTATAAGGATAAAGACAGACATTTAGGTGCATCTTGAAATGCACCCGGGACAGTTGTGCCCATCAGCCACCGTCAACATCTCATTCCAAACCAAATCAGCCAACGTACGTCATGGCAATCCCCGGTAGGTTGCAGGATGGCGGCTGAGCCTTTCCCTCGGGAAACTTCGCGAAGCCCAGTTCCCGAGGGAAAGGTATGGTCTGTGTAATACCAGACAAACAGTACATTTTTGCTAGATTGGTATTTGACTGAAGAACCAATTGGTATGGCTTATTAAGCCCACCTTGCCGCTGACGCTCATTTTACTGCCGCTGGTGGACTTCCGAACTTGGTTGCGCAAGTGCTCCCATATATTGATATGACCTAGTAGGTGGCTATCTGGTTACTACCAGTTGGCCCCTTGGTAACGGGTGGCCCCATTGTGCGGAATGTACCGAACATCCCCGTTTGATACGTTTTCCCATGCTGCCGGGGGGGGGCGTCCTCGGCACCTCAGCATCTCGGAAGAAAGGAGACCAGGTGCGCAGGAATTCCATTTTTACGAAACGGTGGGTGAAGGGAAGCGCGGTCCTCGTTGCCACTGCAGCGACGCTCGTGTTTGCCAATCCCCAGCAGGCGATTGCCACGCCACTCAAGGGCGTCGACTCGGCGACCGTGTCCCAGTCTGCCTCGAATGTCGTCGACATCGATTTCGCTGACGGCATCAAGGGCCGTATTACGTTCCTCGAGGACGGTATTTTCCGTTATAACGTCGACCCCAAGGGTGAGTTTTCCGAGTACGCCACGCCGCGCAGTAAGTCCCACACGGCTAAGATCCAGGCTCAGCCCGATACCTCGGACACCTACAGCAAGCCGAGTGCGACGGTTGCCGACAAGGGCGACACTATCGAGATCACCGGCGGAAAGGCGACCGTGATCCTGGACAAGGCGACTGGCAAGATGAGTATCAAGTCAGGCGACCGTGTCGTGGTTTCCGAGTCCGCGTCCCTCGACCTTGATAAGAAGGGTACCGTCCAGACGCTCGCCAAGGAGAAGTCCGAGAACTTCTTTGGCGGCGGCACCCAGAACGGACGCTTCCTGCACACCAACCAGACCATCGCCATCTCCAACACGAACAACTGGACCGATGGCGGCGTTGCCTCGCCCAACCCGTTTTATTGGACGAGTGACGGCTACGGCGTGCTCCGAAACACGTTTGCAGAGGGTTCCTACGACTTCGGTTCCACGGACTCATCGACGGTCACGACTTTGCACAGCGAGAATGAGTTTGATGCCTACTACTTCGTGGCGACCAACGAGGGAGCTT
The DNA here is from genome assembly GCA_019413925.1 of Collinsella sp. Classification (GTDB taxonomy): domain Bacteria; phylum Actinomycetota; class Coriobacteriia; order Coriobacteriales; family Coriobacteriaceae; genus Collinsella. The sequence goes on from DXMY01000035.1 coordinate 28,350, forward strand.
CGAACGTGGCAACTGAGATGCTGCAGGACTACTACAAGGTGACCGGTAACCCGGTACTGTTGCCCGAGTACGGGTTCTACCTTGGTCATCTTAATGCCTATAACCGTGATGGCTGGTCAACGACCTCGGGTCAAAAGAAGTGGGAGACCAAGGGCAGCAAGTCCTCGAGCGAGAAGGGCGACGTTAAGTACGAGTCTGGCATGTCGACGGGCTACAAGCTCGACGGCACACTTGCGGCCGAGACGCTCAACGGTGAGGGCCCTACGGTTGATACCGAGAACATGAAAGCGACCGATTTCGACCGCCAGTTCTCTGCTCGGCAGGTTATCGATGACTACGAGGACAGCGACATGCCGCTCGGCTGGTTCCTGCCGAACGACGGCTACGGCGCCGGCTATGGCCAGAACGGTTACTACAAGACCGGCGGCGTCAACTCCGACGGAGCGAGCTCGGCCGACCGTCTTAACGCTGTGCGTGCCAACGTCGACAACCTTAAGAAGTTCACCGAGTATGCCAACTCAAAGGGTGTGAGCACGGGCTTGTGGACCCAGTCCAACCTTGAGCCCGACAGCAACCCTGAGACCCCGTGGCATCTGCTTCGCGACTTCGACGCCGAGGTCAAGACGGGAGGCATCACTACCCTTAAGACCGACGTTGCCTGGGTTGGATCTGGCTACTCCTTTGGTCTTAATGGCATCAAGACAGCTTATGACACGGTGACGACCGGCGCTAACAAGCGCCCCAACATCATCACGCTCGATGGTTGGGCCGGCACGCAGCGCTTTGGTGGCATTTGGACCGGCGACCAGTATGGCGGTAACTGGGAGTACATTCGCTTCCATATCCCCACGTATATCGGTCAGAGTCTTTCGGGCAACCCCAACATCGGCTCCGACATGGATGGCATCTTTGGCGGCGACCCCATCATCTCTGCGCGTGACTACCAGTGGAAGACGTTCACGCCCTCTATGCTCGACATGGACGGTTGGGGCACCTACCGTAAATCGCCCATGACGCACGGCGATCCCTACACAGGCATCTCGCGCTTCTATCTCAAGCTCAAGGCGCAGCTCATGCCCTATATCTACACGAGCGCGGCCTCGGCGGCCAACATCGACACGGGTAACGGCGATGCCGGCCTGCCCATGATCCGCGCCATGCTGCTTTCTGACAACTCCGAGTACGCCGCAAGCACTTCGACGCAGTACCAGTATATGTTCGGTGAGAACTTCCTAGTGGCACCGGTGTATCAGGATACCCAGGCAGATGAGAACGGCAACGACATTCGCAATGGGATCTACCTCCCCAACTACGGCACCGACGAGAATCCCACCATCTGGATCGATTACTTCTCGGGTAAGCAGTATCGCGGCGGCCAGGTTCTCAACAACTACGAGGCTCCGCTTTGGAAGCTGCCGCTGTTTGTGAAGGCCAACGCTATCGTGCCGATGTACGCCGAGAACAACAACCCCGAGGCAGTGAGCGACACCAACACCAAGGGTACCGACCGCAGTCAGCGTATCGTCGAGTTCTTCGCCACCGAGGGCGACGGCACCTTTACGCAGTACGAGGACGACGGCTCCTCCATCGAAAACAACACGACTGAAGACGATTCCTACGGCACGATCGACAATATCTCCTACGGTGAGCATGTGAGCACCGTCTACAGCTCCAAGGCCGCAGGCGGCACCGCGACCTTTACCGCCGAGGCCTCGCAGGGCGGCTACAACGGCTACGACTCCAACCGCACCACGACCTTCGCGGCCAATGTGTCCGCCAAGCCCACGAGCGTCGTCGCCAAGAACGGCGGATCCGCACTCAACGTGGTTGAGGTCAACTCGCAGGAGACCTTTGACGCCGCGACCCCCGAGGCCGGCCAGGCGGTCTACTTCTACAGCAAGACCCCCAACCTCAACCACTACGGCAGCGATGCGGACGGCACCGAGGCCGAGCAGGGCGAGAGCTTCAACAACACCAAGATCACCACGAACCCCAAGGTCTACGTCAAGTTCGCGAAGACCGATGTTGCTGCAGCGGCGCAGACGCTTGAGCTGGGCGGTTTCGTGAACGCCGACGCAACGCTCACAGCCGATCGCCTCAACGAGAACCTCTCCGCACCCACGAACCTTGCTGCCCCCGAGGACGTCACGACCCCAACGAGCATCAAGCTCACCTGGGGAAAGGTCGATGGTGCTACCTCCTACGACCTTAAGGTCGACGGCACTGTGTTTGCCGTGGGTGATGCGGCCGAGTTCACGCACACCGACCTCGCCTACAATAGCAAGCACACCTACCAGATTCGTTCGCGCAACGCCGAGGGTTACTCCGTCTGGAGCGATGTGCTCGAGGCGAACTCCGCACTCGATCCGTGGCGGAACGTCCCCGACGCCGAGCAAATCACCTGGGAGGGCTCACTTTACGGCAGCCATAAGGCCGAGCTCGCCTTCGACCATGAGTTCCAGTCGGGCGACGGCGGTTTCCACTCCGGTGGCAACGATCTGGGCAAGGCGCTTACCGTTGACTATGGACGCGCTTACAAGCTCGATAAGCTCGAGTACTATCCGCGCGATGACGCCGGCAACGGCACTGTGACCAAGATGCGTGTTGAGACGAGTCTCGATGGCGTCCACTGGACGAGCCAGGAGGTCGATTGGGCACGTTCCGCTGATTGTAAGACGGTAGCGTTTGACGGCACCGTGGCCGCCCGTTACGTGCGCATGACACCGCTCGCCTCGGTCGGCAATTTCTTCTCCGCGTCCGAGATTGCCATCTACAAGACCGACGGCACGGATGGCTTCGCCGTGGGCTCCAACCTCAACAAGGCCACGATCTCCGACGGAGACTACTCCAACATGAAGAACTACCTGGGCCTCGAGAATCGCGAGCCCGATACCCCGACGTTCGGTTCGCAGATCCGCGACCACTTCGCCGACCTCAACGATAACGGCGTTTACGACGTCTACGATTACTCGTTCACCATGGCGGGTCTTGACGGTGGCACTAAACAAAAGGGCAAGGTCGCAGGTTCGCTCGCGGTGATACCGAGCAAGACCGAGGTCGAGGCTGGTGATGAGATCACCGTTGATGTCTATGCGGCCGACGCCAAGAACGTCAACGCCCTGGGCGCTCTCGTCAACTTCAAGAGCGACCAGTTCGAGTTTGTGTCCGAGAGCATCGCGCAGGACGGCTCGACTGCCGGCATGGAGAACCTGTCTCGCGAGAAGGTCCAGTTCGCGGACAGAACGCAGACTATCAATCTCGCCTTTGCCAACCGCGGCGATGGCAAGCTCTACAACGGTACCGGCGCGGTGGCGAGTTTCAAGCTCAAGGCCAAGACCGCCGGCAAGGTCGAACTGCCCTCGACATCTTGGCTCATCGGTCCGGCATGCGACGCGCTTGAGTTTGCGAGCGACGGCACGGTGACGATGCCGGATGTTCCTCAGCCAACGGTCGCCGAGTACGGTCAGGATGCCTTCAACATCACGATGACCAACGATGAGCTCACGACCGACGACGGGACCAACGTCGAGAAACTTATCCAGCAGAAGAGCTATAACGCGCTGTTCGATAATAACGAGGGCGACAACGGCTTTGAGTTCCTATGGGACTGGAGCGGCAACTGGGACAGCGAGGGTAAGCTTCCGAGTTACGTGAAGCTTCCCACCACGATGACATTCGCATTTAAGACGCCGTCGAAACTCGATAGTGTCGAGGTCGTTAACCGCAACGGTGGCAACGGAACCGTGCAGAAGATCAAGGCTGTCGTGACGTTCGAGGATGGCTCGACCCAAGAGTTCGCGGGCGGGGAGTACGATTCCTTCCGGGCTCGCTACGCCTTTGGCCTCTCTGCCGAGAACAAGGGCAAGAAGGCGACCAAGGTCGAGGTCACGCCGCTTGAGGCATCGGGTGACCAGATGCTCACACTGCGTGAGGTCAACTTCAACTACACGCAGGGTGTCGAGGCCATCGAGGGTGTCGAGCTAGGCAAGAACCAGACCGAGTTCTTTGAAGGCGACATTACGCCCGTCGACGCCAAGGCTACGCCTGAGAGCGCTGGCTACCCCTATGTGACGGTCGAGAGCTCCGACCCCTCTGTGGTAAGCGTCTCCGCTGTTCAGGCTGGCGATAGCGTGAGCTACTACCTGCGTGCCAACAAGGCCGGCAAGGCAAAGATCACGGTGGCGTCGGTACTCGACCCCTCCAAGACCGCATCCTATGAGGTCGAGGTCAAGGCTGGTGTCGATACCTCTGCGCTCGTGGCAGCGCTTTCCAAGGCCGCGGGCTACAGCGAGTCCGTCTACACCAAGGATTCCTATGCAGCTCTCACCACTGCGGTCGAGGCGGCTCGGAAGCTCCTCGACAGCGGCCAGGGCAGCTATAGCAAGAAGGATGTCGCAGACGCCACTGCCAAGATCGAGAAGGCAATCGACGGCCTCAAGATGCGCCCTGTCGATGAGAAGATCCTCATCAACACGCCCGAGAACCGCAAGAACGTCAAGGTGGCCGACTTCTCGAGTGAGGCCGACTACGAGGGCAGCAACGCCGTCAACGCTCTCGACGGCGACGAGCGGACGCTTTGGCACAGCGACTGGGCCCATGGGACCGGTATGCCCCAGTATCTGAGTGTCGACCTGGGCCGCGACTACGATCTCACCGACGTTACATTCCTGCCGCGCCAGGACGGCGGCACTAACGGCGATATCTTCGAGGCCGAGATACTGGTCTCCGACACTGCCGACGGTTATGAGATGGGCACCGCCGCGTCGATGGGTACGTTCGCCTTCGACAACGACGGCCGCGTGCTCACCGACCGTGGCGACTGGAAGCAGATGAGCTTTGGCGCCGCGCGCGGTCGCTACGTGACCGTCAAGGTGATTCACGCCGGCGGTGGCGACGTTGATGCCTACTGCAGCATGGCGGAGCTCAAGTTCTACGGTACGGCCGTCCCCGATCCGGTGGCGAAGGATGATCTCGCTACCGCGATCGAAAAGGTTGATGCCGAGGTTGCTGCCGGCGACCTCAAGGCCGGTGACTACACCGAGGCCTCCTGGACGGCGCTCGAGAACGCCCTGGCGAGCGCCCGCGCCATCTTGAGCGATGAGGACGCCACGCAGGACGAGGTCGACCAGGCGCTCAGGGCGCTCGAGAGCGCCCGCGGCGCGCTCGAGAAGACCCCGGTGGTCCCGGTCGAGAATCCGACTAAGAAGCAGCTCAAGGCCCTGGTCAAGCAGGCGAAGGAGACTGACACCAGGGGCAAGACGGACGAGTCTGTCAAGGCCCTGACGGATGCCATTACCTACGCCGAGGACGTCTTGGGTGATGAGAATGCTTCCGACACCCAGCTCCAGGCGGCCTATGACCAGCTCAAGCTGGCCATTGAGAGCCTCAGGGATGCCGACTCCGGCAACCAGGGCGGCTCGGGCAACCAGGGTTCCGGCAATGGCTCGAACGGCGGCAACCAGGCGGGCAAGCCCGCAGGCGACAAGGCCCAGGGCAGCAAGAAGAACGGTTCGGCGATCCCCAATACCGGCGACCAGACGGCGGCGACCGTCGTGACCGTCGGTGGTCTCGGCGCCATCATCGCCGCGATCGGCGCTTTCTTCCATCGTCGCAGCAAGGCCAAGTAGCCCCAGCAACAGCTAAGCAAGCGTGCCCGCCGTCCCACCCAAGGACGGTGGGCATGCTTTTTGAATGTAGGCGGAAAGCTCCGACCCTTCGGCCTTAATCTCGCAAAGCATTCCGTCTCTCACCGAACACATCGGCATCGGTGGCTATACTTGAATTATTTGCAGTTAAGGGTCGCGGATTCGCTGCGTCACCGCTCTCAACAGGAGGTCTATGTTTATGGCAGATCAGAAGCCGGTTGTCGGGATCATCATGGGTTCCAAGTCCGATCTGGGCGTTATGGAAGGCTGCACCGCCGAGCTCGAGGCACTGGGTGTGCCCTATGAGCTCGTCATTGCGAGCGCGCACCGCACGCCGGCGAAGGTCCACGAGTGGGCTTCGACTGCCGCCGATCGCGGTATCAAAGTGATTATCGCCGCCGCCGGCAAGGCCGCTCACTTGGGTGGTGTCGTGGCTGCCTTTACGCCGCTGCCGGTTATCGGCGTGCCTATGAAGACGAGTGACCTGGGCGGTATGGATTCGCTGCTGTCGATGGTGCAGATGCCTTCGGGCGTGCCCGTGGCCTGCGTTGCCATCAACGGTGCCAAGAACGCCGCCATCTATGCCACACAGATTCTGGGTGCTTGCGACCCCGAGTACCGCAAGGTTATCGAGAAGATGAAGCAGGAGATGGCTGACGCCTAAGCGTTCCGCCGTTTCACCGCAGTATAAGGAGAGCCATGTCCGATTATCAGGGAAAACGATTCAAGGCTTCTCAGATTCCCGATCCGTCGAAGCCGGGTGCTGCCCGTGCGGCACAGCAGGGTCGGACATCCTCTCCTCAGCAGTCGCGCGCGCCGCGCCCCGTGACACCGGCGACGCATCGTCGACAGGACGCGCCGGCCGCATATCGTCCTTCGTCTTATAGCTCCGCTAAGAAGCCGCCCCGGTCTTCATCGCATGCCGCGCCGTCGGATCGCACCGAGCCGCCGCGCAAAAAGCGCCACTCCATTATTCCCATTCTGCTCATCATCATCGGTATCGGTCTGATTGTCGCCGCCGCCGCTATTTTTATTAATGCCCAGATTGGCTATAAGCAGGCGAGCGATTCGTATCAGAAAATCGAGAAGCAATATGTAAGCGATAAGGACGCCAGCGGCGTGCCGATTATCGACTTTGATGCGCTTGCTCAGACGAACCCCGAGATTGTGGGTTGGATTTACGTGCCGGGAACCAACATCAACTATCCCGTGGTGCAGACCAACAACAACTCCAAATACCTCAACACGCTGTTCGATGGCACGTCTAACGCCTCGGGTGCCATCTTCTTGGATAGCGATGACACCGCGCCGGGAATGGTCGACCAGCAGACCACGATCTACGGCCACCATATGAACGATGGGTCGATGTTCAACGTGATTTCGGATACGACTGACCAGGCAACGTTCGATAGCATTGAATATGTGTACTACATCACGCGCGATGCGACGTATAAGTTGCGTCCGCTGGCGACCAAGGTGGTCGAGGACACGTATGCCAAGGCGCGCACGACCAATTTTGAGGGCGACGACGGACTCAAGAACTACCTGTCCGAGATGCTCGACGGCGCTTCTGCCGTGGCGAGTGATGCCACCGATCGTGCCGCTTCGGCAACTAAGGTTGTAACGCTTGTGACCTGTCGTTCGCTGTCGCTGAGCAACACACGCGCCGTCATGGTGCTCACGCCGGTCGAGGAATAAGTTGTTCGAGAGTAGCTAAAAAGGCCCCGTCCCAAATTGGCTACTCGACGACGGTAAGGGAGAAATGATGCTCGAGAGTGGCAAATTGATGCCTTCGATTGATGCTTGGCTGCGCGAGGCCAAGGCCGATGCTTCGGCGGCAGGCTGTGGGATGTATCTGACGCATAACGGTGTGGTGCGCGCGACGCCCAAGGCTGAGGTGCGCGGAGTCGAGACCGATGGCGTGGCGCCAGGCCACAGGGTGGGCGGCATGGTCTTTGACTACGACGCCGAAAAGGTACGGTCTGCTATCGAGACTACGCGCGCGATGCCGGGTATCGGCTATGTGCGCGTGTGGCTGGCAAGCGGCGAGCTTACCGTAGGTGACGACATCATGCTCGTGCTTATCGGCGGGGACATTCGCCCACACGTGGTCGATGCACTGCAGGCGCTCGTTGGCACCATCAAGAACGAATGCGTGAGTGAGGTCGAGCGCGAGGCATAGAGGATTGCGTCGATAGAAGGATCGTTTATAAAAATGCCCACCGGTACGTGTGATACCGGCGGGCATTTTGCGTTTTGGGCGCGGCGGGCGCTAAACGCGCGTGGCGTCCTTGGGGCTCATGGTCATGCTCTGGAAGCGGTTCTCCATGTAGTCGTTATCGAAATACTTGCCGTAGAACTGTGCGACGGGAATGTCCGGCTCCGTGCCGTTAACGCGCTGGTACCAGTAGTCGAGCGACTGCAGCGTCATGACGCCGTCGACCAGCATAATGACGGTAAAGATGACGGTGGCCGAGTAGCGGCTCTTCCAGGGGATCTTGTTGATGAGCTTAAGCAGCCTCGGTAGCAGCAGCTTGATCCAGATGAGGCCACCTAGGCCCCACAGGCAGGCAAAGCCCGTGCAGGTGCGTCCGCCCGTGAGGACCACGAGCGGATCGGGCAAACCAAACAGCGTTATGTGCGAGTAGCTCCACGAGACCACGCCAAACGCGGTCTGCATAAACCAGCCCACGAACACCTCAAAGCTCGCGCCGAGCACAGCGCTCACCAGGAAAATGATGATGGGGTTCTTTTTGTAGAAGCGGTTAAGCACCATGGTCATGAGCACGGCGCCAAATCCGTAGATGGGGCTGAAAGGGCCAAACAGCATGCCGGCGCGGTCCTGGTAGACGCCCGGGTCGTTGACCGTCATGTGCCAGATGTCCTCCAAGATAAGTCCCAGTACGCAGCAGACGAAGAATACCCAGAACAGGTTGAAGTAGTTGAGCTTGATGTAGCCCTCGCCGGTCTCATCGCGGCCGAGCATGCCCTCGGCGGCGGCATCGCGGTCGAGCATCTCCTGCAGGCGGCGCTGCAGCTCGCGCTCCTGACGCAGCGTGGGGTCGACGGTGGCCGAAAGCGCGATGAGGATGCCGAGCTGAATAGCGGGGCGCAGCAAGAAGGGCCCGATACCCTGGAGCATCACGTCGACCAAAAGCTCGACGACGGTGAATGCAATAAGGATGTAGGACAGGCGGGCGGCGTTGCGGCGCTGGTTTTTGATAAGGTCCAGGCCAAAGATGATTAGGATGACGGCACTTGCCGCAGAGAGCATGATGCCGGCGACGATAAGGCCGACTGCGACGAGCGTGTTGTCGCCGAGCTTTTCGGTGGCGTTGCCGTTAACAAGTGCCGTGATGACCTGCCACATAAAGGCAGCGACCGACGGGAGCGTGCCCACGCCGGAAAGGATGCACAGGACGGCGTACACCTTAATGATGAGGGGAATCTTCTTGACCTCTGTGGCGCTGGGGACGCTAGGGTCGAGTTCGTTTCGATCCATACAGAACCTTTCTCGCTTTGTTGTAGGTTATAAGGATACGCCGCCGACCTGCCAAAAGACAGGACGAACGTCCCAATTGCAACTTTGTAATCCCCAACGGCAGACGCGGCGGCCATCTGGGGGCGCGGGCACTTACACTGGACAGACCGATAAAATGTTTGGCAACAAAACTGATTATTAGCTCGGTGGGCTTTTAAAAAGCGCTGCTCATGCGCTGGGGAGCACGTCGCGCCGTGCGTATAATAAGGCGGGTAACGCCAAAAATACGAGGCTCTGAGGGGATACCATGTCTCAAGAAACCATCCGCGCGGCCGAGCGTGCCGCGGGACAGGTGAACACCATGTCGACGTATGATCCGGACTCCGACCAGCTGCATGAGGAATGTGGCATTTTCGGCGTATGGGCGCCCGATCGCGACGTGGCTCGACTGACGTACTTTGGCCTGCGTGCGCTGCAGCACCGTGGCCAGGAATCGGCTGGAATCGCCGTGGGTGACGGCGGCACGGTTATGGTCCGCAAAGATCTGGGCCTGCTCGACCGCGTGTTCTCCAACGCCGACCTGTCGACGCTCTCCGGCCAGCTGGCCGTGGGCCACGTGCGCTATGGCACCGCCGGTGCCAAGAGCTGGGAAGCCTCTCAGCCGCACCTCTCTACCATCAACAGCGTCATTATCGCGCTCGCGCACAACGGCACCCTCGTCAACACCGACGAGCTGCGCCGTCAGCTGATCGAGCTGGGCGTGCCGTTCCTCTCCAATTCGGATTCCGAGGTCGCGACCAAGCTTATCGGCTACTTTACCCAGCGTACGGGCCACCTGCGCGAGGGTATTCGCAAGACCATGGAGCTCGTGCGCGGCGGCTACGCCATGACGCTCATCAACGAGCAGGCGCTCTACGCATTCCGCGATCCACACGGCATTCGCCCGCTCGTGCTGGGCAAGCTGGTGGACGAGGGTCTGGACCAGGCCGATGCCGCAGCCGTTTCGCAGCTGCCGTCGCAGGACGGCGCCGCGACGGTCGACTCCGCCGTCCGTGTCACGCGCGCCGGCGGCTGGGTCGTTGCTTCCGAGACCTGCGCACTCGACATCGTGGGTGCCGAGTACGTCCGTGACGTCCGTCCCGGCGAGATCTTGCGCATCAGCGCCGAGGGCCTGGTATCCGAGCAGGGCGTGCCTGCAGCCGAAGAGCCCGCCAACTGCATCTTTGAGCAGGTCTACTTTGCCCGCCCCGACTCCATCATGAACGGCAAGAGCGTCTATGCCTGCCGTTACGACATGGGTCGTCAGCTGGCACATGAGGAGCCTGTCGAGGCTGACCTGGTCATCGGCGTGCCCGACTCCGGCCTGCCGCCTGCGGAGGGGTATTCGCACGAGAGCGGTATTCCCTTTGGCGAGGGCCTTATCAAGAACCGCTACGTGGGCCGTACGTTTATCGAGCCTACGCAGGAGTTGCGCGCCATGGGCGTGCGTATGAAACTCAACCCGCTGCGCGACAACATCGAGGGCAAGCGCCTGGTCGTCATCGACGACTCCATCGTGCGCGGCACCACCATGGTGCAGCTCGTCAAGATGCTGCGCAACGCCGGCGCCAAGGAGATTCATATCCGCATCAACTCGCCCGAGGTCATCTGGCCGTGCTTCTACGGTATCGATACCGACGTGCAGTCGCAGCTTATCAGCGCCAACAAGACGGTCGACGAGATTTGCGAGTATATCGGCGCCGATTCGCTGGCCTTCCTTTCGGTCGAGGGCCTGCTTAAGGTCATGCCCAAGGGCGGTTACTGCGATGCGTGCTTTACCGGCCGCTACCCCGTGGCGATTCCCGAGAGCTTTGGCCGCGACAAGTTTATGGAGGGCTTTAAGCCCCGCAACCTGGACAAGCCGCTGCACTTTGACGACGACGCCGTGATCGAGAAATACGACGACCGCAGCTGGGAAGAGGAGCACGGCGAGGCATAAAACCTGCCATATGGGGACAGGTTTATTTTGGTAGGTTTTACCTGCTGTTTTGTTGATATGACGGCGCGTGCTGTTATGGCATGCACCGAATCGAGGACAACTATGAGCACCGTTTGGCGCCCGCGCGGCGCCACGGTAGTGGGAGAGGAAGGCTCAGATGAGCGACAGCAAGCATGTGACGTATGAGGATGCCGGCGTCGATACCGCTGAGGGCGGCCGCGCCGTCGACGCGATTAAGCAGATGGTCAAGGACACCAATCGCCCCGAGGTTATCGGCGGCATCGGCGGCTTCGGTGGCCTGTTCTCGGCTGCCGCGCTTAAGGATATGGAAGACCCGATCCTGATTAGCGGTACCGACGGCGTGGGCACCAAGCTCGTGCTCGCCCAGATCATGGACCGTCACGAGACGGTGGGCCAGGACCTGGTCGCTATGTGCGTCAACGACATTCTGGCTTCGGGCGCCGAGCCGCTGTTCTTCCTGGACTACGTCGCCATCGGTCACATCGAGGCCGAGCACATGGCAAAGATCATCAAGGGTGTGGCCGACGGCTGCAAGCTCGCGGGCTGCGCGCTCGTGGGCGGTGAGATGGCCGAGCACCCGGGCGTCATGGCTCCTGCCGACTACGACCTTGCCGGATTTACCGTGGGCGTCGTCGACCGTCCCAAGATGCTCGACCCCGCAAACGTCCGCCCGGGCGATGTGATCCTGGGCCTGCCTTCCACCGGCGTGCACTCCAACGGCTACTCGCTCGTGCGTAAGGTCATTGGCGTCGACGGCATTAAGCCGGGCACGCCCGAGGCCGCCGCTAAGGCCGAGGAGCTGAGCCGTCCGCTCGAGGAGCTCGGCGGTGCATCGCTGGCAGACGCTCTGTTGGCCCCCACGCGCATCTACGTCAAGCCGATCCTGGAGCTGCTGCGCGGCGGCGTCAACGTGCATGCTATCGCCCACATCACCGGCGGCGGTATTACCGAGAACCTCAACCGTGCACTCGCCGACGACGTCGACGCCGTGGTCACCCGCAACGGCGCCGAGATGGGTTGGGACGTTCCGCCCGTCATCACCTACGTGTCGCGTCAGGCCGAGCTCGCGCCCAACGAGGCATGCAAGACCTTCAACATGGGCGTCGGCCTGTGCCTGATCGTCGCCCCCGAGGACGAGGCCGCGGTTACCGAAGCCCTGGTCGCGCTGGGCGAGAAGCCGTTCCGCGTGGGCGAGTGCGTCGAGGGTTCCGGTAAGGTCGTGTACTCCGATGAGCGCTAACGAGCAGATGGCTGCTAGTGAGGGCCTGGGCTTTGTGCCCTACACCCGTCCGACCGGCACCGATACGGTCGAGCCGCTCAAGATCGGTGTGCTCATCAGCGGTTCGGGTACCAACCTGCAGGCGCTGATCGATCTGATCGCCGCCGGTAAGCTCAACGCCTCGATTGAGCTTGTGGTGTCGAGCCGTCCTTCGGCTAAGGGTTTGCAGCGCGCTGAGCGCGCGGGCATCCAGACGCTCACGCTGTCCAAGGATGTCTATGCCGACCCTATTGCCGCCGACGAGATCATCGCGCACGAGCTGCTCGAGCGCGGCTGCGAGTACGTGGTGATGGCCGGCTATATGCGCATGGTGCACACACCGCTGCTGGCGGCGTTTCCCAACCGCGTGGTCAACTTGCATCCGGCGCTGCTGCCGAGCTTTACCGGTGCGCATGCGATTGACGATGCCTTTGCGCGCGGCGTCAAGGTAACTGGCGTGACCGTGCATTTTGCCAACGAGGTCTACGACAACGGTCCCATCATCGCCCAGCGTGCGCTGGCTGTCGAGGAGGGCTGGGATGTCGACGCGCTCGAGGAGCACATCCACGCGATTGAGCACGTGCTGTATCCCGAGGTCGTGCAAATGCTCGCCGACGGCCGCGTCCACGTGCTGGAGAGCGGCAAGGTCGCAATTGATGCGCCCCGCGTCTAGCGGCGCACAGTACAATTTAGTTGAGTGGTCAGGGTGGTCATTGGCGCCAAGGCGCGCGTGGCCACCTTTTGTTTTGGGTAGTCATCGGGGACGTTCCTGAATGACTAGGTGAGAGAGGTGAGCGCATGGCGGATAACGAAGCGCTGTTTACGCCTGAGCTGGTGTTTTTTGATTGGGAGTGTGCGACGCCGGGTGAGGTGTTTGCGCAACTCGAGAGTGAGCTTGCTCCGCGCGGCTACATTGCCGACGGTTGGCTCGACGCCGTTCGCACGCGCGAGGATGCCTATCCCACGGGTCTTGCCATGCCGGCGGCAAACATTGCCATTCCGCATACCGATCCGGGGTTTGTGGCCAAGCCCTATATCGCGGTGGTGAAGCCCTCCGCGCCCGTGACATTTAACGCTATGGCTGGCATGGGCGCTCCGGTGCCGGCGCAGATCGTCATCAATCTGGGCATCGCCGAGCCGGGCGGCCAGGTCGAGGCTCTGCAGGCGCTCATGAACATCTTTATGGACGCCGATGCCGCAGCCGACGTGCTCGGCCAGACCACGCCGCAGGGCATGGTCGACGCCATCCGCCGCCACTTCTAAGGTGGGGCTAAGCCGGCACCTAGGGACGTTCCTTATGTGCCGGCACTTGGGGACTGTCCCTAGGTGCCGGCAGAAAAGGAACGTCCCTAACTGCCGGCTGCCAGAGCTGTCCCCTTTGCACCAAAATGGTGCAGATTAACCTGTCCCCAATGCACCAAGCGTGCCGCGGGGGCTGCGTTGTGACACAATGGCGTTTGTTCGATTCGTTATGCGAAAGGCCAACTATGGCAAATAAGAAAAAGAACCCCGCACTCGAGCCGACGCCCGAGCAGCAGGCTCGCGCCGCCTCTAACTCTCGCAAGAAGCAGCGCAAGACCCGCGTGTCCAAGACCGTCAAGATCGTTCTGGTGGTCATCGGCGTGCTGGCGATGCTGCTTTCCGTCTCGGCGATGGCGTGCTCCGGCCTGATGTCGCAGGCCGAGGACACCTCGGGCTACAAGCTGACCGGCGGTGTTGCTGCTACTATCAACGGCACCAACCTCACCGAGGACACCGTGACCAAGCAGATCATGAGCATGCGCACGTCCTACGGCTACACCAAGGACAAGGACTGGGCGCAGTATCTGGTCGACAACGACCTCACGCCCAAGAAGTATCGCAAGCAACTCATCGACTCCTACACGCAGCAGATTCTGCTTCAACAGGCACAGAAGGAGAACGGCGTGACGGTGTCGGACGAGGAGGTCGAGAAGGCTTGGAAGGACGCGTGCAAGAGCGCGGGCGGTGCCAAGGCCTTTAAGAAGACCCTCAAGACCTACGGCTATACCGAGGACACCTACAAGGATTCGCTCAAGGAGAGTCTGGCGCAGCAGAAACTCAAGGATGCCGTCGCGCCCACGAGCAAACCCAAGGACAGCGAGATTGTCGATTACATCAACGAAAACCTGTCCAGCTACAACGACGCCCGTCGCTCGTCGAACATCCTGATCAAGGTTGATTCCGACGCTTCCGACGAGGACAAGGCTGCCGCCAAGGCCAAGGCGCAGGAGTGCCTGGACAAGATCAACTCCGGTGAGCTGAGCTTTGAGGACGCCGTTGAGCAGTACTCCGAGGACACCGGTTCCAAGGAGAAGAAGGGCGATGTGGGCTGGGATAAGCTCACCACCTTTGTCGACAGCTACCAGACGGCGCTCGAGGGGCTCAACAAGGGCGACGTGAGCGAAGTCATCGAGTCGACCTATGGCTACCACATCATCAAGTGCACCGACTACTTCCATGTCGATAATCAGGTTGATGACATCAACCAGGTGCCCAAGGCCATCAAGAAGTACGTCTCCAACGTGGTGAAGACGCAGGCGGCCAGTACCGCGTACAGTGAGTGGCTGGAGCAGTACAAGAAGGACGCCGACATTACCGTCAACCCCATGCCCAAGGACGTACCCTATAACGTGAGCCTGAAGGGCGTCACCAAGAGTTCGACCGACAATTCGTCGACGACTGAGTAATCATGGGGCGGCGCTCGTGTGAGTGTCGCCCGCACTATTGAGGAGGATTTGCAGATGACCAACGAAGAGCTGCAGAAGGAAATGATCGCAGCCATGAAGGCTAAGGACAAGGTTCGCCTGTCCATCATTCGCCAGGTCAAGGCCGAGGTGAAGAATATCGAGGTCAACGAGCGCCGCGATGTGACCGAGGAAGACGTCAACAGCATGATCAAGCGTCTGATTAAGCAGACGAGCGAGACGCTGGAGATGTCCATCAAGGCCGGCACCGACCAAGAGCGTACCGACAACCTGACCGAGCAGGTCAAGATTCTGGAGAGCCTGCTGCCCGCGCAGGTTTCGGGCGAGGAGCTCGAGGCCCTGATTGAGCAAGTTATCGCCGAGCTGGGTGCCACGTCCAAGAAGCAGATGGGCCAGGTCATGGGCGCTCTGGGCAAGGCCACCGGCGGCAACTTCGACAAGCCTGCCGCGGCAAAGATCGTCGGTGCCAAACTCGCGTAATTTGTTACGCGGTTTTACCAAACCGCGTAACGGCTCGACGCTGTAAACCCGTACACGCGGCAATCTGACGTTCAATTTCAAGGGCGCGACCATAAGGTCTGCGCCCTTTCATTTCACGTCACCTTGCTCGCGTGTACGGGTTTTCGCTGACTTATGCTCAACAAGGGCGGTTGTATTATTTTCGATGCCCATTGGGGACAGACTTAAATGAGTACCCAATGAGCGGGCACTCATTTAAATCTGTCCCCAATGAGTGGGTTAAAGGTTGCGGGTTCTTTACGGGAATGTAGTGTGGGCTGCAGAAACGTGGTTCTTTCCGTACAATAGTGCAACTCGTGTAAACGCAGGGAAGGGACATTCATGGCAGACATGATCGAGATCAAGCATCTCAACAAGTACTTTGGCGACCTGCATGTGCTCAAAGATATCAATCTCACCGTTAAGCGCGGCGAGAAGCTCGTAATGATCGGGCCTTCCGGCTCGGGTAAGTCGACGCTCATCCGTTGCGTCGATTATCTGGAGGAGCCCACGTCGGGCGAGGTCGTCATCGACGGTACGCCGCTCACCAAGAAGAATCACCTGGAGATGGCTCGTAAGTATAGTTCCATGGTGTTTCAGCAGTTCAACCTGTATCCCAACATGACGGTGCTCGGCAACCTGACGCTCGCGCCCATCAAGCTGCAAAAGAAGAGCAAGGAGGAGGCGACCGAGATCGCCATCGCCGCGCTCAAGCGCGTCGGCATGGCGCATAAGGCCGGCGAGTATCCGCAGAACCTCTCGGGCGGTCAGCAGCAGCGCATCGCCATCGCCCGTGCCCTGTGCACCAAGCAGCCCATCATCCTGTTTGACGAGCCGACCTCGGCGCTCGACCCCGAGATGGTCCAGGAAGTCCTGGACGTTATGATTGAGCTCGCGCAGGAGGACATCACCATGATCTGCGTGACGCACGAGATGGGCTTTGCGCGCCAGGTGGCCGACCGCGTCATCTTTATGGAGGACGGCCGCATCCTGGAGGAGGGCACGCCCGAGCACTTCTTCGATAACCCCGAGAACCCGCGCTGCCGCGAGTTCCTGTCCAAGATTCTGCACTAGGCGCGGTGATGGACATGACGGATATGACGAGGGCGGCCGTGTCGCGCCGTCACTTTTTGCAGCTGGCTGGCGCCGGCATGCTCGCGCTGACGGGGACCGCGCTTACCGGTTGCGGCAACTCCACCAGTGGCGAGGGCTCCGACAAGGGGTCCAAGCTTGCGGCCATCAAGTCGCGTGGACATCTGAATGCCGGCGTTAAGAAGGATGTTCCCGGCTACGGCTATTACGACACCGCCAAGGGCCGCTTTGAGGGCATGGAAGTCGATTTGTGCTACCAGATCGCCGCTGCCGTCTTTGGCGTGAGTTACAAGGAGGCCCGCGCCCAGGAGCTTGTCGAGTTTACCGACGTAACGCCCAAGACGCGCGGTCCGCTGATCGATAACGGCCAACTCGACGTGGTCGCGGCGACCTATACCATCACCGACGAGCGCAAGAAGAGCTGGGATTTCTCGACGCCGTACCGCACCGACTACGTGGGACTCATGGTCAAGAAACGTTCGGGCTTTACCTCGATTGAGGACCTGAACGGCAAGGTCATCGGCGTGAGTCAGGGTGCTACCACGCAGGGCCTGATCGAGCAGATGATCAAGGACAACGGCTTTAGCTGCAAGCCCGAGTTTAGGGCCTTTAGCGGCTACCCCATCATCAAGAGTTCGCTCGACGCCGGCAATATCGACGTCTTTGCCATGGACCGCTCCACGTTGGCCGGTTACATGAACGAGACCGTTGAGCTGCTGCAGCCCGAGGTCAAGTTTGGCGAGCAGGGCTACGGCGTGGCGACCAAGAAGGGCTGCGACCTTTCGGCCGTGGTCGATCAGGTGATTTGCGATCGCCTGGCCGACGGCTGGCTCGACCAAGAGGTCAAGACCTGGGGCCTTGTATAGGCGCATCGTCCAAGGAAGGAATCAAATGCTCGAAGGATTATTTGACGCCGACCGTTGGTCGACGACATTTCAAAACATGGGGCCCTTCTGGGAGGGCTTTGGCGTGACGCTGCAGGTGGTCGTTGCCGGTCTGCTGCTGTCGCTGGTGCTGGGCACGCTGCTGGGCGTGTTCTCTACCACTCGCTCGCGCGTGCTGCGCGCCATAAGCCGCGTGTACGTGGAGTTTTACCAGAACACCCCGTTGCCCGTGCAGGTGCTCTTTATGTACATGGCCGGTCCGCAGTTTTTGCAGGCCATAACCGGTGCCGACCAGCCGGTGCGCATCGCGCCGTTCGTGTTGGGCTTCTTGGGTGTGGGCCTGTATCACGCGGCCTACATTTCGGAGGTCATCCGCACCGGTATCGAGGCCGTTTCGCGCGGTCAGATGGAGGCGGCGCAGAGCCAGGGCTTCACCCGTGCGCAGGCATACTGGTACATCGTGCTGCCCCAGACGTTCAAGATCATTTTGCCGCCGCTGTGTAACCAGGCGCTCAACCTGGTCAAGAACACGTCGGTGCTGGCGCTTGTGGCCGGCGGCGACCTTATGTACCGTTCCGACAACTTTGTGAGTCTGTACGGTTACCTGCAGGGATACATCGTCTGCTGCCTTATGTACTTCATCATCTGCTTTCCGCTCGCCATACTGGTGCAGTGGCTCGAGCGCCGCTCCAAGGAGCGTCCGCGCGGCGTGAGCCTGGCCGAGCTGGGGCTCGACAACGTAGAGGAGGCCTAGCGCATGGAAATCTTCAACGCGACCAACCTGCTCTACATTTGGGGCGGCTTCGTTAAGACAATCGAGATCTCGGCGCTGTCGATCTTTTTCTCCCTCATCTTTGGCACGGTGCTGGCGCTCGTTAAAAGTTATGCGCCCCGCCCATTCCGTATTTTGGTGAGCGCCTATATCGAGCTGTTCCGCTGCACGCCGAACCTGCTGTGGATCCTGTTTATCTACTTTACGGTGCAGGGTTTGGACATTGTGATTTCGACCATCGCCTTTACGCTGTTTACCAGCGCTGTTATGGCCGAGATTGTGCGCGGCGGCCTCAACTCGATTCCGCGCGGCCAGTTTGAGGCAGCGCAGAGCCAGGGCTTTGGCTTCTTTGCCACCATGCGCTACATCATTCTGCCGCAGACGTTTAAGACGATCATTCCGGCGCTGTTTAGCCAATGCACGACCGTCATCAAGGACAGCTCGTATCTTTCGGGCATTAACGTGGCCGAGCTCATGTACACGGCAAACGTCGTGATGGCCCATGCGATCGACCTGTCGCAGGTGCTTATGCTCTACGGCCTGGTGTTTGCGATGTACTTTGTGCTCAACTTTGGTATCTCGCTGCTGGTGAGGGCATATCAGAGGCGAATGGTGGCAGCGTAGAATGTGACAAAGGGACAGTCCCTTTGTCACATAGAGAAAGGAATCGCGATGAGCGATCTGGAGAACAAGAAGAGTCCTGTGGTCATTACCATCGCGCGCGACTTTGGTGCCGAGGGCCACGAGATTGGCCGTATCCTTGCCGATGAGCTGGGGATTCCGCTGTACGATAACGAGCTGCTGGTGCGCGCGTCGCTGCGCGCGGGCGAGTCGCTCGACAAGATGGCTGCCTACGACGAGCGCCTGGCCGTGGAGAATATGGCGTTTCTGCCCGACCGCTACGATGCGCGTTCGTACTCGGATAAGTTGTTCCAAAAGATGAGCCAGGTGATTTTGGATCTGGGCGAGACCGAGAGCTGCATTATCGAAGGCCGTCTGTCCGATTACCTGCTGCGCAACAACCCCAATCACATTGCCGTGCTGGTGACCGCACCCTTTGAGGACCGCGTCGAGATCGTGCGCAAAAAGCGCGGCCTCAACAAAAAGAAGGGCGCCAAGCTGGTCAAGCAGCAGCAGAAGGCGCGCGAGGCGTTCTATAAGCGCTATAGCGCCGGAAAGTGGAAGATGACGAGCGGCAAGGACATCGTCGTCAACCGCGCCAAACTGGGCCGCGAAGGCTGCAAAGATGTTATCGCCGCTGCCTACCGCTACAAAGTCGCCCAGCTCGAAGGCTAGCCGACAAAAACCGCCACAAAGGGACAGACACCTTTGTGGCGGTTTTTGTTTTAGGCGGAGGGGAAGGCCTTGGTGAGGCCGGCGCGCGTCTGCGTGTCGGTCTTTTGGTAGATAGAGCTCAGGTGGCGCTGTACCATGCGCATCGAGATGCCGAGCTCCTCGGCGATCTGCTTGAGCGGGCGTTCATCCTGGGTCACAGCCATGAGCACGTCGACTTCGCGCGGGGTGAGAGCGTGGTTGGCGATGAAGGCCTGGCATTGCTCCTCGATGGTGGGGGCGGCGAGCGCTTCTTCTGCCAGCTGCTCGTGTTCGCGCTCCTGCTCGGTTTGGGGTAGGCGGAACAGGCCCGCGGCTACAAACGCCACACTCGCCGCTACAAGCAGCATGAGTGCGCCGATCATGATGAGGGCGACATTGCCCGAGGTCACAAGTGCCAGCGAGATGCCCGACGTAGTGAACGCGCACACGTTGTTGGCTGCGCGGCCCATGCCAGCCCACAGTGCGGGCGTGTGCATGCGCGGCGCCAGCTGCGTAAACGTGACGGTAAAGAACGTGACAAAAAAGCCCGAGCTCAGATAAAAGACGATGAGGCCCAAGTTGGGATCGGCGCCGGCTTCCACGGCCAAGATCGAGATGGTGGAAAGTACCGTGACGCCGAGCATGATGAGGCCCATGTAGCGACGCTCGGCAAGATCAAAGACGATACCGGCGACGAGACCGCTCGCCGCCAAAAAGAGGCGCGGCCAGGTCTGTACGGCGATGGTGCCGTGGGCATTGGAGAACGTGACGACGTTATCGAGCGTCGAGAACAGGCAGGCGAGAATCATGACGAGCGCGATACTCCAGCACGCCTGCTTGGCGAGGGCGTGCGAGGGCTCGGCAAAGGGATTGATGGTGGGGCTGGGGCCCTCGTTTGCCTCTTGGGTAGTGGCGCTGAGGGCGGAGATGGCGATAGTCGCTGCGCCAAGAATGATGAGCTCGGCGATGCCACCGCAATCAATCAGGTTGGTGACGAATTGCATCAGGATGCCCGCGGCATAGGCTGCCCCTGCGCCGGTGGCGAGTTTGGAGTCATTCTGGAATGCCAACGAAAAGGCGTGGTGAGCAGCGGCACCCAGCAGACCGAGCCCGAGGAATGCGAGGCACCCCAGAATCTCGAGCGCAAGCGGGCTCGTGGGGGACTGAATCTGAGTCAGCCCCAAGATGGCGATGGGGACGGCGACGCTGACAGCTGCCTGGGGCTGGCCTTTGCGCTGTGCGAGCCCGAGCAGCGGCGCGTATCCGATAAAGCCGAGTACACTCGCGCCCAGAATAAAGCCCTGTGCGATCACAACGCGTTCGGCACCGGCGAGCAGCCCGACGTTGACGTCGAAGCGAAACTCGGCGGCAAGGAAGGCGAAGGTGAAGAGCGCGAGTGCCAGAAGCGCGTTGATTTTAGGCTTGCTTAGGTTCAAGGACGGTCCTTTGGATGGACGAATGATTGTGCCCTCGATTGTAGACCATGACGTTAGGGGG
>DXMY01000036.1 GCA_019413925.1 Collinsella sp.
GAACAGGAGTCGCTCGAGCTCGTCGGGCGGCAGGTTGAGGAGCTCGTCGCCGGGACGGTGCAGGCAGACCTTCCTGAGCTTGCCGATCTCGGAAGGCACGTGCAGACCTTTCGTCATGGCCTCCTACCTTTCTTTCGGGCCCTTGTCGGGGCCGATTCGTTAGCGCCCCTCCGTGTGAGGCGTTATTGCTGACGACATATTTATATCCAAAATCAGCCCATACTTCCACCTTGCCCCCGAACGGTTTTATATGAGGGGTGAACGGCATACACATATACTTCACGCATGGTACACTTTGACTTAATAAAGTGTATTTACGTGCTTAAATGCCTTTTTAACCGAAAAATCAATTGGAACTAATCTTTCTTAAACCACCCTCGATTTGCATATTTCACGCAAAGGTATGAATAGAATTCGCAATTCTTGCTACGTCTCAACCATTTTGATTATATTCAGAAAAAAGTTCGTCCTATTCATTTTTGGCAAACAGGCTACCGTTTACCAGACGTTGGATACCGTTCACCGGAAGCTCAGTATAAGGCCCATCGAATACTCCGTCTGCTTTGCGCCTCCATTTGTAACAAGTTGATTTTTTCGGCGGTAAAGACAAACAGACCCGCCCCCAAGGGAGCGGGTCTGCATTCGGTATATCTAGGGCCCAGAAAGGTTTAGGCCCTCGAAAGCCTCAAGGGGCTAGCGATCGAACTCGGCCAGCGCCTCGCCCAGAAGCCTCAGGCCCTCGCGGAGAACGCCTTCGCTCGCGCAGTAGCCCAAGCGCGCGCCGCAGGGAAGCTCAAAGCGGCTACCGGGAACCAGCAGCACTCCCCTCTCGGCCAACAGGCGCTTGCAGAACTCCTCGTCGTCCTCGGGAATATCCAGTTGGATAAACGAGGTGGACACGCCCTGCGGGGCCGTCCAGGAGACACGATGCTGCGTATCGATCCATGCCTGTGCGATATCGCGGTTGCCAAACACGATCTTACGGTTGCGCTCGAGAATCTTGTCCTTGTGCTCGAGCACGTAGGTCGCCAGGGCGTCGTTGAACACGCCGCCGCAGATCATGGTGTAGTCGCGATATGTGCGGATGCGGTTGGACACCTCTTCGTTGGCCACGACCCAGCCCACGCGGGCCGCAGGCGTCGAATAGGTCTTGGACACCGAGTTGGTGACAATGGCCTTCTCGTACACGTCGGCCATCGACATAAAGGACTCGGTGTTCTCGAGAGGCAGATACACCTCGTCGCACAGCACGTAGGCGCCCACCGAACGGGCAATCTCGGCAATCTGCCCGAGCATATCGGCATCGAGCACCGTACCGATGGGGTTCGATGCGTTATTGATGCAGATGAGCTTGGTGTTGGGGCGCACCAAGCGCTTGAGCTCATCGATATCGGGCTTCCAGCCGAGCTCCTCGCGGAGCTCCCAATACTCGACCTCGGCACCCAGCGTACGCGGAATCTCGTAGAGCGGCGCATAGGTAGGCCACTCGGCAATCACGTGATCGCCGGGCTCCACAACGGCCATGATGGCGTTGAGGTTGGCGCCCGTGCAGCCATTGGCCTGCAGAATGTGATCGGGATTGACATCGCGAAGATACAGCTTGGCGACCTCGGCCTTAAATTCCGGCGATCCCTCGATCCAGCCGTAGTTCATCTTCTCGCGATCCAGGCGCTCGTAGAACGTGGCGCCGTCCTGCTCGTCCAGTGCGCGAAGCTCGCCCATGGTCAGCGACGAGATCGTCGACTGAGCTATATCCCAGGTAGCACTCTTCTCCCAAACGTTGAGCCATTCCTCAACACCGATTGTCTTGATATCCATGGCCACCTTATCTGATCTTCATTTAGCGTCATTAAACATGAATGGGGCGGTGCGAAAGATCCGCACCGCCCCAATGGGAGACACCTAATGGCAGCTAGATGTTTGTAGTAAGACCTGTACGGGTCTTTGAAAACCTTAGAGGTCCTCGCGCCAGAAGGGCATGCTCATGCAGCGCGGGCCGCCACGGCCGCGGGAGAGCTCGGCGGAGGGCACGACGAGAAGGTCCAGGCCCTCCTTGTACAGCACGTCGTTGGTGACGGTGTTGCGGGC